>JBIINB010000074.1:0-22891 GCA_044337705.1 Pirellulaceae bacterium | reverse complement strand
CTGGCGATCCATCACGGACGAGACGTCCGTGCCACGGTAGCCAGCCACACACCAATTCCTACTCGTGCGATCGCTGTCTCAGCTAGGCGATCCATCACGGACGAGACGTCCGTGCCACGGTAGCCGGCCACACACCAATTCCTACTCGTGCGATCGCTGTTTCGGCCTGGCGATCCATCACGGACGAGACGTCCGTGCCACGGTAGCCAGCCATACACCAATTCCTACTCGTGCGATCGCTGTTTCGGCCTGGCGATCCATCACGGACGAGACGTCCGTGCCACGCTAGCCCGCCATACACCAATTCCTACTCGTGCGATCGCTGTTTCGGCCTGGCGATCCATCACGGACGAGACGTCCGTGCCACGGTAGCCAGCCATACACCAATTCCTACTCGTGCGATCGCTGTCTCAGCTAGGCGATCCATCACGGACGAGACGTCCGTGCCACGGTAGAAAACCCTCGAGTTCAAGGTGCCAGAAGATACTGTTCGATGAAGCGCACCGTCGCGTAGAACTGATAATCTGCGTTCGCTTTCTTTTTGAAGCCGTGCCCTTCGTCCTTGGCCATCAGATACCAGATCGGTCCTCCGTTTGCACGAACCTTGGCCACCATCTGCTCTGCCTCGCTCAGCGGGACTCTCGGATCGTTTCCACCCTGGACGATGAACAGCGGCTTGGTGATCTGACTGGCTCGGTTCAGCGGTGCCATCTGATCGAAGAACCTCGCCATTTCCGGATCACGTTCGTCCCCATATTCGACTCGCCGCAAGTCGCGACGATAGCTCTCGGTGTTTTTCAAAAATGTCCCAAAATGGGAGATGCCCACCACATCGAGAGCGCAGCGAATTCGATCGTTGAATTGCGTCGCCGTCGCCAAGGTCATGTAGCCCCCATAAGAACCTCCGGTCACCATGATGCGGCTGGAGTCGAGTTGGGGCTGCCGAGCGATCCAATCGAGCAGAGCGCCGATATCGCGCACGGCGTCCAAGCGTTTCATGCCGTTATCCAATTGCGTGAAGGTCTTTCCATAGCCCACCGAACCTCGCACATTTGGATAGACGATGGCGACCCCCAGTTCATTCAAATAGAAGTTGTTCCTCGCTTGAAAAACCGGACGGGACTGACCTTCGGGACCGCCGTGAATCGATACGATAACAGGCCTCTTCCCTTCGAAGCTGGCTGGGGGCCGATAGAGAAATCCGGTCAGTTCTAGTCCATCATCTCCCTCCCAGCGGACAAGTTCCGGTTCCGTCAGCGACTCAGCCGAGATCCCTCCCAACTCGCTTTCGGTCCACCGAGTTACACGTCCGTTGGATGCATCGACCGAATAAACATCCGATGGACTTCTTGCGGAATTGACGGTCAACGCCAGCTCTGGCATTTGTCGGTGCCAGTCCCCCAGGGAGATTACCCCTTGGGGTAGTCCATCGATGGCGCGTTGCTGGCCGGTGGTCGCATCGCGCACATAAAGTCGTGAGATGCCATCCTGGTTGACGACGAAAGCCAGGGTCTTTCCATCTTCATGCAGCGTCAGCGCTTCGACGTCGCCAAGCATAGCTTCGCCAATCGGTGTCTCCTTGCCGGTGGCAACGTCGATCTTCACCAACTCCAGGAACTCGCCTCGGCGATCGCTGGCGCAGACGACCTCGTTCCCTCCCTGAAGATACTGCCCTCCAAGATAAGCGGCTGGAGTTGCCTTGGGGTCCGTCAGTGGCCTACGCTGGGCCGTCGGCAGATCGATTTCGTAAAGCTGCGACTGATTGACGCTTTTCCGCTCAACCACCAGCAACTTAGCATCATCGGGCGACCAATCGAGAATCCCCCAGCCACCTCCTTCATTGGCCAACAGCATCCGCTTGGGCTCATTCTCCGCATGAGGATCCATCCACCAGAAGTCACGGTCCGCTCCATTTCGCTCGGTCGATGTGTAGACAAACTGACTTTTGGCGCGGTTCCAAAGGGGCTGTCCAATCTGAGTCCTACCTCCGGGACTGAGCATACGGCTGGTCCCTTTCCTGGGATCCAAGCGAAAAAGCTGAGCGAATTCATTACCGCCGACATCGCGGGAAAAGAGGACAAAGCTGGCATCCTTCGGCTCGTACTGCGCCCCAGAGACTGGTTCGTCAAAAAACGTCCACTGTGTCCTGGCTCCCATTGGCATCGCCAGATGATGGATCTGAGTGGTCTGTCCAAAACGGGTACCGATCAGCATGTGACGCAGCGAGGGGTGCCACGCAAAGAATGCGGCGGCTCGCGATTCGGTATAGGGTCGCAGCTGTTCCTTTAGTCGTTTGGGGATAGCGGGAATTCCCTCGACCACCAACTGATCCCCCGGCGCCACCATTTCTTCCTCTTGGCTCCAGGCATCTCCTGGCCACCCGGCCATCGCAAGGAGACCGCCAAGCCACCAGCCGGCTGAAAGTCGCTGAAAGAAAGCCATAAAGCCGTCTCCTTCTCTGGAGAAACACCGTGATGCAAACAGTCCCGCTCCACCGCCATCGAAGCCGCCAAACCTCATTGAAAATGGTTATACTCCAGTTTGCCTGGACCGGCTTCCTGTTGGCATGAAAGATCGAATAAGGAATTGCCCATGACGCGCAGACAATGCTGGATTCATCATTTCCTCCCGACGCCAGTCGCCTTTCTTCTGCTGCTGCCGGCTTCGGTGATTTGGTCGATCAGCACGGCTTCCCTGACGATCGCTCAGTCGCCCTCTGCCGCCCTGAAGATGCTGCAGCAGATCGAGCCAGGCGATGCACAGATCGAAAAGGCTGTTGCGGCGGCACGAGAACTGCAGACGCTGCCAGCGGGGCGGTTGATGGAAGTCCTGAGAGCCATGGATGAAGCGACGCCGCTGGGGCGCAACTGGCTGTCAGGTATCGCTTCGACGCTCTATGGTGGCAACTTAGAGCAGCACGAACCGGCGCTTCAGAGTTTCCTTCGCGAGACGCAACATGCAGGAGAGGCCAGGGCCCTGGTGTTTGATTGGCTGACCCAGTCGCGTCCCGACCTGCGCACCCGGTTGCTCGATGGGATGCTGGAAGATCCCAGCCCAGAACTTCGCCACGCATCGATTGCCCAGGCGCTCGAAAGACTGGGAGAAAAACCAGCCGACCTAGACGAAGAGGGGAACAAGCAGAGACGATTGCAACTGGAGCCCCTTCTGGCGTCGGCACGTCATCCCGACCAGGTCAATTCGCTTCTCAAGCTACTGAAGGAGGTTGGTGTTGAATTGTCGCCTGCGAAGCAATTTGGCTTCCTACAGCAATGGCAGGTGATCGGCCCCTTCGACAACGTAGGTCAGAAAGCGTTCGACGTCGCCTATCCGGTGGAAGCTGATTTGCTGAAGGGCCTTTACAACCCACAACAGAAGTATGTGGGGAAAAAGGGAGACGCCGCATGGCAGGAGGCAACTGGCAATGAGGAAGAAGGAGCCGTAGATCTGAATCCGATCTATGCCAATGAGAAGGGAGCGATCGTCTATGCCCGCGCGGAGTTCGTCGCTCCCCAACCGCTGGACTGCCAGGTGCGACTGGGATGCATCAACGCCAACAAGGTCTGGGTCAACGGTCAGCTGGTGCTCAGCAACGAGGTCTACCACGCATCCGCGCAGATCGACCAGTACATCGGCGACACCTCGCTGAAGGCTGGCAAAAATGTCATCGTGGTGAAAGTCTGCCAGAACGAACAGACCGAACCCTGGGCGCAGAATTGGGCTTTCCAACTTCGACTATGCGATGCAACAGGCAAGGCGATCGCATCCAAGGCAGACTAGGCTTGGCGGTAGCACCGGTTTCACGCCTCCCTGCATAAACCAGGGAGCGACGGAAACATTCACTCAACTGGCACAAATCATCAAAATCATGAATCAGGGCAGGGGAGACAGCACGATGCAAAGGCTATCGCAACGCATGGGATGGAATTGGGCAAAGCTGCCACTGGCCGGATGGGCCGCAATCACTGGGATCGGATCGCTCCAAGCCGCCGATGACTGGCGTCAGTTCCGCAGCAGCTCGGGGAATAGCGCAGCCCCTCAGGCCACGCTTCCCGATGATTTCGGGGGGGATGAAAAGAAGCATGTGCTGCTGCAGGTACCAATCGCCGGCCGTGCGGTCAGCGGTCCGATCATCGTCGGCGATCAGGTGATCACCACCAGCAGCGGTGGCGTCGACCAGCGGCGGCTGTATCTGACCAGCGTCTCCCGCACCGATGGTCGATTGCTCTGGCAACAGCAGTGGGTCGCACGAGGACGCCCCTTCTGCCACCCGACCAGCGCCAACGCGGCCCCCACCCCCGCATCCGATGGCCGGCACGTTTTCGCCTTCTTCAGTTCCAACGACTGCGCCGCCTTCGACCTTGAAGGCCGGTTGGTCTGGGTTCGATCACTGGCAACCGATTTCCCCAAGGCCGGCAATGACGTCGGAATGAGCAGTTCACCCTGGGTGGTCGATGGCGTTCTGGTGCTTCAGATCGAATGCCAAGGGGACTCGTTCGCCATCGGATTGGATGCGAAGACCGGCAAGACTTTGTGGCGAGTCGATCGGCCTCGCCAGGCCAACTGGGCTTCTCCTACCTCAGTCCAGACGGAAGATGGCAAGACTTTGATCCTGCTGCAAAGCAGCAAGAGCCTCCTCGGGCTGGAGCCCACCACCGGCGTCACCAAGTTCGAACTCGATCTTCCCTGCAGCAGCATCCCATCGACGGTCGCGGTTGGACAAACTCTGTTTGTTCCCTCGGGCGGTCTGACTGCGATCCGAATCGGTCGCAGCGACCAGACCCCGGAGATCCTCTGGAAGAACAATAAACTGGGATCCAACTCCGCTTCCCCCATCCTTCATGAAGGAAAAGTCTACTGCGTCAATCGAAGCGTGCTGGTATGCGGGGATGCCCAGACGGGCGAACTGAAGTGGCAGGTCCGTCTGCCTGATGCCGGTTCGATCTGGGCCACTCCCGTGGTGGTCGACAAGCGATTGATCGCTTTTGCTGAAGATGGCAAAGCCTTCGTCGTCGATCTATCGGGAGACGAAGGGAAACTGATCCAGACCAACACGCTTGGAGAATCAGTTCTGGGATCCCCAGCAGTCGCAGGCAACCAGATGTGGGTGCGTAGCGTTAGCCAGCTCTGGAAGATCGGCGATCCCGACTGATCTTCATGGCTCCACACTTGACTGAATTTTTTTCCTACCGGGCTTCGGCAGGCTAGTTCTGCGTCGATCGAAACCGGTTACGGACAGCCCTGGATCGCATAGGATCTTTCCGCGCTCGGGAAATGGAATGGAGTTGCTGGCCGAGCGATCTGTTCTGGCGATCTGTACTGGCGATCTGGCGGAAAAATGGCTACAAGCTGACGGGCGTGTGCGGATTCCGGTCGGAAATGGGTTCAAGCGAAGACCATGCGGGGATGGCGATGGCGTCCACTTGGTTTCCATGGCTGCGGGTGGTGATGGAGCAGCGTTTTGGGCTGCTGTTCCTCGGCTTGCTCACCTGCTGGGTTCCCATCGTCCGAATACTTCCGGCTCGCGCTCTTCTGGACAATGCCCTACTGCTGGAAAGCTACCCACAGCTGATGCTGGTCAGCTTCCTCAATGGCGTTGCGATCGTCTGCAGCGTGGCGATCCTCCGACTGCTGCAAGACCGAAGGCCTTCCGGAGTGAGGCTGCCCTACATCGACTACTGGATCGGTTCTGGTAAATCTCCTTGGACGGATCGGCAGTGGCTTCTGGTTGGGTCATCTGCTCTGGTGACACCGTTGTGCTTGGCGATCTGGTTTGGTTCCGAGTTTTCCGAACTGCAAAGCGATCTTGGCAGACAGGCGGACTGGCTTAGCCATGGGTTGCGGAGCCTGGTGGCGGTGCTGACCGGATGGTTGGCATCCATCGCGCTGCTGATGCTGCTGGGTTGGATCCGGACGTTCTTTTTCGGGAGCCGAAGAGCGGAGGGGAATTATTTTCCTTTCGAGTCGCGGACGCACCGGGCGTGGCTGCGCCGGGGGAAGGCATTCGCGATCCATCTGATGCGTCGCACTTTTCTGCGCGGTGCAGATATCCAAATGGGCTTTTATGCGACGCTGCTGATGCTATTCCATCTGGTCCTGACCAGGGCTTTTGATAGATACCAACTGGGCTGGGTGACCGTGCCCTCGGTGGTGGTGGTTGCCCTCTGGGTATTGGGCATGCTCCTCACTGGAACTGCCTACTGGCTGGATCGCGTACGCATTCCGGTCGTTCTTGCGATTGTCGCTGCGGTGGCTATCCTCCAGAGCATTCCAGGGCTGCGTCGGCCTGCCACGCTTGCCAGTGTTCCGCACCGGGCACAAAACGACTTCCAGCAACAGGTCGCTCAAGTACGCGACGCTGACTACCGGGCGCTTCAGGATGACTTGGAACGGGTCGAACAGGTTCAGCTTGCGGCCCAAGGGCTCCAGGAGGCCGCCTGGGAAGCGGTGGTGCGAAGGATGGCTCGAGTGCCGAAGCACCCCTGGTATGGCAGAACGCTGGTGGTGGTGACCTGCCCTGGGGGTGGAATCCATGCCGCTGCCTGGGCTTCGATGGTGCTCCAGTCGCTTTCCAATCGCTACGCATCTTTCGGCGACTCGGTCGCCGTCATTAGCAGTGTTTCAGGCGGTGGTGTCGCATCGCTCTACTTCATCGCGGCGCTCCAAGAGCTCCAGGCTGCACAAGCCAGCGGTCATCCCCGCCGGATGGAAATCTTCGAACCTGCGACGCGATCCTCCCTGGAGTCGATCGCCATGGGGATGATGACCGATGAACTCTATGGGCTGCTTTTTCCAGTGACGCGATGGAGCGATCGGGGGGAGCGATTGGAACAGTCCTGGGTCAGGCGACTGCCGTTGCCATGGGGAAATGCCACGCTGGAGCACTGGGGGGACTTGGCCCATGCCGGTTCCGCCCCAATCGTAGTCTTCAATGCCACCGACGCTGTCACCGGCAGGAGGGTCCTCTTTGATTCGATCCCGACCCCGATTCGCTGGTCCAACATAGGACTGACCAGTCGTCCGTTGAATTACCGCGAGCTGATCGACGACAAGACCGCTCGAAAAACCGATATCAAACTGGTCTCAGCGGCCCGCGCCTCCGCCTCCTTCCCTTTCATCTCTCCCTTTGTGCGACTGGAGTCCACCAACGAGCAGGGGAGGGGACTGGCGATCGGCGATGGCGCGTATGTCGACAATGAGGGAATCGTATCGGCCATCGACTGGATTGAATTCCTCTTCCGACGATGGCACGATCTCCCAAAGTCCAGCCGCCCCTTTGATCGGATCATGCTGCTTCACTTGAATCCCGCGCGCAGCGGCGATGCACTCGATCCGCCTCAAGCCTCTCTAATGTTCGATAGCCTTCGCTGGCTGACCGGACCCATGGAAGCGATGCTTCGCGTCCGGTCGACCTCGCAACTGGAGCGGGGTCACCTGGAAAAAGATTTGACCGATCTTTGGGGAGAATCGTTCATCGGCAAATCTCCAAAGGAATCTCCCCAATGGATGCAGATGCCATCGACGAAGGCGGTCACCACACGACGAATAACGCCCCCTGCCGAACGGCTTCCTGCAACCAATCCGCTGCGCGACAAGGCGACACGAGATCGGTTTCGCCAGACGCATCCTGAAGCGACACTGCCAAGAAACCAGAGAGTCCCCAGGCCACCACAGCAAAAATCCGCTGCCAAGCAGGACGCGGTCGAATCGGCGCGGCAGCGGATCGAACGCGACCCGATACTGGTGCTGGAGATCCCATTTGAGCTGAGCGACCCGTCGGCGATCATCCCGCTGAACTGGAAACTTTCTGGAAGTCAAAAGCGATGGTATGGGAAAGTCTGGGAGGAGACCCAACGAACCAACCAGGAACTGACCGAGATGCTCGATCAGCTTTTTGGCCCCTGAGCGGTACCATGGCCAACAAAGCCTTCGACTGAGTTGTATCTTGGCTTCCTCGCTGTCACCGCGCCACGACTCATTAGCCCCACCAGACAAATCCCCCAAATACTCAGCTTCATGGCTCCCACTCGTTCGGATCGCATTCTTTGAGAAGCCAGGCAGAAACAGCCGGACTGAAATAACTGCCTGACATTCTAACATTCATCGGAATGTGTGAGGGAACACTCCGCCGCTGCAATATGCCTGAGGCAGCATCAGATTACCCGAAAGATGCAAGCGGAGAAAACGTGTTTCCAGCCAAGGGAGGCTATGGAGCTTGCCGCCGAACAATCCGCCATGACGCGGGAAGGGTGATCAGAAGAAGCCGCCCGCTGTGCTTGCCAAGCGGTAAAGATCGACGAAGATTTTCCGCAGATCCTCTAGGCGACGGGAATCTGTCGGTTGTTCCCATGCAGTTCTATCGCGATCGATTGGAAATCAACGATGCCGGTTGCGAAGAAGGAGCCTTCGCCATCGGCTGTGTGCCGGTGGCAGGCGGAGGATCCCTGCGAGGCTGCATCAGTTGGGGATTCCACTGAGGTGCCGTTCGGCTGCTGGATGCAGGAATCGGATCGATCGATCGCCATGGGTTGCTTCGGGCTCGCAGCTGCAGCCCATTGGCAGACGTAGCGGTCGGGGCATCACTCCCTGTCGTTTCCCGTTCCCGCCCATCGCTGGGGGCCTCCGGAGACGTCTCCTTGGCCTTTTCCTCCGCGGCTCCTCCGGCCCCCTCTGGCGACCGATCAGAAGACTTCTCTCCTGCAGCGCCAGCCCCTTCGGCAGGTTCCAGCGGCCGGAGTCGAAACATTCCTTCGGAGCTTTCTTTCGGATCCGAAGGAAGGGTCGGGATCACAACCGACTCCTTGTCCTCAACCGATTTTGGACCAGTCGACTGACTGGGGAGCAACGGATCGGCAGCGCCGGGCTGAGGGGGTGCGATGGATGGAATCACCAACGGCCCCGGTTGCGAAGGGAGAAGAGGGCTGGGATTGATTGGCGACGACAGATCGTCGCGCGACCTGGGCGGCTCGATCGCTGCCGGCTGCCCCACCGTGGGGATAGGATTCCAACCGCTATCGATCGCCGTTCCATTGGCTGGAGTCCATGCACCAGCCGGGGCGACGATGGTGCCGCTGGACAAAGTGGCTGGCGAAATGCTGGAACCGATCGTGCCTGGAACATAGGGCAACGACCCTCCGTTAGCCGAAACAACGGGAGCCGAGAATACAGGAGCCGCATAGACGGGGCTCTGGAATCCAGGAGCGCTGGCAACCGCGCCGTTGGGCAACTGAGTCATCATCGGCTGCGGGACAGGAGTGATGGTGGCCGGTGGCCACGATGACATCGCCGCTGCTGTGGGCGCTGCATAATAGACCGCACCATTGGTAGCTGGAGCGTTGGTAGCTGGCGAGTTGGTGGGACTGACGGGCATGGCTACCGTGGTGCTGCTTCCGCTCCAACCCGAAGGGATGGCGGATGCTGGAGGAAGGGGAGCCGGGAACGAAAACATCGACCCAGCAGAAGGTGCCTGCGGGGAGATAGCTCCATTGGTCTGGTAAGGAGCGTAGGTTCCATAGCTGGCCTGCTGACCAGTGACAGCCGTCGCACCATTGGCAGGGATCGTCTGATAATTCTGAGTCGGCACTGGGGTCGCCGCGCCGTAGGAGGGAGCGGTCAGCGACGGCCAGCGATCAGGGGAAGGATACGTTGCGGGAGCCGCCCCTGGCTTCATCGTCACCACCGGCACGCGCTGATTCTGCAGTTCGTACGAGGTGCAGGGAATCAACTGGGTGATTGGTTGACCAGTGGCGGGGTTGACGGTGGTGACCGGCCTGTAGTAGGTCACCTCAGCGCGATTCCATTGCGAAGCGTACCCTGCGGTCGGCATCAGGGACATCTGCGTCTGTGGCAGACCCGTCCAGGGGATGCTGGTGGTGGCTGAGACCGGTGGCGGGGCGGCCATCGCGGTGGTGTTTGCCGGTGCAGTTGGTGGCACTGCGCTGCCGGGGTAGAAGGGTGCGCTGGGCTGAGGCGCGTAGGCCGGACCGGCGACAGGATAGGGCTGACCGACGGGGTATGCCGGCGCAGCGGTCTTCCCACACCCCCAGGGTCCGCACCACTGCGCTGACGCCCCACCAGGAATCAGAGCAGTCAACGAAATCGATGCCGTCAGCGAGCGCCAGCTTTTGCGCATCGATCTTCGGTTCTTGTACTTCATCTTCGGGCGCCTTCTTGACTTCGCTCATTGCGGATTCGGTGCGGATGAAGCCTCGATCGCTGGAGAACAGCTCCCTCGCGAAAAAACTCCATTCCCACCCTGTATTGGAACTCGCCAACTCCCCCTCCATCATGACTCGCTTGAAAGAAAAAAGGCAATTGCCCGAAAAACCATTTTTTCCGGGTTCGATTCTGACGGTTGCAGCGATTGGAGGGGCCAGAGCAACCTGCAGGTGCAGACGCTATCATGGTCGAATCGGAGAATTGCATCCCATGCTCGCCAATTCGTTTTTCCGGCAGAAAGGTGGTCGCATTTGCCTCAAACCACTCACCCAGCCGACGACGGACCCGTTGACTCATGGCAAAGTCGATCGCTTCGAATCGGCTGCCCGGTCTGGAATTGTCCAGGTTGGTCAGGTGTGATCTATCCAGCTCGCACACCAGCGTCGCAGCGGCTGGCTTGGTACAGCCAGATGTTTTCAACTGTCGAAGGGAATAGCACCTTTTACGCACTGCCCCCGCTATCGACACTGGACCACTGGTGCGATGCAACTCCCTCTGGCTTCCGCTTCTGCTTTAAATTCCCTCAGGCGATCAGCCACACCGCTCAATTGGCAGTCGACCAAAAGATGATGCAACCGTGGTTGCGATGGATCGAACAGACCGCTCGCAAGGACCGCCTGGGACCCGCCCTGCTGCAATTGGGACCGGCATTTTCGAGCCGTTCTTGGTCTACTCTGGAGACCTTTTTGAAGCAGTTGCCTAAAGAGTTCCCATGGGCGGTTGAATTGAGGCATCCCGACTGGTTCGATGAAGAGAACTGGGAACCACGAGTCGATCAGTTGCTGGTGGACCATGGGATCGATCGAGTCCACCTGGATGCCACGTGGCTCTTCTCGCGCCCGCCGGAGACGGAGTGCGAGCGAGTTGCGACCGGCAAGAAACCGAAGGTAGCAGTCCGCCATAGGACGCCTGGACAGCACCCCATGCTGCGTCTGATCGGCCGCGACCATGCAGATGGGTTGGAAGACGCCTGGGGACCATGGGCCGAGACAATCTGCAACTGGTTACTTGAAGGAAAGCAGCCCTGGGTCTTCACTCATGCACCGGATGATAGGCAGGCCCCGGTCTTGGCCCGACGACTTTACCACCTCATCGAATCCCGCCTTCATGCACTCACCAACCAAGCGACCGCCAAGTATCCGACGACCAGCCACCTGTTGGATCGACTGGGACACCTCCCCGCCGCTTCCCAGCCAACCAAGCATCGGCTCAGGCAACCTTCCCTATTCGATCGATGGGAAAGTTCGCCGTCGATCCTTGGTGGGGGGGAGGAAGCAAGATGACCCAAACACCCGGAGATCTCCCCGAATCACCGCATCGCGAAGACTCGCAGGGGGCTAAAACGCCAATCTTGACCGGAAGATTACCGGCCAATCCCCGTTCACTTCAGCTCATCGCACGCGTCTCGACGGCAAGTCTGATCCTGCTGGTCATGGTTCTCCCCTGGGTAGTGCGGGAAGCGATGCAGGCGAAGGTTGGCACCGCTTCCTTTCATGAATGGCTCCCTGAAAATCGGCCAGAACGCTTTCGCTATGACCGCTTTGTTGAACAGTTCGGAACCGATCAGTATGTTCTGATTACCTGGGAAGGATGCATCCCGGAAGATCCAAGGTTGGTGCAATTTCGCAACCGTCTGCAGGCATCGCTGGACCAGAAGGCAAACTGGATCGAGTCGGTGCATTCGGGTGGAGATGCGATAGCGAGACTTCAGGAGCCCCCCTTGAATCTCAGTCGCGATCAGGCGGCCAGTCGGCTGCAGGGATTTCTGATCGGCCCCAAAGGCACCACGGCGCTCATCGTTCGACTCACCGATCTAGGGGTCACTGAGCACACCACCTCGTTGGAACGACTACGTCAGGCCGCCGATGAGGTCGCCGATCTGGGGCGAAGCCGGCTGAAGATGGCAGGCACAGTTTACGAAGCGTATGCGGTCGACGAAGCCGCCGCCGACAATCTTCGTCGATTGGTCCTCCCTTCGTCGCTGACGGCTTTAGCGGTCGCTATCTTTTTTCTTCGATCATGGAAATACTCCTTCGTCGCCCTGGCGATGGCCGGATTGGGTCAGCTGTTTTTAGTGATGTTGGTGTCGGCAACCGGAAGCCGATTCAGCGCCGTTCTGATCGTCCTGCCAACGCTGGTCTTCATGCTGACGCTTTCGGGTGCAATCCACCTGCTGAACTACCATCGACAGATTCCAATCTCCCTGGGAATCTGGAGAGGTCCGCTAGCACTTCGACACGGCTTTCTGCCAACCTTCTATTCGGCGCTCACGACCGTTCTGGGGATGGGGTCGCTGGCAACCAGCCAACTGGCTCCCGTTCGTCTGTTCGGCGCCTACTCGGCGCTCGGTCTTTCGGTCGCCACCATTCTGCTGCTGGCGATTTTTCCAGCCGTCTGCCGCTGGGTTCTCGATCGCTCCCATGCCAGCACCGAAGTCCCCCTCGAACCTTCGCCCGATCACCCATCCGACAGCGCACCTGCTGGCCAAACCCACCCCGCCCTCTTCCGATGGCTGGCATGGCTCAACAAGCAGGCAGGTTCGGTCGTCACCGGCAGCCTTCTTCTGTTGCTGCTCTCCTCCACCTCCCTGCTGATGCTCAAGCCAGCGACGAAGTTCGAACGGATGTTTCCAGATGACAGCCACGTTGTCTCCGAAATGGACTGGGTGGAAAAAGAACTTGGCCCAATTGCGTCAATCGAACTGCTGCTGCGATTTCCAAGTGAGTCGACCGACCAGTCCAATCGCCCTTTGTTTGTGCAGCAGTTAACCGATCACTTTCGTCGTTCGAAAGAGATCGGTGCCGTCTTCTCCCCCTCGAGTGTTCTTCCCCGCCTGTCGACGCGAGGCGGCCTGGGGGCCACTGCCTCGCGCGCCGCTCTGGAGGAAGTGCTTACCGCGAGGCGAAGTGAGCTGACGGAATCGGGTGTAATGGCCTTTAATGCCCAGGAAGAAGTCTGGCGACTGACACTGAAGGTCTCGGCCCTGGACCCTCGCGATTACGGCCAGCAACTGGCCGCCGCTCAAGCCGAATTGCAGTCCTTTCTAGAGAAAAATCGACCGCTTGAACCGATGCAGGTCGACTGGACCGGGATGACGCCCGTGATGCACGATACCCAGATGACGCTGATCCGCGACCTGGCAGTCAGTTTTTCAACGGCTTTTCTCCTGATCACCCCCGTCATGATGTTGATGATGCGGTCCATCCGGTTGGGATTGGCAATCATGCTCCCCAATGTGCTCCCAGTGACATTGGTTTTCGGCCTGGTCGCGTGGCTTGGCTGGGGACTTGATATAGCCAGCATTCTGACAGCCAGCGTCGCCTTGGGAATCGCGGTCGACGACACACTGCATTTTGTTTCCTGGTACGATCGGCAAAAGCGATTGGGAAGCAAGGCCCTGGCGGCGATCCGATCTAGCTACCAGCATTGCGGTCAATCGATGCTGGCCACAACCGCGATCGCATGTAGCGCAATGACTCCTTTTCTCTTCTCCGAGTTCCTTCCGACTCGGACCTTCGCAATCCTGATGATCGCTTTGCTGGCATTCGCTCTTGCCGCCGATTTGGTGGTGTTGCCGGCGATCTTGCTTCTTTTTGATCGATTCCAGCGGCGCATCCCGAAAAATCGCTGAATTCGGCATTTCTGGTCGACCGATACCGAAGGAACGGCAGGAGGGTGTGCGAGCACCACGACGCCTGTGAGCATTTCTTTCTTCGGTTCGGGTTTGCGAGCGACTGACAGGTGTGGCCTATGCAAAGCAAAAACCTCCATCCGCTTGCCTCCACGCAGCCACAGCTACGCCGCTGGCAACCTTGGTTGCTGGCAAGTTGTTTCCTTTCCACTTCGGTGGCAGGACTTGAGGGTGCCGACCCACTGGCCTCCAGTCCGTCGCGATCCCATCCAATCACCGACGCCATCGGCATCCAGTTTCTCAGTTCGCAGCCGATGTCCCTGTTGAACAAGCCTGGACAGCAAAGCGCACGGTCCGATTCCGCAGTTAACTTTCGGATTCATGATGAAGCCGTGGTCGATCGGAAAGCGCAAGCTTCGCGTCCCTTGGATGCACCGGCTCCCCTGGCCCCCCCCAGATCCCTGAATATCACCCCTCAAAGTATCCCATCAATTGCTACACCTCAGACGCCTCCACAGCCTCCAGCAACCGCTCTATCGGAACCGACGGCAGGAGAGGGCCGGAGTGCTGACAATCTTGAGCAGAGGCAACCAGAACGCTATCGTCCGAAGGCGATGGTGGTGTCGGTTGAATCGAAAGAAAACTCAAAGGGTAAGACCGAATCGGTGGCTGGCAAGGATGGCACCAGGGCCGTCCGCCCCCCAGCAGTCACCGAGGCTCCAGCGCCGACCACCGCCGCACCATTGCTGGTTGCTGATGCCGAACAGTTGCAGCAGTCGCTCGACCGCGTTGCAGCAGATGCCGCTCCAGTTGCCGCTACCCCCTTGGCATCCGAAGATCCTTTGATGAAGGCGCTTCGGCAAGTCGCCGGCAGCTACACAGAGCCACCTGCCAACTTGCAGTCGGCATCCCCCACGATCCAGTCACCCCCTTTCCCCGCACGGGAACCCAAAGAAAACCTCTCCCCAGCGCCGGCGGCGAGCGGGCGAAGCCTACCCGAGCTGGCGAAGCTGGAGCCGGCGACGGCGCCAGCGGGGTTGCAGACCGAGCCAGCCAAGAAGATGGCTGCTGGGGCAACCAACAGTGGAATTGAGCTGACGGAGGCGGTCGCCGAGCCGGAGATTGAGTGGCACAAGTATCCAGATGCCATCCAGACCCTTCGACTGGCGCCCCGTGAAGTCCGCAACCTGCGATTGAATCGCCCGGTAGCACGGCTGGAAGTAGTCCGAAAAAACAAAGTTCAGGCAGTCCTTCGTTCGCCGATGGATTTGACGCTTTTGGGTGTCCAGGAAGGCACGACGCTGGTAGTCTTCCATCCGGTCGACCCTCAAGCAGCCCCGTGGTCTCTAGCCTTTCAGGTCGGTCGTCCTGGATTATCTTCAGGCAACTCGACAACCGATTTGGAGTTGGTGCAGCAGTCGATTCAAGCCTGCTACCCCAATTCTGAAGTGAAGCTTCGGCAGGGGGAACAGGGCGAACTGGTGGTTGAAGGTACCGTTCCCAATGAATCGGTCGCTCGCGACATCCTGTCAATGGTCCGCCAGCTTTGCCTGGTCCCCGTGCAAGACGAAATTGTTTCCCAATCGAAATGACTCCCATTCCACCCTCGGTAAAGACGCTCCTTGAATCAGGAAGATCAAGCATGGTTCAGCGATCCAATCAACTGTCCGTCCGTCGCTTGGAAAATAGCAAGCGAAGAGGCCGCTGGCTGTTCCGACTGGGGATGGGGATATTTGCGGCATGGAATGCTAGCGATTTGATGGCCCAGCAGCCCGGCGCATCAATCGGCCTTTCGGACGTACCAGCAACCGCTGGCCAGGCGTTCGCCGGAAACCCCGTATGGCAGGGAGCACCCGAAGCGGGCGCAGCACTTGGACCCTTGACGGCCACTCCCACGATGATGGGAGATTCGCTTGGGATGGGGCCAACCCTGGAAAGTTACGATGCATCGGGGCTTCAGCAGCCAATGCATTTCCAACCTGCCCAACCGCAGATCAACGGACATGCGATTGCTGGAGGAGACTGCTTCCAGGGCTGCCCTCGCAGTTTCTATACCAGTTTCGATGCGATGTGGATGAATCAGGATTCGGATGACTTCACCCTGTCGTATGCTCAGCAGATGGACGGTTCCGACTACCAGTTCGGAGGCCGTTACACGATCGGTCAGCAGTTTGACTGCCTGGACGGGGTTGAGGCGGTTTATGTCGGCCCTTTCAACTGGCAGGAAAGTGCCGTCACGACAGGGACAAATCTCGACAGCCGCTTGATCCCCGTCGATGGTTTTGACGCCAGCAACATCAGCGCCTTCAATGGTGCGATCTCCCATCGCCAGCGATTGGACCGGCGTTTTCAGAGCCTGGAATTCAATCGTCGCTGGTGGGCCTGGGATATCCTCGGATTGCTGGTGGGCTTCAAGGGGATTCAGTACAAAGAAGACTACCAGTTCGACTCCACCAAAGCGGGTGGCGTCACAGGAAGCTACCGCATCCAGACCGATAACCTCCTGCTGGGAGTGCATGCCGGATTGGATGCCAATCAACCTGTCAGCCAGCGAATCTCGATGGCGACTCGTTGGAGAATTGGTGCCTACGCCAATTTCGATGAAGTGGATGCCAGAATGGTCAATGCAGGACTGGTTCGCTTCAACCAGGATGACTCGGTGGATATCGCCGGTATGGGTGAATTGGGGACCGCGATCCGTTATCGCATCCTTCCTCGCCTAGTCGCGTCGGTAGGCTACGAAATTTGGGGTCTCCTCGGAGTAGCGACGGTCGACGAACAGGGGCCAGCCCGCGTCGGACCTTCCACCGGAAGCGATGTCGAAGCGGACGAGTTCGTCCTGATTCACGGAGCGACAGTCGGGCTGGAATGGAGCTTCTAAGGGACGTGCAGGTCGCCTCTGGACAGGACTCCTGCCGACGCTCGGTTTATTCCATGAGCAGTTGTCGCCACTGCTGGTCGATCGATCCGTAGGCTTCTCGACTTCTCAGTTCTCGGGCGCAGCTGTCGACCTGTTTTTGGTGACTCGCAGGATCCTCCATCCACTGACGCAAGCGCTGCCCAAGCGATTGCTCCGAAAAAAAACAGGACTCTGCCGCAGGGGTTTCCAATTCCACGCTGAACTGATCGGCGGCGATCCACGGGACAGCCGACGCCATCGCTTCGCGCCAGAGTGCCGGCCATCGACCAGTACCACCGGCAAACAGCACCAGATCGGCTGCCGTCAGCAGATCCTCTGGGTGGTCCAGCACCCCAGGCAGCAAGATTTCATATTGCCACCCCTGGTCTTTGATCCACCGATGGAATGCGGCCGCTTTGGAGCCGTTTCCCAACCACCACATCCGCAGTGGATACCTGCGATCGACCAGTTCGCCGACCGCGCTTGTGACACGTTTCTCCTCGGCGATGTCGAGAAAGTCGGACCAGGCCACTAGCAATCGATGCGACGACGGAATCATCAACTCCTGGTTGATTCTCCCCAACGCGTGCCGGATCGATCGGATGTGCTGCGGATGGCGATCGATCTGCAAACGGCTGACATCCGGCAGTCTTCGGATGCGATCGTCGCGTATCCCATGAGCGATCAGGTGGCGGTGGGAACGCGCATCGGGAACAACAATCGCCGAAGCATGGCCTAGCGTTTCCATCATTCTTCGGTTGCGTGAATC
Organism: Pirellulaceae bacterium; assembly: GCA_044337705.1. Classification (GTDB taxonomy): domain Bacteria; phylum Planctomycetota; class Planctomycetia; order Pirellulales; family Pirellulaceae; genus JBEISR01. Next base: position 5,377 of record JBIINB010000074.1, on the reverse strand, counting down.
CTCTTGAGGAGGCTCCGACCTTCCTTCTTCGAGCTGAAATCGAGCGATCCAGCGCCCCCTCCAGCGATGGAGAGACGCAGCGGCTTCAGGGACGGTTAGGTATGGGTCATCGATCAAAATACCCGCGACGCGCGACGACTGGCTGGTGATCCAGTCGAATGCGCCTTGCAACCACCGCTCCCACGACCCCGCCTTCCCACTAGCCAATCCAAGTCGTTCCAATCGCAGCTCCCTGATCATGCAACGACTTGGCCAGCTGGAGTGCCATGAGGGGGAAAGGAAGACAAACTCCAGTCCATCTCCACGCAGATCGCCGGCCCAACGCAACAGGCGTCCCGTGCGATCCATGCACATCGGCCAATGGTGGCGACTGAGCACCACCCAAGAGCGATCGATCAAGCCCTCTGGTGGGCTGCCTGGTCGCATGCTTCAAAGACCCCGATGTAAGGAAGATTCCGGTACTGCTCGTCATAATCCAAACCATACCCTACGACGAATTCATCGGGGATCGTGAAAACAGCGTGGTCAGGCTGAAATACAGTTCGACTGACCCCTTCCTTTCGCAGAAGCACGGCGGTCTTCAGCTGGGCAGGTGACTCCTTCAAACAATGCCGATAAAGCGACTCCAAGGTCTGCCCGGTATCGAAAATGTCGTCGATCAAAAGGACATGTCTCCCATGGAGTTGCGGCAACATGGTATCGACCACCGTCAGGTTGCCCGACTGCGTACCTCCTCGGTAACTGCTGGCTTGTATCAGGCCGATACAAAGCGGCATTCGCAATTGGCGCACCAAGTCAGCCAGCATCAGGAGGCTTCCGGTCATCACTCCCACCACCGTCAATGGTCTGTCACCAAACTCCCGGTGGGTCCAGTCGGCCAGGTCACGAATCCCCTGGTTTATTCTTTCTTGGTCGATCAGGATTCGCATGCACCGCCCTTCCGCAACAGACAAGTTCGCCACAACTTAGTTTGCCAGCAGGACACATTCCCTATGGATTCGGTCCCATGCCCTTAGCGTCCATCGTAGCCCCTCCAGATCCACGGGTGGCCGAACCAGCAGATGCCACTGGCCGTCGACCGCCTTTTCCCATTGCTGCCATCGGGGCCAATGGACCCAGCGCAGCCGCACTGCGGAAGGATAGCGATCGGCGGCCTGATGCGCCAGTTCTGCCCCCAAACGGGAACTAACGCTTTCTTCTGCGCCATCCCAAAATACCAGTTTCGCCGAACACTCGGGCAATGGATGGTCGACGCGCACCAGGATCGCCTGAAACCCGAGGTAACTGAGCAGATCTTCTGCCAGCCTCGCATCCTGCTGGGTGCGGTAGAAACCGACGGCCAACTTCGATTGGGCCGCCGGAGCACCATCCGGGCTTGCGGCCATCTCCCCCGGAAAACGCTGCTCCGAATCCATCCGGCCCACCGTACCGTTTCCCCAAAGGGGGCTCCCTATCGATGGGACCAGTCGATCCCAAAACTGACACCAGTACACCGATGCCATAGAAGTCTTGGGAGGATCGGTTCGCTGATGCCCTTCCCAACTTCGCCCGAGAACTCGCGTGCATGCAATTCCGCGCTCGTCGCATGCCTGTGCCATCGCCAGATGGTCCCTGGCGTCCAATCTCCTCTGCGAACCGATCAGAAGATGATCACAAGATAAACCGCTTCCAAACTCCTCCCAAACCTCCCAGCTGTCGATGATCAGAACCTTACCCAAACGCTGCAGTTGCTGAACCACCCACCCTAGTTCATCCTGGCGGTCCCCGATCCAAACCCAGCGTCTTCCGATCTCAGACAAACCGCTCCCCTGGTCGTTGGAAATCATTTCCTTGCGATGCCGCCGCTTGGCCATGTCGCAACCCCCTTTGCATCACTGCATGCGATCGGGTCAGGCGTTCGATCCACCGGTCTGCCACAACCCGTGAAGCGAGTGGCGGGTCTTATCGAGCATTTGCAGGTAATCGCCATGCTCGATCTGTTCGCCTATCAGCTCCACCTCATAGAAGCCCTCGTAGCCATATCGCTCCAGGCATTCCACCAGTTCGCGAATCGGCAACCCACCAGCCCCCAAAAGGCAGCGATTCTGTTCGCCACGCGGCGCATCATGCGCATCGGCCAGTTGAACCAACTTGATCCAGGGTATCCAATGCGGCAACCATTGCGGAGTCGCCTCGTCATGCCCCAGATGGTAGCAATCAAAGACGATACCAATGGGACCTGGAGTCAGAGGGGCGATGAGATCGAGCGTCTGAGGGATATCCGTCAGGAAGGTGCACTCGTGTGCACAACCCCAATGCATCGGCTCAACCGCCAGCTGTACTCCATACTCCAGCGCCGCACCTACTAGTTCTTTCAAGGCGCTCCGCACCATCCTGGCCGCATGCTTTCGCGTGTGACCATCGCGGCTGCCCACCATCAGCACCAAAGTCTGGCAGTTCAAATCCCGAGTCAGCCGGATCGCCTCCAACGCATCTTCGATCGCTTCAGAAATGCTGCGGCCGTCGCTCCCGGTAAAGCCACCCGCCCAACTGACAGACGATACGCGGAGGCCGAATTCGTCGAGCAGTTCCTTCCCCTTCAGTTCGCCATAATCCGCCAGCTTCGGTCGCCAAATCCCTACCGCGCCAAAACCAGCCTTCCGATAGCGAAAGATATCTTCCTCAAATGTCCATCGATATGTCGACAATTCGCTGATGGACCACCGTTCGTTAGGCGCCAAGCCGGGACCGCCAGGAAGATCCTCGTTCCTCACCTGCGACTCCTTCCACAGCATCATTGCTTGCCAACGACCAGCGATCCCACAGACGGAAGTATGCCTTTCATCGGACGCGCTGTAAATCAGGGAACAAGGACTTCGTGCAGTCCAGCCCCGCCAGCCTCGCCTCCAGTCCCGTTGTCAACGGTCGATTCCAGCACAACTGCGATCGAAGTAGCCTTCCATGAGTGGCCTCCGCCATCGTTCCCGACAATTTCACTTCCCCCCAACCAGACTCCGTCATGGAGGGCAATCGCCATGAAAGACATTGGAGTAGCGACAGCTTTCCAATGCGTAAAGAATCGATCGATCAACACGCGAGGGCCAAGTGGCAGGGCCAGCAGTGACCACCTACCAACGAGTTTGGTTCCCTGCAAAAAAATCAGACCGAGTTCACTCCATGTTTGCATGGAACGAGCCGTCGCAATTGTTCAGGAGATCGCCATGGCAATCAGATGATGCCAGGAGCCCCACAGTCCAATGCAGGGTTGTGATGGTCTAGCTGCACGGAAAGAGGAATTGAGTGAGCGGTAGAAAAAAGCAAGGCCGCTGCGGCGTCGGGAACAATAGACCGGTGAGCTGGCATTTTTCTCTGCCACCCCATCGTTTCCCGCCGCCAGCATGTCAGAACCATAATATCCCGCTGCCGGACAAGATTACTTCTTGCGGTGTCGGATCCGCGAACGCATACGACGCTTCTTGCGACCCACCTTACGTCGTCCACGTCCAGTTTTCTTGACACCCACGAGCAAACCTCCGGAAAGTAGCTCCTCAACAGCGATAACAGCCGTCAGGAATAAGGAAAGATCGAACCATCTTTAGGAAACCGAAAGTATAACCTTGCCTGCTTGTTGCAATCAAGGGCCATCTAAACGGTGTGGCTCGGTGGGCTTGGTGAGGCAAACTCGGGCAAAAGTCTGCAGGTGAACATCAGCGAGCGGTGGCTGGCGGTGCGTTCTCCCCTTCGCGTTTGGCGGGGGCCCGGCCGCGCCGGATCAGATCGCCTCTCAGCGACTCCCGGACCGCTTCTGGGCTTCGCAGATCCAAAAGGTTTCGCTCTTCGTCCTTTTGGCGCAAGTAGGCGGTCCAAAGATCGGCCTCGTCAAAACTCCGGCCTCGGTTGCCCAAGGCAGCAATCGCCCAGGTGGCGATGATCATCGAGCGATCGCGAGGGTGGACCCCTCGAAGTATCTGCTGCGACATAGGGGTCAACTGGGGCTGTACCTCTTCGAACGATTCCTCGACTAGGTTGATCCTGCTGGGATCCCGCAGCAACTCCCGGAAAAATACCTCCTGAGCAAAAGGTGGAATTCGATCCCCACTTCCTGGAATCCGAGAGATATTCCTTGGAAGATTGGCGATGATAAAGCTCCCCGCCCAGGGCAACAACACATCGCGATCGCCGTTCTCCAGATGCTCGGCATACCAGACCGCCAGCCGCCCGAAGAGCAGCTCTTCCAACCTCAGCAGTCGCTTTCCAGGCTCCAGCGATTTGAGCGCCAGTTTCTCTTCATCGCTGATCGAATCGATGAGGGTGCAGACAATCGCCATCCGACTCCACAATTCATCACCACTGTTGGAGGTATCCAGAGCCCTGGCGGTAGAGATCACCTCCTGCTGTTCTTGGTCCGAAAGCTTTTCCAATTCGCGCACCCGACGCCAAAGGATCGACTGATGGGTCAGCGACAACTGCTGCACCCAATCTCGCCGCGCCGGGAGCTCACGGGGGATCGGTGGAAGGATACGTTCGGAAACACCATCGACATGATTTGCGAACCATTCCAGTTCGGGCATGGTCAGCAGCTTCTCCGCCTCCGGTAGATCCTGGATGAAACGAAGACTCGGTAGATGCGCCGCCGGCAGCAAACGCTCCAGCTCGCTCTGCATCCGCTGCCAGCGAAATGCGAGCCCGGCCGATGAGCCGAGGATGGACGAAGCAACCAGCCAAAGAGCCCAAGAAGGAAGTCTCAGACGTCGGCTTTCGCTAGGGGACCGATCGGACCGAGACGGAGTCTCCTCGGCCACCCCCACCGCTGCCATTTCCAACGTGCTCTTGGTGAAGGACGCTTTCTGCGGTGTTTCCGGATATTGGTCGAGAAGATTCCAGGCCTGCTGGTATGTCACCAGCCGCTCTCGCAACATTGGTTCATTGGCCAGTCGCAACTGGAAATCCCGGCGCTGCTCGCTGCCCAATTCCCCATCGAGGTAGGCGCTGAGCAATTCTTCGTCCGATTCGGAAATCGCATCTCCTGTCATCGATCCTCCTCCTCTTGTTCCCCCCCCGGCAACTCGGATGACTGCCCCGACGAGCGACTTCCCTCGTCCATGTAGGGTTGCAGCAGGATACGGAGATTGGCACGGGCGCGACTGAGCAGAGATTTGACCGCTTTGACGGTCATTCCCATTGAGTCGGCGATCTCCTGGTAGCTCATCCCTTCAAACTTCGAGAGCACCAGTGCGATGCGTTGCCTTTCCTGAAGTGCATGGACTGCACTTTGTACCATGCGGGCCCGTTCACTGCGTTCGATTTGCCGAGTTGGTATCGCACCACTGGGTGCCGCCGCCAACTGGTCCATGCCTAGATAATTCCCAGACCCATCCTGCACCATCATTCCCTGAGC
>JBIINB010000183.1:0-7477 GCA_044337705.1 Pirellulaceae bacterium | reverse complement strand
GAATTCGCATTGTCGCAATGCATCGCGGACCTCTTGTCGAAAACGGTACGAATCCCCATCCATAGCACCCAGGGCGATGCCCTGGGTTATCGTATTTGGCCGCGTTGCGGCCAATGTCCCTTCACCGTCGATGGTTGCGATGGATGGGCAAACGCGATTCCAACGGATGGATCGATGCGTGTTGTCCAGGGATGGCCGTATTACGACAATTTCGAAAGAGCATCACCGGCGTCGAACCGCCATGTCCCCCTATGCCGCAACGCGGCATGATGGAAAATTATCGCGGGACGCCCTGGTTTGCTATATGGTGTCGCACGATCGTGTTGTTTGAAACAATATCCATCGCGGAACCGCCATGTCCCCCAATGCCGCAACGCGGCATGATGTGATAGCCCAGGGCAACGCCCTGGGTGGTGTGGCAACGCCTTGGTGTATGGTTGGTATCCAACCGTCATTTCCCCCAATGCCGCAACGCGGCATGATGCGATAGCCCAGGGCAACGCCCTGGGTATGAAGGGCAACGCCCTGGGTGCGTTGCAACGATATAAAAAAATAACCCAGGGCAACGCCCTGGGTTATTTGGTTTCAAAGCGATCGCCATAGGCTATTTAAAAGATGTTTTCGTAACCTTCCCGCATGTTCGGCTTGATCATCCAGTCGAACTGGTCGGTGCCCTTGACCTTCAGTGCGGCCTGATCCCATTCCAATAGCGGCGATTCGACTTCCTGAACCCCTTCCTTCGCTTCCCCAGCAGCCCAGACCGCCAGGTTGCCCAGCAGAATCACTTCGGTCAGCTTGCCGGCGTAGTTGGCAAAGTTCGACCAAGCTGGCTTGCCACCCTTGATCGCTTGGACCCACTCGCGGAAGTGCCCGGGGCTCTTCTCCACATCCACTTCCTTGTCGGTCGCTCCTCCCAGCAGATAGTATTCGGCACCATAGTCATCCGGGGAGAAGATCTTCCCCTTGTCGCCGATCACCAGGCTACCGCTGTCGCGCATCTTCTGACCTTCCAAAAGTGCGGGATCGACTTTCCGGCCACCGTCGTACCAGAAGACCTTCAGCGGAGGTCGCTTGTCGGTCGCTGCAAAATCAAATTCAATCAGCGAATTGGCAGGGAAGGTTTCGCTGTTGTGGCCGCTGGTGCGGGCCTTGACGGCTACTGGGTTCGTCAGGTCGCACCCGGCAAATGGCATGTTCAGCGTATGGCAGGCCATGTCCCCCAGGGCTCCAGTGCCAAAGGCCCAGAAACCACGCCACTTGAACGGATGGTAGGCGGGGCTGTAGTCGCGCATCTTCTCGGGACCGATGTATTCATCCCAATGGATGTTGGCAGGCACCGGCTCCCCCTTGGGTCGCGGAATCCCCTGCGGCCAGACGGGCCGGTTGGTCCAGACGTGGACTTCCTTCACATTGCCGATGACCCCTGCTTTGATCTTGGCGGCTGCCTCACGAAGCCCTGTCTTCTCGGATCCCTGGTTGCCCATCTGAGTGGCGACGCCAGTCTCCTGGGCGATTTCGGCCAGGCGACGGGCTTCCCAGATGGTTTTGGTGAGCGGCTTTTGGCAGAAGCAGGCTTTCTTGTTCTTCATCGCCATCGCTGCAACAAAGCCGTGCAAATGGTCGGGGGTGCTGACCGTCACGGCGTCGATGCTGTTGCCGACTTCATCGAACAATTTGCGGAAGTCATGAAAGACCTTCGCATCCTTGAACTTGTCGTCTTCCTTCCGCTTGGCAATCGTGCTGTCGTCGATGTCGCAGATAGCAACGATCTTGCCAGCGCGGGCCGCGTCATCCGAATCGCTTTGCCCCTTCCCACCGACCCCGACGCAAGCAAAACGAACTTCCTCGATCGCCGATCGGCTTTCCTTGGGGGATACCCCGCCAGCAACCCAGTAACCGGCAGAGACAGCCGCGGAGGTCTTCAAAAACTGGCGCCGTGCCTTGGATGGTCGTCTCATCAAATGCTCCAATCCGAAAAATCGATGGTTCCACAAAGGAAGGAAAAACGAAGGCGAGAGCGGCGATGCAGGACCATCACTGCCCGTCGTTCAGTATCCCCGCTGGCTTTGCCAATGCCAAGCCTTCCACCCGAAAAAGTCACCTAAACCGCCCTAAGTTGCAACTCAATGGCTGTCAGCCTTCCTTTGTGTTCCCAGTGCCTATGTGTTCCCTGGTGGCAAACCAGCTGATTTCCCGACCCCTGCGATCGATCTTCGGCAACTGAGGGCCGGCCAAGCGTCTGTCTGGCGTTTCGCATCTATCCGGCAGGTTCCTTTCGCTTAGTGCGATCGCTACAGACGGAAACCAAACGGCAAAGTGAAAGAGTCAACGGCCGGGAGGACGAAACTCGACGATGCGTCGTGCCTGCAGTGGGCGAGATATTGATGGCGTCGATTCAGGGGACAGGGGGCGGTATCGTGATGTGGCGTCCATTTTTTGTCGGTCTCGGACTGGCGATGGCGATTGCTGGGGTGCAGTGCATGGTCGTCGACTCGGCTACCTTCGCTTCCACTCCCGCTCAATCAGCCCCCTCCTCGGGGTCGCTTTTCGGCGGTTCGCAGCCCAACCTGGCTCCCGCGCAGACCTTCCGGCCCAAGGAATGGATGCCCTGGGGACTGATCTTCTCAGGTGCCGTTGTCATTCTCTATTCCCGAAAGCTCAATCGGCTGTAACCCATTTCCGTCATCCTGCGGAATCGATCTAGCAAACCGTTTCGACATATCCGCAGGTTCCGCTCGGCCTGAAGGGAGCTTGCCTGGGAACGAGACTTTGCGACGATGAAAGAAAGCTTCGGGGACGGATCGGCGAGCTTTCGCGGAGGTCTCCTGCTGTGGAACGTTCGATTGTCGAATGGGGGCCATGGGCAATTCCTTCCGTTCCCGGACAATTGAAGGTGCATGAGGTTTTCAGACCTCTTGGAAGGAGTGCCGGTGGACCAGCCAGATCGGAATCGCCCCAGGTCGCACGCGAAGGGAGGCGAGTCGAACGAATTGCCGATCGAGCATATCCCGGTCGACAACTGCCCTAGCCTGCAGTGCTCGCAGGGGGCATGGACGGTGGAGGGATATTCCCGCGCTGCGGTGCAGACCTACTGGCGGATCCCCGAACTGCGGTTGGGATTCGACTTGGGGAATCAGCCGTGGGACCACATGGGGACCCCGACCTACTTTGTCAGCCATACCCACATGGATCACATCGCCGGGCTTCCCGCCTATGTAGCGCGGCGGCGGATGATGAAGATGGATCCTCCGACCATCTACGCCCCGGCCGCCAGCCTGTCTTCTATCGATCAATTGCTAAAGGCCTTCACGCGGCTGGATCGCGGCCGCCTACCGGTGCAGCTGATCGGTGTCGAGCCGGGGATGGAGATTGAACTGTCGCGTGAGCTGCTGGTGACCACCGTCGCGATGCGCCATTCGATCCCTTGCATCGGATTTATCCTTTGGGAGCGAAGAAAGAAGCTGAAGCCGGAGTACCAGGGACTTTCCGGCGATCAGATCCGCGATATCCGTTTGTCGGGTGTGGAGGTGTCGGCCGAGCTGCGGCATCCGCTGCTGGCATATGCAGGCGACACGACCGCGCAGGGTCTGGACGACAATCCGGTGATGTACGATGCCGATGTGCTGATCACCGAAATGACGTTTCTGGCCCCTAGCCATCGCAAGGAGCTGATCCACAAGCATGGTCACACGCACCTGGACGATCTGGTCCAGCGGCGCAGCTACTTCCGGAATCGCACGGTGATCTGCGGGCACTTCAGCACCCGTTATACGTTGGCTCAGATCCGCCGACTGGTTCATCGTGCTCTGCCCGACATGCTGGACGGGCGACTGAAACTGTGGCTGGACTGAACATGACTGCTCCATCTGGCGGGATCTCTCCGATGGCCGCAGCAGCATGGGGAGAACCTGGCCAGGGTCCGTGGCCTCGCGCGGCCTACCTCCATTTCCCCTTCTGCCACCACCATTGCCATTACTGCAATTTCACGGTCGCTCCTTGGAACTCGCAATTGGCCGACCATTGGCTGGCGGCTCTGGAAAAAGAGCTCTCCTTTCTGGGCCATCCGCAACCGGTCCAGACGCTCTACTTCGGAGGCGGCACCCCAAGCCTGATTCCGCCACGCCAGTGGGATGCATGGTGCATCATCGTCCGACGCTGGCTGCCGCTGGAGACCGGGGCCGAATGGACGATCGAAGCCAATCCGTCAGACATCACCGAAGAAGTCTGTCGCCGCATGGCCGATCAAGGCGTCAACCGAATCAGTCTTGGGGGGCAGTCGTTCGATAGCGGCAAGCTGAAGCGACTAGATCGAGACCACACAGGGGAACAGTTAAAGCAGGCGATCGACCTGGCCAGTCGTTGGTTTCCGGAGGTCAGTCTCGATCTGATCTTCGCCGCTCCCGAAGAGACACTTCCCCAATGGCAGCAGGACTTGGAGCAGGCGATCGCCTCCCCCATCCAGCACCTTTCCACCTATGGGCTGACCTACGAGAAGGGAGCCAGGCTGTGGGGACTTCGCGAGCGAGGGGAGGTCGAGGCCGTTGCGGAAGAGGAAGAGCTGGGGATGTATCTTTGGCTACATCATCGACTGAAGGACGCGGGTTGGGATCACTATGAGATTTCCAACGCCTGCCGGCCGGGACATCGAAGTCGGCACAACCAGGTCTACTGGTCGGATCAGAGGTGGTGGGCCTTCGGTCCAGGAGCCGCGCGGTTTGTCGGGCGAACCCGCAGTGTCAACCATCGAAGCACGCGCCAGTTCCTCAAGCTGCTCGATGCAGGTCAGTCGGGGGTGGCTGAACGCGAATGGCTGGATGACCAAGCGATCGCGCGGGATCGATTCGTCTTTGGGTTGCGACGCCTGGAAGGTATCATCTGGTCGGAGTTCTGTAGAGAATGCCCCAGGCCGCTTTGCGAATCGATCGAAAGGCTGGTGGAAAAACATCGCCACGCGGGATGGCTGGAACTGGTAGACGATCGACTGCGGCTGACCGAATCGGGACTGGTGATTTCCGATGCACTTTGGCCTGCCTATTATCAGGTTGGATTCGGTGGAACTGCAGAATCCAGCCAGCCATCCGAAGACGACTAGTCGATCCCGGGCAGCGGCCCCGGATGTCATAGAGATTCTTCGAGCGGGGAGATTCTTTGAGCGGACAGTGATCTGCGGAGACTGATATGATGCATTCCAGCTTCCAGCAAGCGATGGTGACCGATGGATTCGAATGAACGGCTTGGGTTTCCCGCCGATCCTTGGATCGATGGGAGTTGGATGCAGGGGGCGGCGACCGACCCCCTCTGCGATCCCGCGACCGGCCAGCAGATCGCTCCGGTGACGCATGCGACGCCGGAGATGGTAACCCGCGCGATCGAAGGAGCCCATGCGGCGCTTCGGCCATGGCAAGCCCGATCGGCTTTTCAGAGAGGGGAGCTGCTGAAGGAGGTCGCCAGGCGGATGCGGGTCGAGCGGGAGGGGCTGGCGCGGTTGCTGACGCGCGAGCAAGGGAAGCCGCTGGCTCAGGCCGACGCCGAGGTCGAATACGCCGCTAGTTTCTTTCAGTGGTTCGGCGAACAGGCCAGACGCATCGGCGGCCGCATCCAGTCCCATCCGGATGCGACACGCGAATTCCAAATCCAGATGCGTCCCATCGGTGTTGCAGGGCTGATCACCCCTTGGAATTTTCCCCTTGCGCAAGGGGCAAAGAAAATCTCCGCCGCGCTGGCGGCAGGATGCACGGCGGTCTGGAAGCCCTCCGAGAAAACGCCACTGATCGCTTTGGCTATGGGAGAACTGATGCATCGGTGTGACCTGCCGCCCGGCGTGTTACAGATCGTGCCGGCGCCTGGACCGAGCGTCGGAAGGATCATGGCCGAGCACCCGTTGGTGCGCGTGCTGAGCCTGACGGGGTCGACGGCGACGGGACGCTGGTTGATGGCTGCTGCCGCACCGCAGATCAAACGAGTCGCGCTGGAGCTGGGTGGCAACGCTCCTTTTCTGGTGCTGGAGGATGCCAACCTGGAGGAGGTGGTCGAGCAGCTGGTGCAGCTGAAACTTTTTGTTTCGGGTCAGGTCTGCGTCACGGCCAACCGGATTCTCGTCGACCGAAAAGTTGAACCTCGGCTTTGCAAGCTGCTGCAGCAGAAGCTTTTGTCCCGTCGCGTCGGGCATGGATTGGATCAAGGGGTCGAAGCGGGGCCATTGATCGATCGAGCGGCTTGCCAGAAGGTGCAAGGTTTGGTCGAACAGGCGATCGCCGAAGGGGCGGAAATGGTCTGCCAGAATCGCACGTTTGAAGAGGACCCGCGGCTGCAGCACGATCGCTTCTATCCACCGACACTCCTCCGCCATGTCGAGGATGCCATGCCGATCGCACAGCAGGAGATCTTCGGCCCAGTGCTTCCGTTGATGGCATTCGACCGTGTCGAGGAAGCGATTGAACGCGCCAACGGGACGCCGATGGGGCTGGCAGCCTATGTCTACGGAAGCCGAATCGATCGATGCCAGGCGATTGCCAGGGAGCTGGAGGTGGGGATTGTGGGGATCAACGAATGGCGGCCACTGAAGGCGGAGATTCCCTTTGGTGGTGTGAAGCAGAGCGGTCTTGGATCCGAGGGAGGGGAAGAGGGGCTGCACGATTTCCTGGTGCCCCGGGTGATCTCATTGCCTAAGCCAACCTACTGATTTCAATGAAGTGACGAGGTCCGATCGAGGTCAGGATCTCAGCGAACGGTAGGCATCGATCAGCCACTGAGCGGCTTGTTCGATTTCATCGAGCGTATTGGTTCTGCCGACTCCCAGCCGCAGGCAGCAGCGCGCCTGATCGTCATCCAGTCCTAGTGCCGTCAGCACATGGCTGGGACGAGGCTGAGCCGACGTGCAGGCGCTGCCGCTGCTGCACGCCAGTTCGGGACACCGCATCATCAGCGACTGCCCCTCGACCCCCGGGAACAGCAGATTCAAATTGCCGGTCAGACGTGGGGCACGCAGTGGATCTGGTCCGTTGAGCTCAAGTCCGTCGATTTCTTGCAGGAGCCGCTGGTGGAGGCGAGCGGACAGCTGTTCCAGTCTCGCGGTATCCGACGGAAGTTCCTGACGGCACAGTTCCATTGCCGCGCGAAGGGCGTGGATGCCGGGAGTGTTGAGCGTCCCGGAGCGGAGATTGAACTGCTGTCCACCGCCGATGATTTGAGGCAACAGGCGGACCAGTCGGGGGCGCTGGCGTACGTAAAGGGCTCCGATTCCCTTGGGGGCGTAGGCTTTATGACCCGAGAAGCTTAGCAGGTCGACACCCAGCGACTGAACATCCAGTGGCATGCGACCCAGACACTGTGCGGCATCGGTGTGCAAGACCGCGCCGACGCTGCGGCAATGGTCGGCAAGTTCCGCGATCGGCTGGATCACTCCGACTTCATTGTTCGCAAGCATCACACTGACCAGCGCCGTCTGGTCGTCGATCTGCTTGCGCGCCTCTTCCAG
>JBIINB010000072.1:0-23106 GCA_044337705.1 Pirellulaceae bacterium | reverse complement strand
TCGCTGCATCCTAAACCGACTGTACCGCTGCATGCTCCCGCCCCGACTTCCTATGCCTTCCTTTCATCATTACTTCCTCTAAACGGTGCCACCCACGAAGGGCACTTTAGGGGATAGGGGGGTAAGACTGGGGGATAATGCGTGGGTTGCACCAATTGGAGGATGCCACACCAATTGGGGGCCAGTCGATTGGGGGGCTAGTGGTTATTGGGGGGATATGGATTAGGCGGGGATACGTAGATAACCCATGTGAGCCAGGGATCCACATGTGACTGGATGGATGTCGCTTGCTGGATGCCCCATGAAGGGAATGAAAGCCGAAAAAAACGCAGCATCGCTACAAACGAATCAACCTTCCCCAAGCAATCGGCCGATACATCCGATGAAGGTTGTCTCAGTGTGCGGCCTGGGACTGCAAACCAACAGGATTTTCAATCGGCTGGAGGCCACTGTACGATGTCGGAAAAAACTGCCTTCTCGAAGTTGCCTCTCGCGGCCCTGCTAGCAATTGCCGTCGGATCACTGGTCTCCAGTACCGGTTGCCAGACTTCGGTCGCCGGCCAGACACTGCCCAGTCCGTTTTACCTTTACGATGATGTCCAGTACTTCCCTGCTGGTCCCGAAAATAAACTAGCCAACGAAACCGCCGCCCTGAAGGCCGCTCGCGCCGAAGCACGTTCGACGCAGCAAAGGCGCTAGATTTTTCTCAATTCCCCCCCCCAAGCACCCGCTTGGGTGATTCTCTGCGACGGCAGTTTCTCATTCAACCGTATCCCACGGTTCGGTTGCGACCTCTCGCTACGCCGACGAGGCCGCTGTCCGAGGCGATGGGTCGTGCGATGATCTTGTTTTCGCACTTCCACCCGGCTGTCAACGTGCCTTCCGTAGTTGCGATCGATTGTGAAATGTTTCATAATCGATGAGCGTGCTGTGAATCTGTAGGCCACTTGCGGGACGCGCTGCCTTATCTCGCGCGTACCATGGGATTCCCAGTGTCGGAGATCGCGCGAGGCGACTTTTCGATCACGGAACGGCCACCAGTCGGTGCCTAGAGTGGGTACCTCAGGAGGGAATGAATCGATGGCAGGACGATGGGATTTGAAGAAGGGCCTGACCCTTCCAATTTCTGGAAAGCCACGACAAACCATCGAGCCAACTCCGCTCCCCCAAAAGATTGCCCTTATGGCGACCGACTACTTGGGAATGCGACCGACAATGGAGGTCGAGGAAGGGGATTCAGTCGACGCGGGCCAAACTCTCTTCTCCGACAAGAAGACCGAAGGCCTTCGTTACACGGCACCAGCCTCCGGTAGAGTCGCCAGAATCCTTCGTGGAGAGAAGCGATCTTTCCTAGGGGTCGAATTGGACGTGGAACCGCGACCAGGAAAGGAATTTTTCCGACCGTCTCAGGGACTGGAATCCGCTAGCTCGGACGACTTGAGGCAACTGTTGGTCGATAGTGGCCTCTGGACATCACTGAGGGCGAGGCCCTTCGGCAAAGTGCCTTCCCCTAAAACCAATCCTAAGGCGCTCTTCGTCAACGCCATGGATACCCATCCGTTGAGCCCTGACCCTCAGGTGGTAATTGCTGAAGCGAAAGAAAGCTTTCGTTTGGGGCTATTAGTTCTCGCCAAGGCAATCCCTGCACCATTGCATCTATGCCGTGCAGTCGGATCGAATACCATCCCCGGCGAAGGCCTTGCGGGCATTGAACTTCATGAGTTCTCTGGCCCCCATCCTGCCGGGCTTGTCGGAACGCACATGCACTTCATTAGTCCCGCCTCGCCGACTCGAATCAACTGGCACCTGAGTTACCAGGACGTTATCGCAATCGGAAGGCTGTGGGAAACCGGCCGCGTGGATGGCAGCCGCATCATATCCGTCGCCGGACCTGCCTGTAGCAACCCGAGACTGGTCCAGTCTATGCTTGGCGCCCCGATCGATGCGCTGGTTGGTAGCGATATGAAGGAAGGAGTTCGCGTTATCTCAGGATCCCCGTTGGGAGGACGTCGCGTCGATCCCTCGCTACCTTATCTGGGCCGTTACCACACCCAGGTAACACTATTGAAAGAGGGGACGGAGCGAGAATTTCTAGGATGGCAAATGCCTGGATTTAATAAGTTTTCAGCCACCCGCGCGTTCGCCAGTGCATGGGTCGGAGGAAACGACCTTCCCCTAACGACATCCACGGGAGGCAGTGAACGAGCGATGGTGCCGATCGGTACCTATGAAAAGGTCATGCCGCTCGATCTCCTCCCAACACTGCTGTTGCGATCTCTGATAACGCGCGATCTGGAACGAGCGGTGGAACTGGGGTGTCTGGAACTAGACGAAGAAGATTTATCGCTATGCACTTTTGTCTGTCCAGGAAAATACGATTACGGGGAAATCCTGAGAGACAATCTCCAACGCATCGAGAAGGAGGTCTAGTCGCCCCATGAAGTTCCTGCGAAGCACACTCGATCGACTCCATCCACTTTTCGCTCACGGCGGAAAGCTGGAAAAACTTTACCCTCTTTATGAGGCGATAGATACCTTTTTGTTCACTCCGGGACAGACCACCGGTGGCACGACCCATGTGCGCGATGCGATCGACCTGAAACGACTGATGTCGATGGTTGTAGTTGCATTGATTCCATGTGTCCTGATGGCTTGCTGGAATACCGGCTATCAGGCTCACTATGCAATGGAAAAAATGAGTGCAGCGGGACTCCCGGTCCAGTACGACTGGCACCACACGATCCACCAGTCCCTAGGGCTCGGGCATCGTTCCTCCAGCTTTTTGGATAACTTCATTTACGGGCTGATTCACTTTCTTCCCGTCTACATCGTTTGTATGGCGGTTGGTGGAACGATCGAGCTGATTTTCAGCATGATCCGCAAGCATGAAGTGAACGAAGGCTTTCTGGTCACCGGTCTCCTCTTCCCGCTGACGCTGCCCCCCACCATTCCTCTCTGGCAGGTCGCACTGGGTATCGCTTTTGGCGTGGTGATCGGCAAGGAAGTCTTCGGTGGTACCGGCCGAAATTTCCTCAACCCCGCTCTCACCGCACGTGCTTTCCTCTACTTCAACAACCCTCTGGAAATCTCCGGATCGGAAGTCTGGACCGCCGTGGACGGTTTTTCTGGAGCCACAGCGTTGGGTGCCCTGGCAGCCGCCGATACCCAGACGGGTATGAAAGCGCTGGAGCAGATCCAAGTGCCTTGGGGCCAAGAGTCGATCTCTTGGGGATCAGCTTTCCTTGGCACGATTCAAGGATCGATGGGAGAAACCAGTGCTCTGGCTTGTCTGATAGGAGCTGTCATTTTAATCGCCAGCGGTATCGGTTCCTGGCGGATCATGGCAGGTTGCGTGATCGGGGCGGTTGGGCTTTCTTCAGTTTTCTACGCGTTTTCCGGGCAGTTCAACAACGCGATGTTCCAGGTTCCCCCCTGGTGGCACCTGGTGATCGGAGGATTTGCCTTTGGAGCCGTTTTCATGGCGACCGATCCGGTATCGGCTGCGATGACCGAGACGGGCAAATGGATTTACGGAATCCTGATTGGAGCGATGACGATTTTGATACGAGTCGTCAATCCTGCCTTCCCGGAGGGCATCATGCTGGCGATTCTCTTCGGTAATGTTTTTGCCCCCTTGATCGACTACTTCGTCGCTCAGGCAAATATCAAACGGAGGGCCGCTCGCTATGCAGCGTGACTCACTTCTCAACACCCTGGTCGTCTCCCTCGCCCTTTGCATCCTATGCTCGCTGATCGTCAGCGTGTCAGCCGTTGGACTGCGTCGTTTCCAAGACGAAAACAAGGTGCTCGATCAGAAAAGGAATATCATTTCCGCAGCCTCCCTTTCCCCAGGGAAAAAACCAAATGCGAAAGAAGTCGAAAAGATTTTCGAGCGAATCGAAAAGCGAGTGGTCGATCTGGCGACCGGTGAGTACGTCGCACCCTCGGTGATCGATCCGGAGAAATTCGACCAAAGGAAGGCCGCCAAGGACCCCGACACCACGGCACCTGTCGCGGGCCCCTACAGCACTGGCATCAGCACTCGAGAGAAATACTCTCTGGTCTACCTGATCAAGTCGCAATCGGATCCATCTCAAGTGGAGCAGGTCGTCTTTCCGGTCTATGGCAAAGGCCTGTGGTCCACCCTCTACGGCTTCATCGCCCTAGGGACCGACTTCAACACGGTCAAAGGTCTGACATTCTACGAACATGCGGAGACACCGGGCCTGGGTGGGGAAGTCGACAACCCCAACTGGAAAAAACAGTGGGTCGGAAAAAAAATCTATGATCCTAGCGCTGTAGGATCGACCAATGGATTGAAAGTCAACGTCGCAAGAACCACTGCATCCGAAGCAGCCAAAGACTACGAAGTCGACGGTCTGTCAGGAGCGACGATTACATCCCGCGGCGTGTCGAATCTGCTTCGTTACTGGTTCAGTGATGAAGCGTTTGGCAAGTTCATCCAGAAGCAGCAGGAGGGGAACGGCAATGGCTGAACCAAGTGATCGCGACCTGTTGACCGAACCGATTCTCGACAACAACCCAATCGCACGCCAGGTGCTTGGCATCTGCTCAGCCCTCGCCGTGACGACGCAACTGAGCACGGCGCTGATCATGGCGATCAGTGTCACATTGGTCACTGGATTTTCCAATGCGGCAGTCAGTCTCATTCGGCATCGCATCCCCAGCAGCGTTCGCATTATCGTCCAGATGGTGGTGATCGCATCGCTGGTGATTATGGTCGACCAGATCCTCAAGGCGTTTGCACCGATCGAGCTATCCAAGAAGATGTCGGTCTTCGTCGGTCTGATCATCACCAACTGCATCGTGATGGGACGCGCCGAAGGGTTTGCGATGAAAAACAGTCCCTACAAAAGCTTTTTGGACGGTATCGGAAACGGTTTGGGGTACAGCGCCGTCCTGCTGATCCTGGCATTTGTGCGTGAATTGTTTGGCAGTGGAAAACTGTTTGGATTTCCAGTGTTACCAGTTGGCTGGATGTCCAACGGCTTGATGATGCTTTCCCCAAGTGCCTTTTTTCTGATCGGGATCCTGATCTGGATCGTGCGATCGTATAAGCCCAATCAGATCGAGGAGGCGTAAGGCGATGTACTGGATGCTTGCAGAGTCGGCAACCGGATGGCTTGCTGGGCAGGGGATCGGACTGCAGGAGGCGCTCAGCCTTCTGATGAAGAGTGTTTTCATCGAAAACATGGCATTGGCGTTTTTTCTTGGCATGTGCACCTTCCTTGCGGTGTCCAAAAACGTCAAGACCGCCCTGGGGCTTGGGATCGCCGTCGTGATCGTGCAGACCATCACTGTTCCGGCCAATAATTTGCTCTATCAGCTGTTCCTTAAGGATGGCGCCTTGAAATGGCTGGGCAGCAACTACGCGGGGATCGACCTGTCATTTCTTGGACTGATCAGCTACATCGGCGTGGTGGCTGCTATCGTACAGATACTCGAAATGGTGCTAGATAAGTTCTTTCCAGCCCTCTACAACGCTCTTGGCATCTTTCTCCCGTTGATCACCGTCAACTGTGCGATTCTCGCCGGCACCCTCTTCATGGTGGAGAGGGACTACAACTTTTCAGAGAGTGTCGTCTACGGATTCGGATCCGGCTTCGGCTGGGCACTGGCGATCGTCGCGATGGCGGGGGTCCGGGAAAAGCTGAAGTACGCCGACATCCCACCGCCGCTTCGAGGCCTTGGCATCACCTTCATTACCGCCGGTCTGATGGCGCTCGCATTCATGGCTTTCTCCGGAATCCAGCTTTAACGGCCCCTCGACCACTCCGATTGCCCGCAAGCGCCTACCACTTCAAGATCTCAACGAGGTTGGCAACCATGCAAACGATTCTGCTCGGCGTCCTGATGTTCACGCTGGTCGTCATCGCGCTGGTGCTGCTGATCCTGGCGGCAAAGAAAGCACTAGTCAGCGCCGGCAATGTGAAAATCCTGGTCAACGACTCCAAGGAGCTCTCGGTGCCGTGCGGCGGCAAGCTGCTGAGCGCTTTAGCTGATCAGGGAATTTTCGTTTCCAGTGCCTGCGGAGGAGGCGGCACCTGCGCCCAATGCAAGGTTCAAGTGCTCAGCGGTGGTGGCGAAATTCTGGCGACGGAACGGTCCCACATCAACAACAAGATGGCCAAGCAGGGGTATCGACTTAGTTGCCAGGTGGCCGTCAAGCAGGACATGAAGATACATGTCCCCGAAGAAGTCTTCGAGACGAAAAAGTGGCGATGCAAGGTGCGAAGCAATCATAACGTCGCGACGTTCATCAAGGAACTGGTCCTGGAACTTCCGGCGGGAGAGGCGGTCGACTTCAAAGCAGGCGGCTACATCCAGATTGAAGTACCGCCCCACATTGTCGAGTACAAAAACTTTGCTATCGAACCTCAGTTCCACGAAGATTGGGATAAGTTCAACGTCTGGAGATATACATCGAAGGTTGAAGAGCCGGTGTATCGAGCCTACTCGATGGCCAACTATCCGGGCGAGAAGGGCATCATCATGCTCAATGTTCGTATCGCTTCACCGCCGCCGCGAGCACCGGATGGGACACCTCCGGGAAAGGTTTCCTCCTACATCTTCAATCTAAAGCCTGGAGATGAAGTCACCATCTCTGGCCCCTATGGCGAGTTCTTCATCAAAGACACCGAAGCGGAAATGGTTTATATCGGCGGTGGTGCTGGGATGGCGCCTTTGCGAAGCCACATTTTCGAGCTGTTCAAGAACAGAAAGACCAAACGGAAGGTTTCCTACTGGTACGGAGGCAGAAGCTCCAAGGAGCTTTTCTATGTGGATCACTTCCGAGCCATTGAGAAGGAGTTTCCAAACTTCAAATTCAATATTGCCTTGTCGGAACCTCGCCCCGAAGACAACTGGACCGGCTACACCGGCTTTATCCATCAAGTGGTGCTGGAAAACTACTTGAAAAACCACCCCGCGCCGGAGGATATCGAGTACTACCTCTGCGGTCCACCCATGATGAATGCTGCGGTCTTCAAGATGCTCGACGAATTAGGTGTGGAAAAGGAAAACATCGCTTACGACGACTTTGGTGGTTGACCTCACCTATGGCCCCCACTCC
The DNA here is from genome assembly GCA_044337705.1 of Pirellulaceae bacterium. Taxonomy (GTDB): domain Bacteria; phylum Planctomycetota; class Planctomycetia; order Pirellulales; family Pirellulaceae; genus JBEISR01. The sequence goes on along the minus strand of JBIINB010000072.1, from coordinate 16,013 downwards.
TCATAGCTCAACCGACCGTGCATACCCCGCGCTGGTTCTCTGGTTGGTGGCAGGAGCGTTGGGGATATGGATGCTGGCCAGAGCTTGGCAGTCGCCAATACCAACCCTTCGCGGTCAACTCGCGCTGCAGGGGCAGACCATGGGAACAACCTACACAGTTCGGTTGCTCGGCGCCCCGGGTAATCTCGATGCCAACCAATTGAAGCGACAAATCGACCAGCGGCTGGAGGATGTCAATCGGATGATGTCCACCTATCTTCCCGAATCGGAAGTCTCCCGCTTTACTAGCCATCCAGCCGATCAGTGGTTCGAGATCTCTAGGCAAACCGCCGATGTGGTACAGCAGGCACTGGAGCTTTCCCGAATGTCTGCGGGGTATTACGACATCACCGTCGCACCTCTGGTCAATCTTTGGGGTTTCGGTCCTGAGGGCCAGATCGATAAAAGACCGAGCGAAGAACTGATCGCGGCGGCCAAGAAAAAGGTTGGCTTCCAGTACCTTGAAGTTCGAACGTCGAGTCCCGCCATTCGAAAAACTTTAGACGGACTTGCGATCGACCTTTCGTCGATCGCCAAGGGATACGGCGTCGATCAGGTGGCTGATCTTCTCGATCAGCTGAAGGTGAAAGACTATTTCATCGAGATCGGAGGGGAAGTCCGAGTCCTGGGGCGGAATCCTTCGGGTATGCCATGGCGCATCGGGATCGAGGCACCGATGGAAGATATTCGCCAAGCTTCAATCGTCCTTTCGATGACCGGCGGATCGGTCGCGACATCGGGAGATTACCGAAACTTCTTTGAAGACTCGAATGGAAATCGCTACAGCCACACGATTGATCCGCACACAGCTCAACCAGTCCAATCGACCCTGGCTAGCGTGACCGTCATCGCCGACCAATGCTCGTTGGCAGATGGTAGGGCGACCACCATCATGGCTCTTGGCAGCCAACGCGGGATGGAACTGGCGGAGAAGGAACGATGGCCGGTGCTTCTGATGGATCGCGTTGGCAGGTCGTTTCGGTGGTCGTGGAGTCGCGAATTCCAGGAGCGTTTTCCGGAATTGATCGAACGGCTCCAAAGCGAAAACGCTAATGCAGATGGCGGGAAGGCGACGACGGACGCCACACGATTTCGGCAACTTTCAGGAGCGATTCCCCCATGACCCACCTGGGCCTGTTCCTTTTGACTTTTGCCGTATTTGGCCTGGCCATCGCAGCGATGGCCGTAGGGGTGGCGCTAGGCCGAAAGCCGATCCAGGGCAGCTGTGGCGGACTGGGACAGAATGGATTGGATGTCGATGCTGTCTGTGGCCTATGTTCCAAACCGGTCAAGGAATGCCCACAGGTCGACGGAGAAGGTCGTACTCCATCGTCGACAACTCCCTGAGAAAAGGCTCTCGACAGATCCCCAATCAATTCTTGGCAAAAGGATCTTCTGGCGGACTTTCGTAGCGAGCGAGTCGGTCGGCAAGGACGTCGCGGATCATCTCGCGACACTCGATGGGGGAAAGCACCTCTGCCTCCTCCCCCAATTCCAGAACCCTAGGGATGATTTCCATCGGGTGATGGGCCGGAACCGAGAGAATAGCTCCACCATCCTCCAGCGACTCCAGCTTCTGCTCGCTGTGCCATGGATCTTCCTGCAACCATAGCGTAGCTTTAGGCGTCAGCCAGATGCGGTACCTTTGCGCAGACTCTCCACTGAAAATCCCGATGGTTCGCTGCACATGCTGGCTAAGATCGATCTGGGGATCGGGTTTGAACCAGCGATCCAGTGGAGTCGCCTTGACGAAGCGGTCCAGTTTCCAGTGACGCAATTCGGGTGCAGATGAATCCTCCGACTGCGACTCTAACGTCGCCAGCAGGTAAATGCTTCCCTGATGCACCACGATGCCATAGGGGCAAATGAAGCGAATCGAGGATGGCTTACCGGCCGAACGATACTCGATCTCCACCACGCGATGCTCATCGATGGCCCGATGGAGACTCTTGAGGATGCCATGGTGTTTTTCGTAGGATTTCGGGACGACCCCCGAGACCAGCAAGGTCCGACGATACCGCTCGAACAGCTCCCATACCCCCGCCGGCAACTGCTCACGGACCTTGTTCCAGAACCCTTCGATGCCATGCCAGAATTGAGTTCCAGCTAAGGGTAGCATTAGGTCGCGGCCCATCGATAGCGCGATCAGTTCGGTGGCAGATACATTCAGTCGGTGAATGCCTTTGTCGTTGTGTCGCAGCTTCCAGACCTTCCCCTGAGGTGATTCCTCGGTATCGATATCGAATCCGGCTGCCTGGAGTGCCTCGATATCTCGACGCACACTCCGCTCGTGCAAAGAAGAGAGCCCCAGTTCATCGACCAGGGAGTCGCGGAGGTCTTCCAGACGGATGCCGTACCTGCGCCGCTCAAGGATCTGCAGGATCTTGTGCTGACGGATCAATTGTTCGTTTCGGGCCATCGCGACGGGTTTCCCTCCCCTAGTACTGCCGGCGTCCCGGCTTTCCCTTACTGACTCGCCCTCTCCATCACCTCATTGTCCACAAAAATCGGGATCGGAGGAGTGTGGCTATAGGCGATCGCGATGGCATCGGATGGGCGGGAATCGATTTTCAGCAATCCACCTGGATGGCGAATCTCCAGCTGGGCAAAGTAGGTGCTTTCCTTCAAGTCGCAAATCACAATCCGCTCGATCGACGCCCCCAACTGCTCGAGGATTGTCAGCAGGAGATCATGGGTCAGGGGGCGAACTGGTCGTTCTCCACCGGTAACCCTCCGATCGATGGTCTTGGCTTCGAAAAAACCGATCAGAATCGGAAATTGGCGGGGTCCATCCAATTCCTTTAGGTAGATCACCTGATTATCGGTGATTTCGCTGATGATGATGCGTGCCAGCTGAACCTGAACGGCCATGAATGTCTTCGCCTGCTGGAAACAAGGGCTTCGGACGGAGAAAAATCAATCCACCAATCGGCTGAGGATGCCTTGGGGGCGGATCCCTTCGTTATCATTATACGGAGGTGTTGTTGGCGACGCATCGGCCTGCAGAGGCTGACTTGGAGAGGCCCTCTGGCAATGATCCTGGTGCTCGACAATTACGACAGTTTTGTTTTCAACCTTGATCGGTATCTTCGACGACTGGGGCAGAGAACCCTGGTGGTTCGAAGCGACGCCATCCACGTCGACGGCATCGGGCGGCTTGACGTGGAGGCGATTGTGCTTTCGCCTGGCCCCAAGGCACCAGACGACGCAGGATGCTGCCTGGAAGTGGTAAGGCGTCTGGGGCATCGCATTCCGATCTTAGGAGTTTGCCTAGGTCATCAAGCGATCGGTCAGGCACTTGGAGCCAAAGTGGTGAGGGCTCCCAGACCCATTCATGGTCGCACATCGCAGGTGAAGGTTTGTACCGACAGTCGCCTCCTGGGCCCCCAAGGAACCGAACTGACTGTGGCTCGCTATCACTCCCTGGCGCTCGCCCCCGACTCTATCCCCGACTCGCTGATAGTCACCTCCTGGAGTGACGATGGGGTGGTGATGTCGGTGGAGCACTTCCAGTGGCCACTGTACGGGGTGCAGTTCCATCCGGAGTCAATCCTGACGGAGGCAGGGCTGCCGATGGTCGCTCGCTTCCTGGATCTAGCCGGGGTGCCTCGCAGATACGATTTGGAAACCCATCCGGAACTCGCCCTGCCGCAGCAGACGAGGTCTGGCGGGAGCCTTGCACTGTGATTGTGGAAGGAATCGTAACGACGGAGCGTCCGGATGGATCGATGCATGCAAGCCCGATCGGACCCTGGTTGGACCCGCGGACGGATAGTTGGAGTTTTCGACCATTTCAATCGTCACAAACCTTCGCCAACATGCACCGATCAGGACGCTGCGTCTTCCATCTGATCGATGATGCACTGATTCTGGTGGAAGCCCTCCGCTCGTTGGCCGACCATCGCCCCCACCGGTATCACCCCGACTTTGGCCATGTTCTGGAGGACTGCTGTTCCTGGTACGCCTTTTCGATCGACAGCTGGGACCTTTCCGAGCCGCGCGCCGTAGCCCAAGGAAGGAAGCGACACCATCAGCAACAGCGTCCGTTTCGTGGATGGAATCGAGCGGCCCACGGGATTCTGGAAGGGGCGGTGTTGTTCAGCCGTCTTTCCCTGCTTGGTGCCGACGAGGTGCAGCGCCAGTTCACTCCCTGGATTCCCATCATCCGGAAAACTGGAGGTGAAGGGGAACTGCAGGCCTTGGATCTGTTATTGAACATGCTGCCCTCTGCAGACTGTGTCGACCCGGCGGACGCAACACGTCGGCTGGATCAAGACCTGGCCAGAGATGAGGGAAGCGAATGACTTCGATTCTGCTCAGCACCCCATCGCGCCTTCATGCGGGTTTGATCGAAGTCGCCGCCGATCGCCCCCATGCATTCGGTGGTTTCGGAGTCGCGATCGACACCCTGGGGTTCCACCTACGTGCCTCCAATTGCTCTCGCCTGCGGTGGCTTGGCCCTGCCGACTGGGCCGAGCCATTTCAGCAGGTGGTTGAGCATTGGCAGAGTTTTCGACGGGAAAAAGCACCCCCGATCTCGATCGAACCAACTCAGATGATGCAGTGGCACCGGGGACTTGGAGCTGGAACGCAGTTTGCCTGCGCCATTGCAACGCTACTGGAACTAACCCGCGCCAACCACCGCGACCGAGGAAGGTTGCTGAACGAACTTCATTCCAAGCGGATGGAATCTTGGCAGGTGTGGGGTGACCGGAAAGAAACAGCAGTCTGCAATCTTCAGCAGGCCACCGGACGCGGCAAGCGGTCATGGATCGGATTGATCGGTTTTTTGATGGGAGGATGGATCGTCGACTGGGGCTGCTCCGTCTCTTCGCTAGACGCCAATCTGCCACCTCTAGCCCATCGCTGGTTGCAAGGTCGCTTGCCTTCCGAATGGACCTGGGTTGTGGCAATCCCGACCGACGTGCCAGGTATTTCCGGTCGGCAGGAGGCAGAGGGGTTTCACGAGGCGGCGCAGCGCTTTGGGGGATGGAAGACGGAGCAACTGCGACTATTGGAGGAAGCGATGATTCCGGCTCTTCAGAACGCTGATTTCGTATGCTTCTCCGAATCCCTTCGGCGATACGGACTGCTTGCGGGGGAATGGTTCGCACCCGCGCAAGGGGGGCTCATTCGACAAGGCAACGTCAACGAGGTAGCGGAATATCTGCAAGAGTGCGGACTTCAGGGCGTCGGCCAGAGCAGTTGGGGACCAACGATCTTCGGCATCGCCGCGACGGCTGAAGAAGCTGCCCGGGTCGTCGCGAAAGGCTCCGGCCATACGAAGATCCGATCGATCACCAGCAGCGGTTGCAGCATCAGCGGATTCTATTTGAAAATCTCGGAATGAAAACAATTCTTCACCGCTTTTTTCTGGTTTCGCCAATGTCCGTGCTACGATAAGTCGAACATTGTTGGTTGTTTCGGCTTCGGTTGGCCGATCGGCTTTCCAACATGTCTCATGCCGAGCCTTTGCGAGGTCGGTCTTTTCGTCCTGGCGCATTGTCGGGGGATCGGCATGTGAAGGAAGCAGCCAGTTGTACTGAACGCTCGGGGCTTGCTATCGATCGCGGAACCGAGTGCCGAACGTTGGACCTTCGCAACGGCATTTTCGCCAGCGCGGGTTGGGCAGCGCTTGAGTTTTGGTTCAGCCCTGATCGATAGAAATCTGCAATCCATGTGTGGAATCGCCGGATACAGTGGATCCTTCACCGAAGCATCGTTGCACGAAGCGGTCGTGGAGATGCGCCATCGCGGTCCTGATGATGAAGGGCTCTACTGCTCACCTAAGCATTCGATCGGGCTTGGCCACACTCGGCTTTCGATTCTGGACCCGTCACCCCTCGGGCACCAGCCGATGATCAGCCCAGATGATCGCGTTGTATTGGTCTACAACGGAGAGATCTATAATCACAAGGAAATTCGCGCCGAGCTGGAGCAGAAGGGGTTTACTTTTCGCAGTCATTGCGACACGGAAGTCCTGCTGCATCTGTACCGGGACAGCGGCGAACAGATGCTGCCACGGCTCAACGGGATCTTTGCCCTGGCGATTTGGGACGACCAGAAGCACTCTTTGTTTTTGGCCCGTGATGCCATCGGAGTCAAACCGCTCTACCTGACTCAAACCGATCGGGGTGTGGCCTTCGCAAGCGAGATCAAGTCGTTGCTGCGCATCGCCACTGAGAGTCGACAGATTGACATCTCCGCTCTCCAGCGCTATCTCACATTCCTGTGGTGCCCGGGAGGTGGTACTCCCTTAAAAGGTGTCCGACGCCTGGGACCAGGAGAATCGCTATGGATAACCCATGGCCAAGTCACCTCCCATCGGAAGTGGTACCGGCTTCCTCATGTCCGTGGCGTCCAGCCCGATCTTGGCGCTGCCGAATCGGTGGCCGAGCTTTCCAAGACGCTGAAGTCCGCTGTCCAGCGTCAGTTGCTTTCGGACGTCCCGGTGGGTGCATTTTTATCGGGAGGACTCGATTCCAGCAGTTTGGTCAGCATCGCGCGCGAAGCGATACCTCGTATGGCTTGCTTTACCATCGACGTCCAGGGAGAGTCGGAGCGGGGGACAGCCGATGACTTGCCCTACGCTGAAGCCGTCGCAGCCCACTTGGGGGTACCACTCCATCCCGTGCGCATCGATTCATCGACCATGGCAGACCAACTGGAGATCATGGTACGGGACCTGGATGAGCCGATTGCAGACCCTGCCGCCCTGAATGTCCGCTTCATCAGCCAACTGGCAAGGCAAATGGGATACAAAGTGCTGCTCTCTGGAACGGGAGGCGATGACCTTTTTTCCGGATACCGACGGCACCAAGTTGCCAGTTGGATGAGAAACTTGAAGTGGGTGCCCCGGTCCATCCGCAGCGGCATGGAGAAGATGTCGACCTCGATGGATCAGCGGCGTCCAATGCTGCGTCGCATCGCAAAGCTATTCAACGGACTTCAACTGGAAGGCGACGAGCAGCTGGTGAATTATCTGAGATGGTCGCGCCCGGATCGCGTCCAGGGGCTGTTCTCAGAGGAGGCGCGCGATCAGATGGAAGGCCAGGATGCGGCCTCCCCCATGATCGACTTTCTGAACGATATGCCAGGAAAAGCCACAACGCTCCAACGCCAACTGGCGCTAGAACAGCAGTTCTTCCTGGGTGACCACAATCTGATCTACACCGATAAAATGTCGATGGCGGTCGGTGTCGAGGTGCGCGTCCCGTTTCTCGATTTGGAACTAGTGGAGCTGGCTGGCCGCATTCCCGACTACTGCAAGATCCAACGTGGAGTCTTGAAATGGGTCCTCAAGGAAGCGGTCAAAGACCGTCTTCCAAGGAATGTCATCCATCGGCCGAAAACCGGTTTTGGAGCTCCTGTTCGTCGGTGGATCCAGGGTCGATGGCGCCCTTTGATCCACGATTATCTTGGGGAGTCCAATCTGCTCCGCCGCGGCATCTTCGATCCTCGCGCGGTGAAGGAACTTGTTACCGCCAATGAATCAGGAACGATCGATGCCAGCTACACCGTACTCAGCTTGCTGTGTATCGAAATCTGGATGCGTCAATTCGTCGACCAGACACCCTGATGCAGAAGGTGGCGCCACATGAGTCACCCACCGAAATGGACGCCCGCCCCCTGGGCAAAAGTCCCTTTGGTTGCTTTCTAAATCATCGCTGGCCGATGCGATAGATCCCCGACTCACTGCGAATCAATAGATCATCCTCGATCACTGCATAAGAAGCAAAAATTCTTCCAGGGAGGGGATTTCGAGCCAACTCGTCGAGCCCTGTGGCAGTCCAGCGGCCCACCACCGACTCGCCTTCTTCAGACTGAAGATAAACCGTGTCGCCATTGCGCAGTGGACTGGAAGAGTAGTTGCCACCGATCCGCTTGCGCCATAGCTCCTCTCCTTTGGCCACATCCAGACAAGTGGCGATCCCGCGGTCGCTGATCATCATAAGCTGGCCATCGCGAGGGACCAGGCAGGGAGTGTTCGGGACGTTGCTCTTGAATCTCCAGCGAACGTGGGTTTCGGTGACATCGCCCTGACCACTCGGATCGATCCCCAAAAGCTCCGGTCGGTCGTACCCCGTTGGAACAAGAACCAAACCGGCGTGGAAGATTGGGCGAGCCACCAGGGAATAACCTGAGTAGCGAACTCTCCACACCAACTCCCCAGAATCAGGGCGAAGTGCTTCGATAACGTCCGATCCGGAAGAAAGAATCAATTTGCGACCATCGAACTCCATAACTGTCGGAGTAGAAAAAGAAAATCTTCGTTCGGCGTCCACCGAGCGAGGCGATTTCCAGGCGACCGAGCCATCGCTGGTGCGAAGTGCAAGAGTGAACGCCTGATCCTCCCCGTCGCAGGTCATCACCAAAAGATCATCGATCAGAACAGGAGAGCTTCCATTGCCATGCCGGGGTTGGTAGCGATGGAGCTGACTTGTCCAGAGAATCTCCCCTTCCATGGAAAGGCAAGCGGTTCCTTGATGGCCAAAATGAACGTACAGACGCTTCCCGTCGCTGACGGGTGTGGGACTGGCATGACTGTTCTTCGAGTGGATCGAAGGAGCTTCCGCAGTCTGCTCAAAGACGACCTTCTTCCAAAGGATTTCTCCTCCGACTCCGTCGAGTGCCATCGCCACCAACTGTGTCGGCTCTTCTTCCTCCCCCTCGATGGCGGCGGTCAGATAAATTCGACCTTCAACAACGATCGGTGACGACCATCCCAGCCCTGGAAGCGGCTGGTACCAAACCACTCCCTCCTGGGCGTTCCACTGCGTCGGCAAACGATCGATCGACGCCAGACCAATCTCGGAAGGACCTAGGAAACATGGCCAATCTCCTTCGCCCGTGACCGATTGGCCCGTGACCGATTGGCCCGAAGCCAAAGGAACTCCAACAAGAAGACAGAGCCCGATAAATATCAGGTAAGGGCAGATCCGACGCAGAGAGTTTGCAAACATCATGTGATGGACCCGAGCGGGACGAGGGAGAAAGAACGATGGGGATCAATTCAGGATCGATCGTTTACTGAACGCCCTTCCCGTCGAAATACTCTGGTTCCCCGCCGGACTTCCATTTGATATTGCATCCAATACTGGGCTTCTGAATCTCTGGCGGCTTCTCGCCCGCAAGCACTCGATCAATCGCAGCACGAAGATCACTTCCATCAACCGGAATTCCATTCCGGGGACGGCTGGAATCCAATTGGCCTCGATAGAACAACTTCCGCTCCGAATCGAACAAAAAGAAATCCGGAGTGCATGCGGCGCGATATGCCTTCGCAATTTCCTGACTCCCATCGAAAAGGTAAGGAAAGCGATAGCCCTGCGTTTCCGCCTCAACCGCCATCTGGTTTGGCCCGTCCTCAGGATGGGATTCGGGGTCGTTGGAACTGATGCCGACCACCGCCACACCGCGACTAGCATAGTCCCGATGAAGCCGTACAAGCTCCGCCGCTACGTGCTTCACAAAAGGGCAATGGTTGCACATAAAAATCACCAGCAGCGCCTTGGCGTCCCGGAAATCGTCCAAGGAATAAACTTTGCCGGAAGGATCAGGGATTTCAAATGCCGGTGCTGGGGTACCCAGCGGCAACATGGTGCTCGCAGTTTTCACCATTTGACAGTTCCTTCACGTTAGGGGAATTCACCTGGATGGAAGAGGCACTTGAGTCTGGTCGAAAGTTCCCAAGCGGTCTGCTGGGAATGAAGATGCAAACCATTGTAGCTGATCTTGGGATGCATGACCGGGGCGATCGTTTCCCTTCCAAAAGGGCTGTACCGCCTGACGCTTGGGTCTACCGCCAAACGGAATCGACTCAAATACCCCTTACCAACCGCTCTGCAGTTGGAATGAACGAGGAAGCCTGCCGCTCCCTGAACCAGGTCGCAGACCGATCCACTGGGCCCCTGCCGCGAAGAGCCTGAATGTTGGAATCTACACGTCCAAGTCAAAACGGATTTGGATGGTGAATCTTTGCAGAAAAGGGATCCCCTGTGTAGACTTATCAGCTGCATCGAGCATCAGGGCGTCAGGTCGGTTTCGCAATTGCGACACGACGACACGGCCCCGCTATGTCGATTGGATTGTCACCATGGCTTCCGGGAAGACGGAATTGAATTACTACGAGTTGCTGGAAGTTTCCCGCGATGCCACGCGAATTGAGATCCAGAAGGCATATCATCGGCAAGCAGCGAAGTATCACCCGGATATCAATTCCGATCCTGCCGCGCGTTCGATGTTTCTCAAGGTTCAGGAAGCTTATCGCATCCTGAACCATCCTCAAAAGCGGGAGGAATACGACCGCAAGTTTCGCGATCCAGATCGATTCCGCTACGAAGGGAAGCGCGACCGGAAGGGAAGCGGCGTCAATGAGATGGATCTGGACGAGCTGCTTCGAGGGCGCAGCAAGGGTTCCCCGTTCCACACCTTCGACTTCGATCAAGTGTTTGGCGGAACCGAAAATCAGTCAAAGGAAAGCCGATCCGATGGCCAGTCTCGCCGCAGTCGTTCCAGCGACCAAGCCCGAAGAAGCTCCGAATCACGACACGCCCAGACTGCTCCCGTCACTCCACATCACTCGCCCCATGACCTGCAACTGGAGGTAGCGGTCCCTCTGAAGACGGCAGTGGAGGGTGGTGATGCGACCATCCGACTTCCCGATGATCACGGTGACACGGAAGAGATTCGTGTCCGGGTTCCTGAGGGAGTTGAGGACGGCCAGTCGATCCGGCTACGAGGCATGGGGCGAATGCGCAGCGATGGCCAGCGGGGAGATGCGTACCTGGTGGTGCGGCTTCAGCCGCACCCCTTCTATCGACGCGAAGGATTCGATCTGCATGCCAAGTTGCCGCTGACGATTTCCGAAGCGGTCGCGGGTGCCACCGTTTCGTTGCAGGCACCCGGTGGCTCCTTGAAGGTGCATATACCTCCGATGACGAACCACGGTACGATACTACGTGTGCGTGGACGCGGGGTGAGAAAGCCGGATGGCCAGCAAGGCGACCTGTTCCTTGACCCTTATTTGGTACTCCCTCCCAAACTGGATCCTATTGCCTTGCAGACGATCGCAAGTCAGCAGAGCGCCTATCCACAGTCGCCGCGGCAAGGAATGTATTGGTAATCGGTATGAAGGATCAGTCCTTCCCTCGCGACTGCCGTTTGACCAGTCGATCGGAATTCGATCGCGTCTACCAGCGCGGCGTGGTGGCGTCCGATTCGATCCTGACCATCCGAGCTGTCCCTTCTCTGGTTCCCAGGAGCCGACTGGGGTTGTCGGTATCGCGACGCGTTGGCAACGCGGTCATTCGAAACTCTTGGAAGCGACGCATTCGGGAAAGTTTTCGACAGATCGGACGCCAGCTGCCGGTAAGTATGGATTTGGTCGTGCAACCACGACCAGGACCAACTAGGACACAGGCAGAGATCCAGGTCAGCCTAGAACGGCTGATCGAACGGCTTCGAAGGAAACTGCAAACGCAGTCCTGACGAGCCATCAGCTTGGCTAGCGATTTCATGCACAGGGGCGACGCAGGCGATTCGGCAGACCTAGCAACTTGGAAGACCAGGTGCCGGCAAGAAGCATCAGCCCCAACGCGATCGGTTGCGTTCTACAGCGATGCCATCACAACGCGATGTCGAACCGCATCGTCAAGGACGATCAGCTCCAGAGGGCCTCCTGCGTCATGATCCAAGCGACGGGGAAAAGCAGCACCATCGGCCCCCAGACCGCCATCCAAGGCACCACCCCCACTCCCGCACTTCCAAGAAGAGGACCGCCCGACTGAATCGCCAGATAGCCAAGCACCAGGATCAGTCCAGCGCCCGCCACCCAGAATAAATTGCGGTCTTGACGACGTAGGATCAACGGGACGCCAAAAAGAAACAGCATGGCGTCCAGGGCAGGTCGAGCTAGGCGGCCGTGAACGGCCGACCGAAAACGAAGATCGCAATAGCGAGGATGCTGCCGCAACTGCTCGATCAAAGACCAGGTAGACCGGTGCTTGGTCGTCCCGCCAGTGGCTGACATCAATTCCAGTGGTATCTCTGTGGCGACGAAGCACTCGTCCGACTTCAGCCAGGAAGTATCCTTGGGAGTCAGCACAATCGGCTCCCGGTCCAGCCAAACCGAATCCAGCGAAGCGATCGAAACGGGCAACTCTACTCCCTGAATCAGAAATCCCTGTGGATGCTCTTGTGAAGCTGGCCGAAAAACGGCGACACGACCCAGGATCTTTTCCCCTAACCTCGCTCCGGCCCCATAAAGAATCAAACGCGGTTCAATCAGTTCGCCCTGGTCGATATTCATCTGCTTTCCGTTGAACAGAATCTGATGATGGTGGTCCTTCACCGGACGTATCTGCTCGATCGCATCGCTGGTCAGTTGTTGGGGAGTGCGCGATAGTCGCGTTGCCAGCTTAGGCAACCAGATCTCCCGATTGACGATCGCCAAAGCCATCCAGAGCGCAGCGGCGACCAGAATCGGGCGCATGACCCGCTCCTTGCTGACCCCAGCTGCGAGGATGGATGTCAATTCGTTGGTGCGATAGAGCAGTGCGATGACGAACATCGCTCCCAGCATAGGAAGTACACCCGACATCCAGTCGAGGTAGGCCAGCAGCTGCGGCAAATAGTATTCCAACAGTCCGCCGACCACACTTCCTTGAACCTTACCATACTCGATGAATTCATCCAGATTGATAAAAACGTCGGCCACGACGATCATACCGACCAAAGAGAGAAACAGGGCGATCATCGCGCGAAAGAATATGGTCAACACGTAGCGATCGATCAGCGTCATTCCGGCTCCCGCCAATCCCAGCATTCCTTGTCCTGAAATCCCCAGTCTCCAGTCATGGGATACCAGATGACGCCGCACGATTCCAGGGCAAACCGATCCCAAGGGAGTCAATTCGCCAGCATTCACAACGCAAGCATTGATTTCCGCTGTCGATACCTCCCATAATTCCGCTGGTCGCTTCCCCCTGGGAATGGTTGGAAGGCACTTCCAAGGCTAGCTGGCCGATTACACACTGGAACTAGGTGAGACGTCTGCAGGCAACCGAGGATCCCGGATGCAAAAACGATCAGAGCACACAGTCGCCAGCTCCCTGCTGGAGATGCTGCTGCCGTCGGCCTGCAGTTTCTGCTTCCAACGTTTTCCTGCAGGCGACTCGACCACGGGGCTGTGCATCTCCTGCATCAAGCAGTTATTTCCAAGTCGTCGCGCCTGCATGCGTTGCAGCGCTCGGTTGCCCGAAACAGCATTTTCCCCCGATTCGTCCGATTGCATTCATTGCCGTGGCGAGGACTGGCACTTCGATCGCGCCATCTGCGGCGGCGACTATCAGGGGCCACTCAGACAGGCGGTGATTCTTATGAAGCGCCCCTTCCACGAACACCTTGCTTTGGCGGTAGGTCGAGCGTTGGGGGAACGACTGCGCGACCAGATACCCGTTGGTGTCGCAGCCGTGGTTCCAACTCCCCAGCATTGGCGAAGGCGCATCGTGCGTCGCACCAACAGTTCCGAATTGCTTGCCGAAGCCCTGGCGGAACCTCTTGGTATCCCAGTCCACCGAATTTTGCGGAGGACGCGCGCGACCTTAAAACAGGGCATGCTCACTGGAGCCCAGCGTCGAGTCAACCTCAAGAATGCCTTTGATTGTACCGACCGCAGTTTCGTCTCGGGAAAGACACTGCTTCTGGTCGACGACATTCTGACCAGCGGAGCCACCGCCAACTCCATGGCACTTGCCCTAAAGACGGCTGGGGCAGAAGCAATTCATGTGGTAGCTGCCGCACGAAGCCTGGGCTTGCCCACCCGCTGAGAGGGGCTTGGCCGCGGATCCGGCAAAGGGAGTCGTTTCCCTGGCATGGACTCTCGCCGGTCGACGAATCCCCGCGATGGCGTTATGATTTAGGCCAATTGAAGTAGGGGCCGAACGCTTCAAGAAGCTTCTAATGCAACACCGCAACGCCATGGGCGATCCATCGCCTACGTTCAAGGATATCTGTTGATGTGGCGCAAATTCTTACGCTCCAAAATTCACCGCGCGACGGTTACCCAAGCGGACCTCGACTATGAAGGCTCGCTGACGTTGCCGCCCGATCTGATGCGAGCGGCAGGAATCTCGCCTTACGAAGCGGTTCTGGTCTGGAACATCACACGCGGCTCCCGCCTGGAGACCTATGCCATAGAGGGAGTCGAGGGGGAGCGATTGATTTGCGCCAACGGCGCCGCTGCCCATTTGATTCGGCCAGGTGACTTAATCATCGTCGCAACCTACTGCTACCTTCCCGAACCTCTGGCTTCGGAAGAAGCACATCTTCCCAAGGTTGTTTTTGTCGATCAAGACAATCGCATCACCCATTTGGGACAGGAGATTCCGGGTCCAAGAAGAAGGACCGGGCAACGAGAAGCAAACGATTCGTGCTGCTGAGTCAGTTCCCTATTCGGCCCTCAATTGCACTCCGCCTTAGCTTTCCCCGAAGTCCAAAGCAGATTCATCCCGCCCCCCCTCGGGCGGTCACTTCGACGAAAACTCTAGATTGGCCTCTTCGGCATCCCATAACCTGACGCGATCGAGTTTCATGCCATGCGAGTTGATTCTCACCAGCACTTTTGGCGCTACGATCCTGCACAGTACCCATGGATTGAAAGCGACTGGCCGATTCGCAAGGACTTTCTCCCCGAGGATCTGGCTCCCATTCTGGAATGCCACCAGATCGCGGGGACCATCGCAGTCCAAGCACGCCAATCCTGGGAAGAAACCTCCTGGTTGTTGGAGCTAGCCGGTCAGTTCGATTGGATTTTCGGCGTTGTTGGGTGGATCGATCTTCGCGCGAAAACGCTCCCTCAACAACTCAGTTTTGCCGCTGACAACCAGAAACTGGTCGGATTCCGGCATGTGGTACAGGACGAAACCGACCCCACCTTTCTGCTGCGTCAACCATTCATCGAGGGCATCCGTGCACTGGAATCGCAAGGTCGGTTCGCGTACGACCTATTGATTTACCATCATCAACTGGCATCAGCCTTACAATTTGTCGAGCAATTTCCGAAACTGCGAATCATCCTGGACCATTTAGCCAAGCCGGATTTGAGAAAACATACGAAGCAACCGTGGACTGACCAGATACGGCAACTAGGCCAGTCCACACACGTTGCCTGCAAGATTTCCGGGTTGATTACCGAAGCGGAGTGGAGCCATTGGAAAGAAGACGATTTGATTTATTATTTAGAGGTCGTCTGGGAGGCTTTCGGCCCCAAAAGGCTCCTTTTTGGATCCGATTGGCCCGTGATGCTGCTTAGCGGTTCCTATAAACGCTGGCTGGAACTGCTGGACCATTGGATCCAGAGTAAAGGCCAGGAGGAAGCCGATGGGTTCTGGGGCGCCAACGCCATGCGCTGGTACCAGGTCAAAAGATCCATTGGATTGGAAGTCTCGCGATAAGCCCATTCAAAGGATCGTCGCCAAAAATGGAGATGATTTCTGCCAGGGGAGTTTTCTGGTGAGCGGATCGGTGGCACAGTCGAATTGTGAATCCTCAGGTCAGGACAACCTGGAGCGATTGAAGTCTTTGCTGACTCCTTGGGGACAACAGCATCTGATCGCATTCTGGGAACAGCTCAATTCCACCCAGCGTGAGTCGCTTGCGACTCAGATTCTATCGATGGATTTGGAGCGGCTGGATCGACTGCGTAGGGAGCAGTCGGTGGCGACTGATTGGGAGCGGTTGGCAAAACTGGCCGAACCCCCACCAATGGTCAGCAAAGAGGCACTGGCCAAACATCGCGCCGATGGAGACTCGACCATCCGAACTGCTGGAGAGCAATCGATTAAGGCCGGCCATTGGGGTGTCCTGCTAGTCGCTGGAGGGCAGGGCAGTCGGCTTGGGTTCGAACAGCCCAAAGGAATGTTTCCGATCGGCCCCGTTTCAGGACGATCTCTTTTTCAGATGCACTGCGACAC
>JBIINB010000182.1:0-7627 GCA_044337705.1 Pirellulaceae bacterium | reverse complement strand
TCGGACCGAGTCGTCAAAGAACTCCGATGCCTCGAACTGTTCGCATGCCGCAGGAGGCAGCGGTCCGCCCTGATCAAGGTAGCTTTTGTGCGATGTCGGTGACAGCATTTCCAGGTAGCCCGGCTCCACCGTGCAGAGATAGCGTTTGGCGAGCACATGGTTGCCGATCGGTTCAGCGACCGCTTTTCCGAAGGCATCGACCAACCAGTCGTAGGCGCGGTACTCGTGTCGGTCATCCAGGTTTTTCTGGCGGGAATCGGGCATGGGTTCGTCGGCCAGGATGTGCCCCAGATCGTGCAGAAGGGCAGCCGCGACTAGGGAATCCGAGGCGTTTTGATCCATCGCTAGTTTGGCCGACTGCAGCGCATGCTGCCGTTGCGTGACTTGCTCATCGCCGTAGACTCCATCTCCTTTGGTCTCAAGGCAATGGACAATGAACTCGATTGCAGGATGCATCAATGAGAACCTCTGTTGCGAACCAAAGAATAGGATCCGAACGTGCTTCTATTCAATGAACTGGATCCCCTGGCGTCAAGAAAGGAGGCGATGAGGGTCATCGTAGGCGGGCGAGAGGTGGTTTGCTTCCGGACTCATGGAATCTCTGGCCTCCAGCAAACTGCCTTTGGATCAGCTACTCATCGTTAAAAGGCAATTACGAGTGCCGACGCAGAGACTTCTGGCAACATTCAATCGCAGCCTAAAGGAAAACCAGTTAGGAATTAACGAAAGATCGTGTTGGCTTCATGAAGTGGAAGGGTGGGTGTCTTAGCTAGTTGACGCATCTTGTCATTTGCGTCGTCACTCATCGAATCCTAGCGCACTCTTAACCGATCGATTGCTTTTGCCTTTCCGATGGTTTGGTACTCTTGGGCAATGATGAATTCGCCACCTTCGATTTGCAGCAGCAGCCAGTTCGAAGGCACCATGCGACGCGATTTGGTCGCAAGAGAGAGAGAGAGTTCCAATGCAGGTCAACTTCTTGGAGAGGCGTTCTCGATTGTTCTCGTTGCATTGGTGCATCGCTTGGGTTGGACTGGGATTGATTGCCGGTTGTGGTAAGCCGCCGATGCAGGAAGTGAAAGGCACGGTGAAGATCAATGGCAAACCGGTTGGAAACTGCAAAGTAGGGTTCTTCCCCGACGTTGAAGAATTTCTTCCGGACCGTCACGGGTTCGGGTTCGGAGTGACAGATTCGCAGGGAAGCTACACCATGCAGCACCCGCAAGGTGAGGCGGGTATCTGGGCTGGGAAATATAAGGTGACCTTTGTCGCATGGGTCGACTCGGAGGGGAAGCCGCTGCCTTTTGAGATCAAGCCCAGCGAGGTGGAAGGTGGGGTGATCAATCTATTTCCGGAGACCTACGAGAGTCCCAGCACCACACCGGAGTCGTGTGTTGTTAAGAAAAACATCATCAATATCTTTGATTTCGATATTGCGGTGCAGCCGCAGCAACTTACGCAGGATCGTAAAGGGGGATCGGAAGATGAATAAGGATGTCATGCCACGTCGTGGTTTTACGCTGGTGGAACTGCTGGTTGTGATCGCCATTATCGGCATCCTGGTCGGGCTGCTATTGCCTGCGGTGCAGGCGGCTCGCGAGGCTGCAAGGAGAATGAGCTGTCAGAATAACATTAAACAACTTGGGCTGGCCCTACAGAATTTTCATGGAACCCATAAGGGGTTTCCAATGGCGGTCGAATTCGAAGTGGGAACCTCGTGGCACGCTCTCTTGCTCCCTTTTCTGGAACAGACGACGGCTTACGATCTGCTAACCATGCAGGAGGACAGTTTCGGCAATTTTCAGTGGGCATTTCCTCTTCCCGGCATCACGGGAGATGCTGCATTGAACAACCGAGCGTACAACCGATTCTTTAAGAATATTTATGTATGCGAGCAGCGGCTAAATGTGTTCCGATGTCCCTCATCGACATTTCCTCAGGCGGTTGCAGACATTTCTGGAGACAACTGGATTGTCCAACGGCGCGCACCGACCAATTATCTTGGCTGCGTGTCTGGTAAGATCACCAATGACCGACGAAGACAATTGGCAGATACCCCATGGGGCACCAGGGGTTGGACCGAGGTGATCAGCGACCTGGATGGTGTCTTCATCAACAAGCAGCCACATCAGCGCATTACCTACGATGGGAAGTCTTTTGGATTTCGAGGTAGTGACATGGCCAGTGTGACCGATGGCACCTCCAACACGATCGCCTTTGGCGAAGCGGAAGGAGATCTGCGTGTGGTCCCGGAGATGGGTGTCATCCGGGAAAACAACGCCATTAATCAAGGCAGGAAGGACCACTGGGCTTTCGGTGGCGACGACGCCGACACTAATAATCAGGGGGACATGTCGGAGTTTTTGGGTTCAACCGGCGTCCCGATGAATCTGCCTAGGGTCGCTCCAGGCACGGCAGCTTTTGCAGCGTACGAATTGAGTTTTGGAAGCAAGCACACGGGTGGAGCGAATTTTGGGTTTGCGGATGGGTCCGTTCGGTTCATCGGGCAGACGGTCCAGCCTGCCCTCTACAGTGCCCTTGGGACCCGGAATGAAGGAGAATCTGGGGCCACGGAAGAGCAATGAAGTGCCGGCCAAAATGGACAGCCGGGTGACTATTGACTGGCGGGCAGCCAGTGTAACGACTGACGTCCGTCTTCCCCTGGGAATTGTGCTGATTCGAGTTATTTTGCTGATGTCCTAGGATACAAATTTTTTAGTCCTTCCAGGCAACTTGCAAGGTAATGGATAGGGCATTTCTTGCGAGGAATTCGATTTCGTCCGATGGGAGGTCCGCGATGTGGATGGGATGGCGCCGGGGTTGCAGTTGTTTGTGTCTGTTGCTGTTGGCGGCCCCTGCGATCGCTCACGAGGGACCGGATCCCCGCGCGCACTGGCTATGCAAACCAAAGTATCTGGAGGGAGGGCGGCTCAAAGCGCAGTCCGGACCAGACCTCCGTGCGAATATCTTCCCTCTATTGCATACCATGGGACCTGTGAGTTGCCTTCGGATCGATTCCGACTTCGAGGGGTTTGTGGCTGAGGGGAGTTGGCAAGAACATCTGCTGTGGCTTCCTGTCGATACCCTGACAGTCTCTGCTTGGGTCAGCCTGGATGAGCTGCTTCCTGATGGCGGGATTGTGTCAGCCTTTGAGGATACCGGCTCGCTGGAAAAAGGCTGGGTGTTGGGGTACAACCGCCAGAGCTTTACCTTTGGCATATCGACGGAGAAGGCCGATGATGGAGACGGAACGATGACCTACCTGTCCGCGGCCACTTCGGTGGAACCAGGACGATGGTACCACGTGGTAGGTATTTACGACGGCAGCGAACAGCAGATCTGGGTGAATGGGAAGCTGGAAGCCAAATCGAATGTCCAAGGGGGTAAGATCCTCTACCCCGATCGAGGGCAGGTGGTTTTGGGAGCCTATCGCGACAGCAACGAAAATTTCCCGATGGTGGGGCGCCTGGGTTCGGCTCAGGTCTACGACTTGGCGGCGAAGCCTGCCTGGGTGGAGCATGAGTTTGGGCACCACAGAGAATGGTCTGAGCTGCCTGCTGAATCCGCTCCAACCACCAACTCGGCCTTCGTGATCGAGCCCTTTCTTCAATACGCAACGAAGGACCGCATCAGCGTCGTATGCGAGTCGGTTTCGCCTTCGGATGTGCGAGTTGTTTATGGCGAGACAACAACTTTCGGTGGCGAGGTTGGGGCAATCACCAGTGACGGACTGATTCACACCGCCAAACTGGAGGGATTGAAGCCGGAGATGGGGTATTACTATCGAGTGATTAGGAAAGAACGAGCGACCGGACAAGAGGTCGCTTCGCCGATTCGATCCTTCCAAACCGCATCCCTTCCCGAGACTCCTTTTGCATTTGCGGTTATCGCAGATACCCAAGGGAATCCCAAAGTCAACGGAAAGCTGGCGCAACATGCATGGGGTCTGCGCCCCAACTTCATGATCGTGCCAGGGGACCTTGTGGACGATGGTCTTCGCAAGGAGCAATGGGTCAAGGAGTTCTTTGAAAGTCTCAGTCCGCTGATCAGTCGGGTTCCCTTCTACCCGGTGCTGGGAAACCACGAGCGGAATGCGGATCACTACTATCGTTACATGGATCTGCCCGACCCGGAGTACTACTACACCTTCGATTACGGTAACGCGCGATTCTTTATGCTGGACTCCAACAAGAAAATGGATCCGCAGAGTGAGCAGTATTTGTGGCTGGAAGAGCAGCTGAAGCAGTTAGAAGCTCAGCAGCAGGCAGGAGATAAGTCGATCGTTTGGAAATTTGCCAGCTTCCACCATCCGCCCTACTCTTCCGACGAGGATGATTACGGAAATCTCTGGAAGGGGAAAAGTACCTGGGGAGACCAGAAGGCACGCCTCATGGCGGACCTGTTCGACCGTTATGGTGTCGATATCGTTTGGACCGGGCACATTCATTCGTACGAGCGCACTTGGCCCGTATTTGCGGGTAAGCCAGACCAGTTGCGGGGTACGGTTTACATGATCACTGGAGGTGGTGGGGGCGGTCTGGAGCAGGCGGGGCCGATTCGGCCGCCGTTTCAAAACAATGTCAAGCGCGGGCATCATTTTGTTTACGTTGCGATCCACGGGAATACCCTGGAGCTGAAAGCCTTCGACCTGGAAGGCCAACTCTTTGACCAAATCGAATTGCGGAAAAGGCCGGAGTGAGCCATGCAAGGGGATCGACGGAAGGTGGCGTTCATGCTTTTAGGCTTCCTGGCCGA
This sequence comes from Pirellulaceae bacterium, assembly GCA_044337705.1. Lineage (GTDB taxonomy): Bacteria > Planctomycetota > Planctomycetia > Pirellulales > Pirellulaceae > JBEISR01. The sequence goes on along the minus strand of JBIINB010000182.1, from coordinate 2,872 downwards.
GTCGCTTTATTGGGCAGGCGTGCTCTTTATCCTGTGGGTCGCTGCAACTAGTAACGCGTTCGGTTTTTTCAAACCGCAGCCTCAGGAAGCGGTTGCTGACGCGGTGGTGCTGATCACGCTGGATGGTTTGCGGCCGGAAGAGGTTTTTTCGGGAGCAGATCAGAGATTGATCGCAACCGACAACGGAGTGAAGAACCCTGAGCAGTGTCGGGAGGCGTACTGGCGCGAGACTCGAGAAGAACGGCGAAAGCGTCTGCTTCCCTTCTTATGGCAGATGGCGGAAGAGGATGGTTGGATTGCCGGAGACGTGGAGAACGACAGCGTCGTGGAGGTGACCAATGGAAAGTATTTTTCTTATCCGGGGTACAACGAAATACTTTCAGGTCAAGCCGATCCAGCCGTCGATTCGAACGACAAAAAACACAACAGGAACGTGACAGTTCTAGAGTGGCTGCACCGGATGCCGAAGTATCAGGGCCGGATCGAAGCATTTGGTTCATGGGATGTTTTTCCTTTTATCTTGAACGCGCCGCGAAGCGGGATTCCCGTTAATGCAGGTTGGCAGAAATTTGAAGGTTCGGTCAGCGAGACACAGCAGGCTATCAACACGGTACAGGAGCTCCTTTTTCGGGAGTGGGATGGAGTCCGCTATGATTCCCTAACCTATCTGGCAGCCCTGGACAGTTTGAAACGCAAGCAGCCTCGCGTTTTGTTTGTCTCTTTAGGGGAGACCGACGATTGGGCTCACAGTGGTCGATACGATCGCTATCTGCTCACCGCGACACAGAACGATGATATGATCCGGCGCCTTTGGCAGATGACCCAGGCAATCGATTCTTACTCTGGAAAAACACTGTTCTTGGTGACAACCGATCATGGTCGGGGAGATGGAAGGGAGGGCTGGAAGAATCATGGCAAGACTCTGCCTGGTTCCGAGCGGATCTGGATTGCTGCATTTGGGTCAGGAGTCGAGCAGAAGGGAATCGATCAGGGCGGTAGGTTTCAACAGGCTCAGGTTGCCGCTACCTTAGCGAAGGCCCTGGGAGAGGATTACCAAAGCAGTCGTGAAGGGATTCATGGCCCTCTTCCGATATTCCGGTCGCTGGTGCGGCAGTGATTTCATCAATCCATCGGCCTGCGGATAGAAAGTATCGAGTCCAAAAGAGGCAGTTGGTGGTCGCAAAATCGCAGCAGCCACTCTATCGCCTTGTTGCTTTCCATGGCATGGGCGTGTTGAGCCTGCCGAGTTAACTCCCTTCGCTGCATGGGACCGAAAGCCACAGTTGGTTCCTTCGCGTATCGGCTCAGAAATGACGATGGTGCGATTTCTGCAACACCTCCTCTCAGGTCAAACCAGGAAGTGATTTGGGGAAGCAGTTGATCCCATCGATCGAGCAGGTCGTCGAAGTCGACGAAGAGGCATCTATTGGGAAGGGCCGACTGCAGACGACATAGGGTCAGCCATTCACACAGCCAATTCATCGCGGCGGCTTGGCCTGGGGAAAGATCGTCAAGTCGTCCTGCCAGTTGGTTATCGACGGAGAATGATGAAAGCAATTTCATCAGCCTTCGATGGCGACTATGCGTGAAGCGATCGAGGTCGCCTGGTGATCCCTCTAGCAGATTTGGAACGAAAATTTCCGGTCGTGTCCAGAGCAGAACAGCTCGCGACTCATGGCTCAGATGCATCAGCGTTTCCGCGATCTCGTTGACGATGCTTGTCGGTTTCAGGAGTACCTTCTGATGCGGTTTGAAGGTGCGGCAAAGCAACCGCATGGTGTCCGGGATCCGTTGTGCTGGGACTTGGCCAAGACATTGCCGCAGAATGATCGGTTCCCGGACCGACAGGATGTTGGGGTGGGTACCGAGGATGCGAGCCAGCAGGGTCGATCCGGCGTGGGAGATGTGGAATAGAAAATGGCAGTTGATCGGCAAGGCATGGACGGCCTGGGAGACCCAGTCCCAATGCAGTTCCGCTTGGGGGACTCGCTGAAGGCCAGCACGCTGATCGAGAAAGCTGGCTTCCTGATATTGCATCTGCGAAAGCTGCGCGCAAAGGAGTCGGCAGGGATTTTCCCTCCATTGGATCGGAAGCCAATGCGGCGAATCGACTAGAACCCGGGATAGCTGTTGCTTCTGTTCCGGTGTAGGGTTCATGGCTGTGGAAGCCACTGAGCGTTGAAAGCAATCGAGACGCGTGGATCCTGACTGTTGCTTGGGTGGACGAAGTGATAGACCCAGCTAGGGAAAATAATCAGCAGGCCTGGTTCCGGGCGAACCAGAAAACGCTGGCCACAGGGATGATGGGGCATCGGGACCATTTCGGTGAAAGGACGAGGGTCGTTCAGTTCTAGAACTCCGGCCAGCGATGGCTCGGTTGAACCGGTCAGATAGAGACAACCTGACCAACTGGAACCCGGGTGATTATGCAGTCGATGGTAATTGCCTTTGCGTGCCACATTCGCCCAGGCGCTGATTCGGAAGCCTCCCTTGGTGTTTTGGGGTGAGGTCTGTGCTTCGGGAAGCTGGCTGGTGGCCTGCACCATAGCTGTGAGGCTTTCGACAATCGCCTGCCGCAGCGCCGCAATCGGCGCACCCGGCCAATCGAGAAGGTTTGCGGCGGAATGCCATCCACCGCAGTTGGCGTAGTCGATCGAGGGTTCTGATTTCTCTCGCTCTAGCACCATCGCAAGCAATGGATCCAACCACACGCAAGGTTGTTGCACCTGGAAGCGTCCCACCAGGGTTGCGAAGGTGGGGAGTATCAGAACGTTGCTCCACTTTGCACCCTCCTGGTGGCCAGAAATCGATGGATCGGACATGAAACGCTAGTCTCCCACAACGAATCAGGCTATTTGTTTTGCGGACGGTT
>JBIINB010000010.1:0-67361 GCA_044337705.1 Pirellulaceae bacterium | reverse complement strand
ATGGTTGCGATGGCCGCCTGCGGTTGGATTTATGGACTGGCCCCCTTAGGAGGGTCGCTCAATCCCGCCCAGTGGGTTGGAACCCTGCAATCGATTCTGACCCAGATGGATCGCGCTTGGGAATCCGATCCTCCCGAATCGTCGCTGGCCTGCTGGTTGCTTTGGTCTTGTGAAGTTCCACTGGCTCTGGCCCTTCAGGTCGCCAACGTCCGGTCCCACCATCGGATGGTGACCGATACATGGGACCGATTGAATCGTCAATTGCTCAGCTCGATGGAGAATCCCAATCTCTGGTCGGAATCAGGCGGGCAGCACTTGCGTATGATGATCGCCTCCGTCCTTCGCTGCCGCTGGGCCGCCGATCGGCTCGGGCTTCCCTCCTGGGACCGGAAGGCAAGAAAAGCGCTGGAACAGTTGGCGATCCTGGCGGTGGCCTGCAGCGATCCTGCCGGCCGTCCCCTTCTGATGGACGGATCGACCACCAGTGCCGAACCCGATTTCTGGGTCGCATTGACCAATCAAGTCGCACACCCGACACGCATGGCACGCTGTATCGCTCGATGCATCCCAGAAACCAGAAGCCGCCTCGACTTGCGGATGCGACGTGAGGGGCGCGCGGTCGAAGTGCCATTGGGAATCTATCAAGAAGCCAACGAATGGGCGGTGATGCGGAGGGATGACCGAGCGAAATCGAGTCGGGTGGCGGTCGACTTCGCATGCGATCCGATGTGGCTCGATGTCACGGGTTCCAGTGGAAAGCGTGTGCTAAGCGGCCTTTGGGACATACGCATCCACAAAGACGGTAAGCCAATCGAAATCGATCACGGCTGGACCCATGTCTGCTGGTTCAGCGACAACGATGTCGATTACCTGGAACTGCAGTGCGAAGTCGCCGATCAATGCCGTGTGCAGCGTCAAGTGATGCTGGAACGCGAGGGTGGATGGTGCTTCCTGGCCGACGCGCTTCTGGCAGATCAGTCAGCGTCCTGGAAGATGGAATCGCTGTTGCCGATCGGCGCTGGGATGGAATTCGTACAGAACAACAAGAATCACGAAGGCTGGATTTCGGAAGTCACCGACGATGGATCGCTGGGACAACCCCGCGGTCTCCTGCTGCCACTGGGGTTGCCGGAATGGAAACGATCGCCCTCTTCCGGAGAACTCGTCAAGCGCGGTGATTCCATCGTACTCTCCCAACAGGCGAACGGACGAAGACTCTACAACCCGGTTGTCCTGGCGCTGAAATCAAAGCATCTGCAGGCACCCTACACCTGGCGATCATTGACGATTGGAGAGGACCTGAAGATCCAGCCACCCCACATCGCCGGCGGCTACCGCCTGCAACTGGGCGATCAGCAGTGGGTCTTCTATCGCTCCCTGGAACCTGTCTGCCGACGATCGATGCTGGGGCTTCACCTGACGGCGGAGTTCTACGCAGGCCGTTTCGATCATGACGAAGGTACATTCGAAGCGCTGGTGGAGGTCGAAGCCGAATCGGCATGAGTGAAGATCCGAAAGGGAATACGGATTCCGACAAGCAGATTGCCGATCGCTGGCGAGAGCTTCAGCAGACGGTCGCTTTGACTGCGGCCCAAGCAGGTCGAAGCGGGGAATCGGTCACCATTCTTGGCGTGACCAAGTACGTCGATGCCGCGACGGCTCGTCAACTGGCAGAAGTGGGATGTCTGGACCTGGCGGAGAATCGGCCCCAGATGCTTTGGGAGAAAGCCGAAGCAATGGACGACCTGCCAATCCGATGGCACCTGATAGGCCACCTCCAGCGGAACAAGGTACGCCGCACTCTTCCCTTGCTGGCGTGGATTCATTCCGTCGATTCCATCCGCCTGATCGATGCCCTCGGCGAAGAAGCCACCCTGCAAGGAATCTCCCTGAATCTACTGATCGAGGTCAACGCGACCGGCGAACCAGCCAAGACGGGAGCGACCCCAGAGGAAATACCATCGCTCCTGGAAGCGGCTTTGCGATGGAACTCGCTCCGCGTCGGTGGCCTCATGGGGATGGCACCGCTGGAAGGGGGTTCGACCGCCGCAAGAAAAACCTTTGGCGCGATCCGAACGCTCCGCGATGCCATGGCTCAGCGATTCGGACCTGTCCTGCCGATGCCTCATCTTTCGATGGGGATGAGCGGCGATTTTCGGGAGGCGATCCGCGAAGGCGCTACGATGATCCGCATCGGTTCGGCGCTCTTTCCGTGACCCGCTTTCAGGGCGATTCTGGTTTCGGTACGCGAAGCCGATGGCGGAGCAGCGGCATCCGCGACGGAATGAACGCAAAGCAAGGATCAGGCTCCTGAATGACCTGACCTAGGATGTGCCGTTCCGATCGCTTCGGGACAGCACTTCCAACCGCACAGATTCCTTGCCCGATGATCGCATTCCGTCAATGCACCTTGCAGCCGTGCGATCGATTCGCCATCCGATCCTTTCTGAAAAACCGATGGAACCAACGGTTTGCCAACCACCATCGCCACGGGATGCCAACCCGGCGCCGATCGCCCGCGAGGCAACACGTCGTAGGCTCCAACAATCGCCAACGGCACCACTGGAACTCCGGCGCGTCGCGCCAGCACCAGGAACCCTGGCTTGACATCCTGGAGGCTGCCATCGGGTGTTCTGGTGCCCTCTGGAAACATCAGCACACTCTGGCCCGCTTGGATGGCGCCCAGCGTCTGGCGAAGTCCGGCAAGTCCACCCCCTTCGCGATCCAAAGGAATCACTCCGTTGTAGCGCAGGAAGGCACCAAAGAAACGGTTGCGAAAGAGGCTCTTGCGAGCCAGGTAGAGAATCTTGTGGTTGGCGATCAGTCCTACCAGAACAGGATCCAGCAATGACTGGTGCGTGGAGGCAATCAACGCGGGATGAACCAGGTGCTCCCTCCCCTCCACCCGCAAATCGAGCGCGCCGATGGCAGTCCAGCGAGCCGTCAGATGCATCGCTCGATATAGCCATCTCTGGCCCCAAGTGGGATCGAACCGAACCAAGCTCGCGTCGTTCCTGCTCAAATCGGCCCCTGTTCTTTGCGAAACTCAGGATCCTATGTTCCATTCCATTCGCCACCAGCAAGCAGTCCCATCGTAATCACTCGGATTCGGATCGGAAAAGCCAACTTTCCATTCCGCCGCCTTTGGCTTCGAAATAGCGCCCCCGACGTCATTCACTCAGGTGGAGGCATCCCGCGCGACAACTCCTGGCAGACCACCTGCACCAATTCCTCGACCACTTCCTCCGGGCTCTTTCCGTCGGTCGTAACGACGCGCGCGTCACTGGGTTGCACCAAAGGCCCAAGCTCCCGTTGGCGGTCATCGGCGTCCCTCTTTTGGATCGCCGAAACGATCTCCTCCAGCCTGGGATCATGTCCGCTCCGACGCAGCTCTTCAAATCTTCTCCGAGCCCGTTCTTCCACAGAAGCGGTCAGGAAGATTTTGCACGGAGAGTCGGGGAAGACCACCGATCCCTGATCGCGCCCCTCCGATACAACTCGCTTCCCCTCACACCAAGCTCGCTGCAAGACCACCATCGACTCTCGTACCGCTCGATTGGCCGCAACCACCTGGATAGCCGCCGGCCCAAGACTCGCATCCGAAAGCTCCGACGCCCGATACAGCTCTCCGTCAATTCTCAGATCATCACCGTGCCAATCGACAACAGCATCCTTCCATCGCCATTCGATTTCCGATGGGGAAATCCGATGGCGGAGCATCCAGGCAGCGGCGGTACGATACATTCGACCTGTGTTGAGCAACTGGAAGCCAAGCCTCGTGGCAAGTTTCGCAGCTGCTGTGCTCTTTCCGGCGCCAGCCGGTCCATCGATAGTGATCACCATGAAGCATTCATTCCCTTGCGTCATGTCCCATGGGATGCCGACTCTTCGCCAGAGCCACTCGATGCCCTGAACTGATCCAGCCCCGAACCGATCTGCTGAAGCCAATTGGTCAGCTGCGAGGGAGGAGCTGACTCCGCCGGAATCGGTACACCGTAGCGTGCAGTCAGGTAGCTGGCAAGGAAGCTGCCAACCGCATCGATGCTGGCAGGGCTGACCGATTGACCACGCCACGCTTCCATAACTCGACCAAGCCATTCGGCGAGAGTCTCCGAATCCTCTTTCCTGCAGACTTCCCGATCCATCGACTCCATCAAGGGCAGCGCCCCTGCGGCCCAGCGTACGCGTTGGTCGGAAATCAGCTGCCTCGCGGGTGGACCGTTCAGCTTCCTCCACAGCATTCGCGAAGCAATCCACCCCAGCAGCACCAACCCCATCGCTAACGGGACCAGCAGAAACAACGCCCCTACAATCGCTCGATCGATCCAAGCTGCCTTGGATCCCCCGCTCAGCTTGGGCAGACTGGATTCCAGCCACTCATGGAGCCTCTGATAATATTGGCGGTACATACCCTTGGAAGATCGGCTCAACTCCTCCATCAGCGGAGTCTGATGCGATCGATCCATATCGATCACATAACGTTTCCAAAGATGTTCGACAAAATCAAACGTAGCGCGCTGAGGCTCCCGGATCGCCACCCCGGCGTTGGAACCTGACCCAGTGGGGGTTGGATCGAATCGGACCCAAGCCCCCGTCAGTTCCTCTGGCAATTCCGGATACCGTTCGCTCTCCTCCAGTTGCTTCCTGGTGAAAAAACATTCCAACCACGCATGGGCATGATTCTGTCGGACCAGAAAATAGTTCCCTACGTCGTTGTACTCATTCGGTCGAAATCCGACGACCACGCGCGTCGGAACCTGCAGCGATCGCATCATCATGGTCATCGCCGAGGCAAAGAACTGGCAGTGCCCTCGCTTCTGATGGACGACAAAATCCTCAATCGGATCCAGCAGCGGATCGCGAGGAAGATTCAAGTCGAGGGTGTATTGGAATTCCCTCCCGGAGTTCAGGTAGCGCTCGATCGCAAAAGCCTGCTCCACAGGATTCGACTCCACCAATTCCTCCAGCTTCAAGATCCGATCCCGGCACTCCAGCACGCCTCGCATCCGACTGGGATGGTACCTAGTGAGCTGGCTCCACTGGTGACGTGTGAAAAGCCGTGGGTCCTCGGGATTTCCGGGGCTTCGCTTCTCCTCATCGGTGAAATACTCATCGCTGTCGGCCATCCATCGCGTCTGCATGCCCCGCTGGAAGGCGGTGGTTCGAAAGCTGTAGGTACGGCGCACCTTCTGACTGAACCCAGTAATCTGCCGGTCGCTCAGCTGCCACACCTTACGCATCATCTCCGACTGCACCGAATCATCGTGTCGGAAGAATGGCGCGACCACCATCGAGTAGGCGCCCGTCGATCCGGAATCATGGATCCTAGCCACCACCGGATCGGCTAGGTCGCGGAGCGAATCCCTCACCAGAGACTCTGGCGGCAATTGCTTCCCTTGCTGGTCCATCAGGTACTCGCTCAAATCACCCTGAAACCAGTAGCCCCGATCGCCGTTAGGCCGATACTCCGAAAGACTGACTCCCCGAAGATAAGGTGGCTCGGAAGGTTCATAGGGTGCCCCCTGGAGCGTCTCAAATTCAATCCTCAGCACCACCGCGTCGTTCTGCAACAGCGATCCGACCTGATCCAGCGTCATCGAATCATTGAATCCGATCGATGCCTCCCCCAAGCCACGATGGGAGTAAAAGCCATGGTTCAGCCTCGGGAAGGCATAGAAATAGAGGACCGAAAAGAGCAGGGTGGCAGCGGCCAGCGGCAACGACTGATCGAACCACCATCCCCGCCCTCCTGACGACTCCTGCCACAAACCTCCCGATAGCCGCACCGTCGTCTCCAAAGGCTGCCGCTCCCGACCTATCCAACGATTCCATCGCTCCTTCCATCCCCGAGGCTCCACCATCATCCCGACGGCTCGTTCCTGTGCGATCAGCTGCGATTGATGAAGCAGTAATGTGACACTCAGTGCGATCGCCGGAATCAGAAAGATTCCGAATATCAGCCGTTCATTCAGCAGGCAGGCAACCACCAGTTCCAATAAGACGAATACTCCGATCTGTTCGAAGGTACGAGAGGACTTGACTTGAAACAGCAGTGGGATCTGCGCGTAAATCAGCAGCTTGGCCACTGACACCAATTGAAACTGCTCTCCCGCCGTCAGATACTCGCGAATCGCGAGAATTGCCCCCGCATTCATCAATACATAGACGAGCAGTTTGGGAAGCCGGATCCACTGGAGGCGATCGGTATAAATCCACGACGCAATGACCGCCACAATCACCTGCAGTGTCAAATCAAAAGCACCAGCCCCCAGGCCTACCAACACCGCCGCCAGAATCGCCAACGATCCCATCAGAATCGCAAGACGGAAATGCCTCACATCGAATGGCTTGCTTGTTCCGATGGCCGATTCGCTCATGGCATGTATCTCTGAAAAATCGATTGGACTACCACTCCCGATCCATGAATCCACGCTGCTGGCCTCTGGCCACCCGGCAGTCCCTCTGATGCTGCAACCGGCCGGCTACCGGCAGCCTGCAGATGGGAAAGCCCCAACCCCATCGAGCGGGGACTGATCACCCATATTCTCGAAGCGGGCACGCCCCGACCAGTCAACTCCTTCCACCCCAATCGCCATGCATCGGAATCCGCCCCCTCCACTTCGGCCAGATAAGCCCACAATCGGTCAAATCCTCTCCCCGAACCAATCGCAAAATGAACGACTTGCCCCCGGTCGACCAGGACCACCTGAAGCCCGGAAGCCCCGACATCCACCAGATGCTTGACCAGCGTCGCTGCAAACTCCAATGTCTCATCCAAAACGGACGCTGGACCTCCCCCATCGTATAGATCGATCAGAATTCCGGCGGGGAAGGAATCCTCGCGCTGGAACTGCCGCACCTGCAGCGCACCACGCTTGGCCGAACTCCTCCAATGAATCCACTTTCTTGGATCGCCCGGCTGAAAATCGCGCAGACCCGATGGATCCCCCTCCTGTACCGCACTGGCCCGGCGCGCACTCCATCCTGCCGATTGCTCGGCCGCCAGAACACGCTGCCATCCGCTCCGCAACGTCCCCAGAGGAGGGCGGACCGGCAGGGCATCGATTCCACCAGCTCGACTTTTCGCACAAAGTAATCCCAGCGGGAAACGCGAATGGATCTCCATCGGTCCCCATCGATAAAGCCCCCGCTCCTCACAGACACACTGCGATGCGATCTGTTCGACTCCCCCACCAACCACCTTGGGAAAGAACAGTCGCATCGAGACTTCACGCGGCTTTTCAGCTCCAGGCTTGCGCGGCGGGATCATCCGGTCGTGAAGCTCCAGCATCGATGCCGCAATCCAGCGCCGCGGGTTATGGACCTCCCAACGCACTTCGAAGGGCTTGCGAGCGACAGGACGAGACTCTACCCGCCGCTCCATCACCAGCCAGGAAAGATTCTTCACACCAAGACGCCACTGCAGAAGAAAAAATGCAAACAGTATCCCTGCCAGCACCACCAGCAAATTAACGTCGCGCAGAATCGCGCCCACCAAAATGAAAACCACCAAAGCAGAAAAGTTGAACCCTTCCCTCGTCCATCGGGTATGCGGGACGCCCACCTCCAGGTGTCCATTGCAGTCTTCTTCGTCCCGTCGGTCCCGGTCGCTTTCCATTGCACCACCCTGAACCTTCGATCCGTGCATCCCATCGATATCTACCGCCAAAATCAACTTCTTCGCCACTGTCCTCACCGTGGACTGAGTTCTCGCCGTGGACTCCATGAGACTTCATCGATCGGACGTCGCAGCAAGTCATCCGGCGAGCCTCCTCCATCATACGGGAACTCGAATTCCAGCCAGGATCTCTTCCACCATCGATTCGGTAGCGTCTCGTTCCGTCCCCGCGCTGAATCCCTCGGGAATTAGACGATGTGCGATCACCGGCACCGCAAGTCTTTTAATGTCGTCCGGGATGATGTAGCTGCGCCGTTCCAGCAGGGCGAATGCCTGACCAGCGCGGTACAGTCCAAGCGCTCCTCGAGTACTGAGCCCCACCGAGATGCGGCGATGATTGCGAGTCCCCTCGACGATATCTTGCAGGTAATCCAGGACGCTATCGTCCGCATGGATAGCTCGGACAGCTTCCTGAATTTTCAGGACGTCGGAGACCGATGCCACGCTGGGAAGCGATTCGACCGGTTCGCCCGCCTGATGCGATCGGAATACCTGCCGCTCCACCTCACGCGGCGGATACCCGACCTTGATCCGCAGAAGGAATCGATCGAGCTGACTTTCGGGGAGAAGGTAGGTCCCTTCGAACTCGTAGGGGTTCTGCGTCGCGATCACCAGGAATGGATCAGGCAACTTGTGTGTCGTCCCGTCCACGCTCACCTGCCGCTCACTCATCGCCTCCAGCAGCGCGCTCTGCGTCTTCGGAGGAGCCCGGTTGATTTCATCCCCCAGGACCACATGCGCGAAAATAGGGCCCGGATGAAATCGGAATTCCCCATCCGACGCATGAAAGACACTGCTTCCCACAATGTCGCTGGGAAGCAGATCGGGGGTGAACTGGATGCGGTTGAACTTCCCCTCGATGCTCCGCGCCAACGCCTTACCCAACAGCGTCTTGCCAACGCCCGGCACATCCTCTAGCAGCAAGTGGTCCCCGGCCAGCAACGCCACCAGGGTCAGCTTGACCACCTCCGACTTACCGAGCACCACCGACTCCATGTTGCTTTGCAAACGCTGGATGATTTCTTCAATCCCTGGGCTCATGGTCGCTCCGGGCCTGCTAACAGATAAGAAAAGACGAACACCGGAACATCCAGGCCGCTAACCTTCGGCGGTGCCTCGTACATCCCCACGCGACTTCGGCCCTGGACGGACAATCTCCGCTGCGTGCGCCGTGGCCACCTGTAAAAATTGTATCCCATCGCCGAGCCTCTGATTTTGTCCGACGATGAAATCCCCTCAAATTTGAAGGTCGCGCCGGACTAACTTCTCGCTGCCTGTCGGCTAAACTGACAACTTCGCGCGTCGTACGCTTTCCCGCAATCAAGCTTCTTAGGATCGCCTTGGCATGACTGCTCACCGCACGCTCATTCGCTCCACGGCTCGACTCTGCGCCCTCCTCCGCCTCCTGATGACCGACGGCTTTGCCCTCCACACGCCGCTTGCTCTGGCCGTCTTCCTGATTCTAGGAACCAGCGACCTTTCGGCTCAGCGGTCCTCGCCTGTCGATCGCCCTGCCCACCTGTCGCAGATCACGCCAGAACCTAGAAACCAGGTGCTGCAGATCCAGCAGGCTTTTGATCGCTATGACTTCTGGGATAATCGCGATTCCAATTGGTTTGGCTGGCAAATCCCGCTGTTTGAATGCCCCGATCGCGATCTGACGGAAATCTACTACTATCGCTGGGAGCTGGTGACCAAACATCTGGTCTATGGATCACCCATCGATGGATATGCATCGACAGAGTTCATCGACCGCCCCTTCTGGTCTGGGACCTATGGCGCGATCAGCTGCCCGGCAGGACACCAGATCCAAGAACTGCGGTGGATGAGGTCTCCCGACATCGCGCGCGACTATGCTCGCTACTGGTTTCGGACTCCGGGGGCCGAGCCCCGCAATTACAGCTGCTGGCTGGCGGCCGCTAGCCTGGATCTTCACCATGTTCATCCCGACCGCGCCTTTCTGATCGACTTGCTGGATGACCTTCTAAAAAATCATCAAGGCTGGGTCGACCGACACTGGTCGGAAACCGAAGGCATGTTCTGGCAGACCGGTCACGACGATGGCATGGAACTGAACATCAACAGCCGGCAAACATCCGATCCCCTGCGAGGCGCTCCAGGATTCCGCCCTACGCTCAATTCGTATCTCTACGCCGATGCAATGGCCCTTGCGACGGTATGCGACTGGGCCGGTCGGTCTGATCAGGCGGACGCGCTGCGGCAGCAGGCCGCTAGGGTCCGGTCCAACATCCAGCAGCGACTCTGGGATCCCGACCGCTCGTTCTTCCTCCAGAAATTCCTACGCGACGAAACCCACGAGGGCCACACCATCCAGGCAGGTTCTCTGACTCACCAGTCGGGGCGGTTCGCAGGAAGCCCCCATGGACGCGAATTGATCGGCTACGTGCCCTGGCAGTTTTCGATCCCCGAGCCAGGTAGAGGATATGAAGCCGCATGGCGCTTCCTGATCGACCCGGAGTACTTTCAAGCACCATTCGGGCCACGAAGCGTCGAACACAACGATCCGATGTACCTGCTCTCCAAATCCTGCTGCTTCTGGTCGGGCCAGTCGTGGCCCTACGCCACAGCCCAGACGCTGCAGGCAATGGCCAACGTCGTTCGTCACTACGATCCGAAGGTGATCGATGCCGAAGACTATCGCACGCTCCTGCGGACCTACGCAAAAACCCATCGAAAAGATGGCAAGCCGTACATCGCCGAGGCCTGCAATCCCGATACGGGATCGTGGGAAGGGCACGACAACTACAACCACAGCGAACACTACTTTCACAGCTGCTATGTCGACCTGATCCTCTCCGATCTCGTTGGAATCCTGCCCGAAGAAAATGCCCTCGTACTCCATCCCCTTGCCGATCCCCAATGGGACTGGTGGGCTGTCGACAACCTGGTGGTCCACGGCAGACAATGGTCCATCCTTTGGGACCGCGATGGAACTCGTTATGGGAAGGGGAAGGGATGGCAAATCTTCCGCGACGGAAACTTGGTCCATCGCAGCGATCGCGTGGAACCGATCCGCCTGGACACCAATAGCCTTGCGGTAGATCAGAAATCCCCCAAGCCACCTCGTCCCATCAACGTCGCAGTCAACAACTCTCTAAGCCCCTTCCCCGAAGTCACCGTCAGCAGTTCCGCGCCAGGTACCCGCGCCAACGATCTAAACGATGGCAACTACTGGTACCTGCAGCATCCGCCCAATCGATGGGCAAGCGATCCAGCCCATAAGGACCAAGCCGCATGGCTGCAGATCGATTTCGGAACGCCCCGCGCCTTCGAGACGGTGGGGCTCTATCTGCTGGACGACGGCACCGATCAACCGATCCAAGCACCCGCCGAAGTGCGAGTCGAGGTCGAATCGTCTTCAGGGCAGTGGCAGGTAGTCTCTACCCAAGAAGCTGCAGCATCCGATTCCTCGTGGGGACATCGCCCGCTATGGATCGAACTGGCACCCCAGCGCGCCCAAAGGGTGAAAATTGTGCTGATCCCCAGGCCAGGTCGACAAGTCGGCCTCTCTGAGGTGGAGTGCTGGAGCCGCACAGGGGAAGCTTGGTCCCCAGCCCCCGGCCGACCAGGCAACCTAGCAGTCCGCCTTGAGGGAGCCGAGTACCCAAAAATCTCCGCCTCCTTCACCTCCCCTTACGATCGTGCGGAACAGGCGATCGACGGTCTCTACAGCCTCGACGCCAAACCACACAATCGATGGACCAGCTGGTCTTCCAAGACTCCCAGCGACTGGCTGGAAGTCGATTTCGGCGAACCGAAAACCGTCGCGAGGATGGAGCTCTATTTCTATGATGATCGCGGTGGTGTGCAGCCGCCGGAGTCGTTCCTCCTGGAAGGCTGGATCGATAACGCCTGGCAACCGCTGAAGGAACGCGGTCGCACCCCACAGAGCCCGTCGGGTGGCCGAGCCAACCAGGTGCTCCTGGAACCTGTCACCCTCTCCAAGGTCCGCGCCACGTTCCAGCATCGCGGAGAGTCCAAAACGGGGCTGACCGAATGGGAAATCTGGGGCCCGGAGAATCCATGAGCCCCCGTCGAAGACCTGAGGGCCTTTCCGAAAACCTGCCAAACCCTAGCCCGCAGCGTCAGCAAGGAACGTTCCTCGAATTGGCCCTTATCGAAAAGAAGGAGAGCCGTCGATTCGTCTTGCGAGAATTCGCTAGGATTGCCATCCTAAGTCGATCCAACTGCCGGGGGCCCTGCAGTTGGACCGGGACTTTCGGCCATCCGTTGCGGCCGACTCGGGATCCCTTGGCCCCATCCGCGCAGGAACGAACGCATGATCGATATCCAACTCCCCGATGGCACTCTGGTCCAACACCCTGATTCGGTTACCGCTCTGGAGGTGGCTGAAACAATCGGCAGTCGACTGGCCAAGGCCGTCGTCGCTGCGAAAGTCGGGGACTTGGTGATCGATCCCAAACGACCTATCGCATCCTACACCGACCAGCGCCCCGTACCCCTGCGACTCTTGACCGAGAAGGATCCCGAATCACTGGATGTGCTCCGCCACTCCTGCGCGCACGTGATGGCGCGAGCGATCATGCGGCTGTTCCCAGACGTATCGCTGGCCTTTGGCCCGACCACTCAGGGTGGCTATTACTACGACTTCGATCTCCCCCGCAAATTGAACGAAGATGACTTCGCTGCCATCGAAAAAGAAATGGCCGATATCGTTGCCAAAGGGGAACCGTTTGAGTATTTCACTCTAGGACGCGGCGAAGCAGTACAGCTTTGCCAAGACCTCAGTCAGTCGCTGAAGGTCGAGCATATTCAGACGGGGTTGGCCGAGCACCAGCAGCTGGGATTCTATCGGCAGGGGGAATTCGTCGACCTGTGCCGCGGACCCCACGTGCCCGATGCCGGCAAGATCAAAGCCTTCAAGGTACTTTCGGTCGCCGGTGCCTACTGGAAGGGAGATGCCAAGGGGCGGCAGCTACAGCGAGTCTACGGGACCGCCTTCTTCAGCCCCAAAGATCTTCAGGCTCATCTCGAACAGGTAGAAGAAGCCAAACGGCGCGATCATCGCGTTCTAGGGAAGAAACTCGGGCTCTTCCACATCGCCCCGGAAGTCGGTCAGGGATTCTGTTTGTGGCTGCCCAAGGGAGCAAGAGTCCGCGGTCTGCTGGAGGATTTTCTGCGAGCCGAAATGCTGAAACGCGGCTACCAGCCAGTCTACAGCCCGCACATGGGACGGGTGGAACTTTATGAAACCAGCGGGCACTTTCCGTACTATCGCGACAGCCAGTTCCCGCCGCTGTTCGTCGCCGACGCGGGAGCTTTGGTCGATGCCTGGGTCCGAAGACTTCAGTCGGAAGAAGGACTACCCGCCGCCGATGAAAAGAAGCTGCATGAAGCGGCTCTGGTCCTTGGCTGTGCCTTGGAAGGGTACCCCTGGGATGGATCGAAAGAGGATCGAGCGGCCTTTCTGAACGCTTGGCAGAAACAGCAGGAACGGTATCTGGTCAAGCCGATGAACTGCCCCCATCATGCGCAGATCTTCCGGTCCCAACCACGCTCCTACAAGCAACTGCCGCTGCGGCTTTTTGAGTTCGGAACGGTTTACCGCTTTGAACAGACCGGCGAACTGAACGGCATGCTCCGCGTCCGCGGATTGACTCAGGATGACGCTCACATCTTCTGCACCGCCGACCAGGTGGAAGAGGAGTTTCGCGCCACCATCGAGCTGACTCGTTTCGTCCTGGCCAGTGTCGGCCTGAACGACTATCGGGTGCAGCTATCCCTTCGCGACCCGGCCAGCGACAAGTATGTCGGAAGCGAAGAGAACTGGCAGATGGCCGAAGCGGCTCTACGTAAGGTGCTGGTCGAATCCGGGTTGCCATTCGAGGCAGCCGAAGGGGAGGCCGCGTTCTACGGTCCCAAAGCCGACTTCATGGTGCGAGACTGCATCGGTCGACAGTGGCAACTGGGAACCGTGCAGCTTGATTACAACCTTCCCGAACGCTTCCAGTTGGAATACATCGGGTCGGATAATGCAGCGCATCGACCGGTGATGATTCACCGAGCTCCTTTCGGGTCGATGGAACGGTTTGTCGGGATGCTGATCGAACATTTTGCTGGCGCGTTTCCGCTGTGGCTGGCACCCGAGCAGATCCGTGTCATGCCGCTCAGCGAGAAAACCAACGACTACGCGATGGAGGTGGAAAAGCGCCTAACAGCCGCCGGCTTCCGCGTCACTAGCGACATGCGAGGTGCAAAGGTTCAGGCCAAGATCCGCGACGCCCAGCTGGACCTCATTCCCTACATGATGGTGGTCGGTCCCAAGGAAGCCGAAAGCGACTCGGTAGCCCTGCGCGACCGCCTGGAAGGGGATCTTGGCAGCAAGCCGCTTAGCGAAGCGATTGCCATGCTGACGCAGGAAGTGACCGAACGGAAGATCCGGCAGGTCGCCACCTCCCAGACCCCAGCCCCCGAACCCGCCAGCAGTTCCTCGCATGAGTATTGATCGCTGACCAGGCTCGGGTAAGCAAGACGCCCCTTCCTCTTTCGTGCTATCGCGGTAGGAACGGCCACTTCGGAGTAGAAAAGGGGACGTCGAGGTAAGAAAAGGGGGCGGGGGCCGATTAGTGAATTGACCACCGCCCCCTTTTTCCGCCCATGGGATCTCGCGCTCCGCAATGGAGCAACGGACGCTTGGTAGGAAGCGCCGCATCAAGCCGCCTTCAGCAACTCAGTATTTTCTTGGGAAGAAAGACCAATAGGAGTCTCTGCGCGTCTCTGGCATCTCATTCAGCAAGCTGCAATCACTGAAAAATATTCTAAAGAACTTTAGAATGTTGTCGCAACGATCGATCTTGCCGCCAGCGATCTAAAAACCTATCCGAGAACCATCCCCTGCTTACGCTATGGGGTTACGATTTTGCAGGTTTGTGGATAGGTTCTCAGGCGAGAATCTCCCGCACCACCCGAGACGGTTCGACTCCGGTCAGGCGGAAATCGAGCCCCTGGGAGCGATAGACCAGCCGCTCATGGTCGATCCCTAGCAAATGCAGCATCGTCGCATGAAGATCATGCACCGTCACCGGATCGCTGGCGATGTTGTAGCTGAACTCGTCGGTCGCCCCATGCGTGATCCCTCCGCGAATTCCACCACCTGCCAGCCAAACAGTAAAACACCGGGGATGATGGTCCCGCCCGTACTGCTCCCGAGTCAACGGCCCCTGACAGTAAACGGTCCTTCCAAACTCACCACCCCAAAGCACCAGCGTCTCCTCCAGCATCCCCCGCTCTTTCAGATCCCGCAGAAGAGCCGCCTGCGGTTGATCGACATCCTCGCATTGCATCGGTAGGTCTTTTGGCACGCTCCCATGATGATCCCAGCCGCGATGATACAGCTGAATGAATCGGACTCCGCGTTCGGCCATGCGACGAGCCATCAGGCAGTTGTATGCATAACTTCCCGTATCCCGCACTCTCGGACCATACCGCTCCAAGGTCTCCGCGCTCTCGTTCGAAAAATCAGTCAACTCCGGGACGCTCGACTGCATCCGGTAAGCCATCTCCATCTGCGCCATCCGCGACTGCACCGCATCATCCTGATAGGTCGCCTGGTCGCTTGCGGCCATCGCCTGCAGTGCATCCAGCATCCGCCGCCTATCCTGTCGCTGAAGCCCCGTAGGATCATTCAGAAAAAGAACCGGGTCGCGAGCCGCTCGGAACTGCACTCCCTGGTGCTCTCCCGGCAAAAAGCCCGCCCCCCAAAGATGCGAAAAGAGCGCCTGCATCTGACCCCGCCCCTGGCTGATCATCACCACAAAGGCAGGCAGATTTTCGTTCTCGCTCCCCAGGCCGTACGATAACCACGCGCCGATCGAAGGCCGCCCAGGAATCGGGTGACCCGTCTGCATGAAAGTCACCCCAGGTCCATGATTGATTTGGTCGGTCGTCATCGAACGGATCACGCACAGATCCTTGGCCATCGCCCCGGTATGGCTAAGCAATCGGTTCACCCACAGCCCATCCTGATCGTTCTCAAATCGCTCGAACTCAAATCGACTTGGGGCAATCGGCAATCGTCCCTGCCCGCTGGTCATGGTGGTCAGCCGCTGTTCACCTCGCACCGAAGCCGGCAACTCCCGATCAAACCAATCAATCAGACCTGGCTTATGATCCCACGTGTCGACCTGGGAAGGTGCCCCCTCCTGATAGAGATAGAGGACGCGTTTGGCCTTTGGGTTGTGATGCGGAATGCCCAGTCGATTCGTCGGGGCATCTTGGGTGGCTGCTGCTCGTGGAGGATGGAGCAACTGCGAGGCAGCCAAGCCTCCAAGAAACCCCAGCCCACCAGCTACCTGGCCCAGAATCTGCCGCCGGTTGATCTGAAGCAGCGGTTCCAAAGGAGTGCCATGCATCGAAAAACCTCTTTCCCCGTTCGATCACGGACGGATCGTGGCGCGATCGGATCCCAGCAAGGTGCTCGCCACCATCATCCAAGAAGCCAATTCTTTTTCATCGACTGCAGGCCAGTGCAACGTACCAATCTGGATGAGCTCCTTAGCGTCTTGGGGTGCCTGAGCAAACCGACGACGGAAGTGAGCCAGCAGATCCAAAAGCCGCTCCTGATCCTCATTACCAAGTGTTAGCGATGTGCATCGGACCGCCATCGACTGCAATATCTGAGTATCGCGGTCGAGTGAGGGCAGGGGAGGGGCACTCTTCAATCGGTCGCAGGCCAGTCCCTTGGCCGCTTCCAAAATTTGCTCATCATTCCAAAGCGCCAGTGCCTGCAGTGGCGTGCTGGTCAAAGCGCGACGCGCCACACACTGCGTCCGGTCCGGCGCATCGAAAACCGCCAGCCACGCAGGAGGACAGGTCCTCTTCCAGAAGGTGTAGATACTTCGTCGAAAAAGCGACTCCCCTTCGCTCCGTACGTAGACCCGGTTGTCGCTCCCCTCGTTGGCTCGTTCCTCCCAAAGCCCCTCAGGCTGATAGGGATAGACCGGAGCCCCTCCCAGCCGCTCCACCAGCAACCCGGCAACCGCTAGCGACTGATCGCGCAGCTCCTCTGCCGAAAGCCGTTGCCTGGGAAAGCGGCTCAACCATCGATTCTCCGGATCTCTCTCTGCGGCATCTCGTTCGATCACCGCCGATTGACGATAGACTCGGCTACTGACGATGCGGCGGATCAAACCTTTCAGACTCCAGGGCATCGAGGCCCAGTCGCTGTGCCCCTCCATCCAGCCCCCCGCCAGCTCGTCCAGCAATTCGGGATGCGAAGGATACTCTCCCTGCAGGCCAAAATCATCCAGCGTCTCCACCAGTCCACGCCCAAACAAACGATGCCAGACTCGATTGACCATCACGCGACTGAAAAGCGGATGAGCCGGATTGGTCAGCCAATTGGCGAGCGCCAATCGGTCGGGCACCGCCTCCTTCCCCATCCCCAGTGACTCGGGGACGCGTCGTGAGACTGGTCGGTCCTTCATCGGCAAATCGTACTGCCCACGGCGAAGGACAAAGTTCGGTTTGGGCTCGGCTTCCTTCATCACCATCACCGGCAGCGGATCCAGTGATGGTGCCAGCGGCGATCGCACCAAGAGAGTCGGCGCATAAGCGGCCGAATTGTCATGCCGCTCGCCGATCGAATTGAAGTAGCTTTGAAGACTGTAAAAATCTTCCTGGGAGATCGGATCGAACTTGTGATCGTGGCAGCGGGCGCACTGGAAACTGAGCCCCAGGAACGCTGTGCCGAACGTCTGGACGCGGTCGGAAGCGTACTCGTTGAGAAATTCGTCGGGAATCGAACCTCCCTCGGTTGTCAGCAGATGATTGCGGTTGAATGACGTTGCCAGCACCTGCTGGTCACTCGCCTCCGGCAAAAGATCTCCCGCCAACTGCTCGCGCACAAACTGATCGTAAGGGAGATCGCGATTGAATGCATCGATCACCCAGTCGCGCCAAGGCCAGGCATTGCGTTTCAGATCATGGAGGTAGCCATTGGTGTCGCCATAGCGCGCCACATCCAGCCAAAGCGACGCCCATCGCTCGCCAAACCTGGGAGATGCCAACAGCCGTTCCACCTGCCTGGAATAGGCCTGATCCGATGAGTCGGCGACAAAGGCAAGCAGTTCCTCTTCGGTGGGAGGCAATCCGGTCAGGTCGATCGTCAGACGCCTGAGCAGCAGTCGGGGATCAGCTGGACCGGAGATCGTCAGTTGCCTTTCCGACAAAGCACGATCGATCCAGTAGTCGATAGATCGCTGCGGACCGGCACTTGGCCGCTGCACCCTTTGGAAAGCCCAGTGCCCTTCGTACTGGGCTCCTGCCAGAATCCATCGCCCTAGAAGTTCCACCTCCTCGGGCGCCAGTTGCTTGTGGCTTTCCGGTGGCGGCATTTTCTGATCGGGGGCATCGGAGGTGATGCGCTGCCATAGGGAACTTGGCTCAAGTTCCCCTGGGACGATGGCAGGCTGACCGCTGTCGCCTCCTTTCTGAGCACTGGCCGCATCGTCCAGACGCAGCCCTCCCTGCCGCTCTCCTGCATCAAATCCATGACAGGAAAAGCATCGGTCCGATAGAAGCGGTCGGATCTCACGCTGGAACGATGGCGATTCCTCAGCGTTGACCCTCGATCGCGTAGTAGTCGCCTGAAGGCTGACTATCGCCAGCCCCACTGCGGCGAGCAGGCGAAGTTGGGGAAAGGGCATGGTCAGCGGTCGCCATACTCTTTCTTCATCTTCTCACTGAAGACCTTCTTAAACTTGTCGACCTTCGACTTGACGACCGCCTGGCAGTAGGGCTGATCAGGATTGTCGTTGAAATAATTTTGGTGATAGTCTTCGGCGGGATAGAATTTCGGTAGCGGACTGATTTCGGTGACGATCGGATTCTTGAAGATCTTGGCTTCATCCAGCTTCTTCATGTAATGCTCGGCCTTCTCTTTCTGCTCTTGGGAGTGATAGTAGACCACCGAGCGATACTGGGTGCCGACGTCGTTGCCCTGGCGATTGAGCGTTGTGGGATCGTGCGTCTGCCAGAAGACTTCGAGGATTTCATCGAAGGAGACGATCGACGGGTCGTAGGTGATCTGGCATACTTCGGCATGCCCGGTTAGGCCAGTGCACACTTGCTTGTAGTTCGGATTCTCGGTCTGCCCGCCCGCGTAGCCGGAGACCACTTTCGTGACTCCTTGCAGCCGCTGAAAAACCGCCTCGACGCACCAGAAACAACCACCCCCAACCGTTGCCAGTTCCATAGGTTTCCCCTCGCTATTTTTTCCGTCCCCCTTCTGGCTCCCGGACGCTGCCTCTTTTTCGGCTGCCCCGGACTGCGCCAGGGCCACTCGATGGGTCGATTGCATTACCGCAAAAGCCAACAGACATCCGATAGCGCCCAAGCAAACTCGGCGATTCCCACCCACAGCGCTGCGATCCAAACACGGAATTCGGCTCATGACAAATCGACTCCAGAATACAAGGCGGAGACTTTTCGGCTGACTCCACGGAGGCAACGGGACAATTTTCAAAATTCCCTCAACCACCAGGTCAGGCGTAATTAGTTTACCCGGCAGCAAAGCCAGGGGGCAGTGGCGGAACCGCTGAATGGCCCGATGCGTTACGATAGGGTGTTCCCTGGAAGAACGGATCTGGAGACGGAGTGATCTGGTGCCGCAACAGTTCAAATCGATCGATTTCCGCGGGGAGATGATCCTGCTGGGAACCGGCACCAGCGTCGGAGTCCCGACGATCGGGTGCCCCTGCGAGGTTTGCGAAAGCAACGATCCACGCAATCGCCGCACGCGCTGTTCGGCTATCATCGGACTGGACCAGGGGAATCTGCTGATCGATACCTCCCCCGACCTCCGCACCCAATTGCTTCGGGAAGGCATCGGCATCGTCCATGCGGTGCTCTACACCCACGAACATGTCGATCACCTGTACGGGCTGGATGATTTGCGGCTGTTTCCTTTTGCGATCGGTGGCCCGATTCCGCTCTTTTGTGAAGAGAAGGTGGAGCGCCGCATTCGGATGGCATTCGACTACGCATTCAGCGATCGGCCCGCGACGCATCCGGGAGCCGCACCGCAACTGGACCTGCGGAGGATCACCACGGATCCGTTCGAAGTGCTTGGTGTCCAGGTGACCCCTATCCGGTTGAACCATGGGCCCCACTTTGAAGTACTTGGTTTTCGCATCGGCCAGACCGCCTACTGCACCGATGTCAGTTCGATCCCCGAAAGCAGCTGGCATCTCCTGGAAGGGCTTGATACCCTCATCCTCGACGCTCTGCGCCCCCGCCCACACCCCACTCACCTTTCGGTAGATCAAGCGGTTGGGATCATCGAGCGACTGAAGCCTCGGCAGGCATTTCTGACACATCTGTCGCACGAACTCGATTACGCCGGGACCAACGCGACGCTCCCATCCAACATCCGACTGGCCTACGACGGTCAGCGGATTGCTGTTCCCGACTTGCTTCGGTGATGGCAAAAGACTTTAGTTTCGTCAGAGATTTTTCCGTTTGGATCCAAAAGAGATATCAGAGTGAAGGAGACCATCGCGATGGGTTGCAAGGGGTTTTTGGCGGTGATCGGGTGGCTTCTGCTGAACGCGTCGGCAATCGCCCAGTCGCACCAGGCTGGCGGGAAGCGGGTCTTTCTCGCCGCAGATTATGAAAAGAAAATCGCAGCCCTGATCGATGCCGAAGACAACATCGTCTGGTCGATCCCCATCCGCGACATCCATGATGCCCAGGCCTTGCCCAATGGCCACTGGCTGCTGCAGACCAGTTTCGGCAACGTGATCGAAGTCGATGAGAAGGGAAAAGAAATCTGGAAATACGAAGCGGGGAAGACCGCAGAAGGTGGTCCGATTGAAATCCATGCCTTCCGCCGACTTCCCTCGGGAGCCACCATGATCGCCGAAAGCGGCGCGCGGCGCATTCTGGAGATCGATCGCGAAAAGAAGGTGCTCCGGTCGATCCCGATTTCGGTCGACCGGCCCGATGCCCATCGCGATACCCGACTGGTACGGCCCACTCCAGGCCAGACCTACCTGGTCGCGCATGAAGGGGACCGGAAGATTCGCGAGTATGCCACCGATGGCAAAGTGATCTGGCAGCACGACGTCGGAACCCAACTCTACTCGGCCGTGCGCACTTCCTCTGGAACCACACTGATCGGCACCGGGGACGGCCATCGCGTCCTGGAAGTCGATGCCGAAGGGAAAACGGTCTGGGAGGTGGGCGAAAATGAATTGCCAGGAATCCGGCTGGCGTGGGTGACAATGGTTGAACGGCTGCCTAGTGGCAACACCTGGATCGTCAATTGCCATGCGGGACCGGACCAGCCTCAGATCGTCGAAGTCACCAAAGAGAAAAAGGTCGTCTGGACCTTCCGGGATTTCGATCGCTTTGGGAACGCGCTTCCGGTCGCAGTCCACGTCGCATCCCCCACCAGCAGCAATTGACTGCACCAATCGGGCAAACTGGGGGGATCATGTTGTCCGCCAGTGCCATCGCCCAGGTCAGGGAATCGACCAAAATGGTGCAGACTGATTCAGGATCAGCTAAGCTGACTCTTTCAGTTTGCAGGTGGTGGATATTGCGATCCATCGCCCCCTGGCCTCTCCAGGGAATCGTCCATTCCACCAAAAACCAGACCGTGCGTAATCGGGAGTTTGTTGATGAGTGAAAAGCAGCAGTGGGGCTCCAAACTGGGAGTCATCCTTGCAGTCGCAGGATCGGCCGTCGGTCTCGGTAATTTCCTCCGCTTTCCGGGCAAAGCGGCCGAAAACGGCGGTGGGGCGTTCATGATCCCCTATTTCATCGCACTCCTTCTTGTGGGAATTCCGCTCTGCTGGGCCGAATGGTCGATGGGTCGATACGGAGGTCGTCATGGCTTCAACTCCGCACCGGGCATCTTCGCGACCCTGTGGCGTCATCCAGCCGCAAAGTATCTGGGTGCCCTGGCCCTCCTCGTGCCGATGACCGTCTACTTCTACTACATCGTGATCGAATCGTGGTGCCTGGGGTACGCCTTCTATTACCTGATGGGCTGGATGAATCACGGCAGCGATCCAGCCAAGTACAAAGCGGTCTTCGAGACCTTTACTGGTTCATCTAAAGATGCAGCCATACTTTCAGGACTGACAGCGCCACTGATTTTTCTAGTCATCACCTTCGTCGTCAACTTCCTGCTGGTCTACCGGGGGCTTAGCGGTGGCATCGAGAAGTTCTGCAACATCGCCATGCCACTGATGGCGATCTGCGCCATCTGCGTGCTGGCTCGTGTGCTCACCCTTCCCGCCAATCCAAACGCACCCGACCAGAACGTGGTCAACGGCCTGGGGTACATGTGGAACCCGGACTTTTCCGTTCTTGGGAAACCGGGTACTTGGCTGGCCGCAGCGGGCCAGATCTTCTTCACCCTGTCGGTCGGTTTCGGGGTGATCATCAACTACGCCAGCTACTGCAAGCCTAAGCAGGACATCGCCCTGAGCAGTCTGACCGCTTCCAGCGTCAACGAATTCTTTGAAGTCTGCCTGGGCGGACTGATCACAATCCCTGCCGCCTTTATTTTCCTCGGCGCCACCGCGCTGACGCAGTTCACCAGCAGCTCGTTCTCCCTTGGGTTTAATGCCCTTCCCAATGTCTTCGCGGAAATGCCGGCCGGAAGCTTCTTCGGCTTCCTATGGTTCTTCATGCTGTTCCTGGCCGCGATCACCAGCAGCATCTCGATGCTGCAACCGGTGCTGGCCTTCTTTGAAGAGGGACTGGGGTGGAACCGCATGCGATCGACGATGCTTCTGTTCGTTATCTCGATGATCGGAACGGGCTGGATTGTCCTCCGAAGCGGCGAGCTGAAGGGGCTGTCGGCGATCGACTTCTGGAGTGGTGAGATGTTCATCGTCGTCTTAGCGCTAATCCAGGCGATTCTCTATGGATGGGTCTTTGGAATCCAGAAAGGCAAGGCGGAACTCGACAGCGGTGCCCAGTTGAAGGTCCCTGCATTCGTCCAGTTTGTCATCCGCTACGTGTCGCCTCTATTCCTCATCTGGATCCTGGTCAGTCAGCTGATCGCTCGCGACGCCCAAGGCAAACTGGAACTGGTTAAGAAGTTCGAGGATCCTGTCCTGGCGACCGGATTTGGCATCGTCGCCGGCTGCATGGTGCTTCTCCTGGCCATGGTGTCAGTCGCCAGCAAGCGATGGAAGCAGGAAGGCCGGTCGATCCTTTGACCATCGAATCTTAATGGCCCGTGATCCATTTCCTCCATATCGAATCCCTCGCAAGGCAATTTCACCATGACCACTCTCGGATGGCTTTTCATGACGGTGTCGATCGGTAGTGTCTTGGCGCTTGTCTCATTCTGCATCGCCCGAGTCCTTGCCAATTCGTCCCTAGACGACGAATGATCGCAGCAGCCCGTTGATCGCTGGAAGTGCAGCGCCCTCGAGGCTGCCTACAAACCTGACCCGACGGAAGGAACTGTACCGATGCATCCCGTGTCGTCGATCTCGCCTGTGGCGCAATCTTTTTTGACCCGATGCCTGCTTGTCCTGACAGCCATCATCTATTCCAGCAGCACCAGCCAGAGCCAGTCCCCAAAGGGCTGGAGTGCGAAGGCCGAAGGTGGATCTGCCGTGGTGCTGCAGGGAGAGACACTGGTCGCCAAGTTCGGGCATGCCGATGGTCCTAAGCCGATCCTCTGGCCATTGATCGGTCCAGGGCAGTGGCTGGTGACTCGGCAATGGCCGATGTCGGACGGGACTGCTGGAGAGAAACAGGACCATCCGCACCATCGCTCCCTCTGGATGACGCACGGTGCGGTCAATGGAGTTGACTTTTGGTCCGAGGCGCCAGGGCATGGGTCGATCAGCACGACTTCCCTGAGCGCGCGACAGGACCCCCAGCGGTCATGGTGTCAGCTCGATTCCACCCACAACTGGCTTGCTTCCACCGGCAAACGCGTCCTCACCGAAACTCGCAGCATGCGATTCTCGGGAGACGACCTGGCCACTGTCATCGACCTGGATATCTGGTTGCGTGCCTCGGACGGCCCAGTCGAATTTGGCGACACCAAGGAGGGATCCTTTGGGATCCGCGTGGCGGAGTGGATGAAGGTGGATGCCAAACTGGGGGGCAAGATCACATCATCCCGTGGCAAGATCGATGGGGATGCGTGGGGCCTGCCGGCCGAATGGGTCGATTACACAGGCGATCACCAAGGGGAGCGGGTCGGGATCGCCATCCTTTGTCACCCTTCCAGCTATCGCGCTCCGGGCCGATGGCATGTGCGCACATACGGCCTATTCGCCCATAATCCCTTTGGCAGAAAAGATTTCCCGGAGGTGGAGGGAGAAAGTCGGGAAGGAGGAGCGACGCTGGCTGATGGTGAAACGATGCTGCTTGCCTACCGAGTGATACTCCATCGGGGAGACGCTACCTTGTCGCTCCTGCCGAAATGGTATGAAGACTATTGCTCGATGAAGAAAACGCTCCTTCCCCAACCTGCTCCTTGATACAGTGAAAGCATCCTGGAGGCGGGACCACTGGGAGGCAAACAGCGCTTTTTCGGTGGCAGGAGAAACGAGATGAGTGACCGATCCTCGGGTAGCATTCAGTTTCAGTGTCCCAAGTGTTCGGGCAAACTCTCTGTTCCGGCCACGCAGGCAGGGGTTTCGGTGACCTGCCCGCAATGCGAAGCGACCATCAAGACGCCTCGCATCGCAACGCTAGATCGCGAGGAAGAGTGGATCCAGTTGGATCAGCCAGCGGTCCAGATCGGGATGGAATCACCGAAGCCTCCCGAGACGACACGCTACCGATGGCAGAAGAACGACCGCGCGGACCAACCGACAACCGGCAAGGTGCCATCGGCGCCTCGCACTCCCACCGCAGCGCCGACCTCAAGCGATGTTCCAGCCAGTAGGCCATCCAGTCGCTCGGAGAGCCAAGGCCGGGCATCGCCTCCCGCCAGCCGGGCCGGCAACGCCTCGAATAGTGGATCTACCAAGCCATCATCCAGCGCGCCATCAGGACGTAGCCCGGATGCGTCCGATGACGACTTGCGATTGGCTCCTGAGGAACCGATCAAAAAGTCGAGGGAATCGGCCGAGCAGTTGCTGCAATCCGCCGCCTCGCCTGCGCCGAAACCCAAGACACAAAGACCGGCTCCGGAGCCTCCCCAGAGGGAAGGTTCCCAAGAGTATCGAGTTCAGTGCAAACTTTGTGGAACGCTGCTCTACGTGGAACCTAATCAGGCGGGGAGGATGATTCAGTGTCCCGACTGCCATAGCCAGTTCGAAGCCCCGCCACCTCCCGTCAAGCGGTCTCCCAAGCCAACAAGGCCCGCTGTTGCGGCAGATCCGATGGAGGTGCGGTTCAAGAACGAGACCCCTCCGGTACGCCCGGCCACGACCGGCACCAAGGCGACTCAGGATCTTCTGGATCGCGCCAAGCAGGAACTGGACGACACACCCGAAGATGGTGGAGAGACGACCTACGACTTCGACACGCGCGGTTGGTTGATGCGGTCCTTCTCTTTCCTTTTCGATCCTGGTCTGATCCTGATCGCTATCGCTTCGGGAGTCTTCTCCGCTGGACTACTCCTTGCAGTCTGGTGGTTCGCTCAGCAATCCGAAGCGACGCGTGGCCTGGGAAGTCTCTTGGGGGTTCTGATCGGTGCGGGAATCGGTATCCCACTGATGTCCGCTCTACTGACCAATGGACTGGCCGTGCTGGAATCCTCGGCGAACCGACTCAAGCGGGTCCAGGAATGGCCGATGTTCAATCCCGTCGAATGGTTCGGGGAGATCGCCTGTGTCGTGGTCGCTTTCCTGCTGGCCGCGCTGCCAGGAGGTCTCCTGGCTCTTCTGGTGCAGTATTTCGGAGGAGGTAGGGTGATGATGCTTGGCGCCTACCTGATATCCGTCTGGCTGTTTTTCCCCCCCTTGCTCCTATCGATGCTGGACTTGCAAAGCTTCTTTCGGCCCTATTCGAAGGAGGTCTACCAGTCGTTCCAGTCCCGCGGTGAAGCATGGGGCGCCTGCTACATGATGACTGCGCTGGGCCTGGCAGGCTTCTATCTGCTTTCGATCATGATCGCATCGATGGGCTGGAAATATCCAGTCATCCTCGGAATGACCCTGCCGTGGATACTTTTCTATCTCTTCCAGCAGTATGGTGTCCTCGCGTCACGCATCAGCGACGTCACCAATCTGGGATTTGAACCATCGGAGCCACCGGAGGAAAGTTCTCCTGAAGTTCCGCCTCAGTGACCTGCACACCATCTCTCTATCATGCACCAAGGAAACGCTGCGATGCCTGATCGCCATTCCCACTTGCGGTGTTCTCAAGCCCGTTCTCTCAATCTATGCCTGATGCTGCTCGTTTGGTGTCAGGGGGTATCGGTTTGTCTGTCGACCGCAGATGCAGCGATGCGGGCGGGAGCCGCCACCAGCAACATCACACCCGATCTTGGCGGTGAGATCATCGGGGGATTCCTTCCGATCGCCTCCCGACAGATCCATGACGAACTTTGGGTGCGCTGCATCGTCTTGGAACAGGGAGAAACCAGGATCGCGCTGATAGTATGCGACCTTCTGGGAATCCACCGGTCGCTAAGCCTAGCGGCTAGAGACGAAATCGCCAGACGTTATGCCATTCCGGCTTCGCATGTCCTGATCTCTGCCACCCACACGCATTCGGCAACCAGTGCCATCGGCAATGCGATGTATCCGCAGGTCTACCAGAGCGACGTTCAGCTGGATGACTATCAGAAGTTTGTGGTACGTCGCATTGTCGATGCCGTCGGACGCGCGGTTGCAAATCTGGAACCGGCCGAAGTCGGCTTTGGCAGCATCGAGGCTCCGGAGCATCTGTTCAACCGCCGCTGGTTCCTCAAGGAAGGGAAGATGACTCCCAATCCCTTCGGTGCCATCGACAAGGTGCGGATGAACCCTCCGGTGGAGAGCCCTGATCTGGTGGAACCGGCAGGACCCACCGACCCCGAACTCTCGTTTGTGATCGCCAGGGCCACCGATGGTCGCATCATCGGAATCTACTCCGCCTATTCCCTCCATTATGTCGGCGACGTCGGCCCGGGACATATCTCGGCCGATTACTTCGGTATCTACTGCCAACAGCTTCAGAATCTTCTGTCGCGTCCCAATCAGGATCCACCGATGGTCGCGATTCTTGCAAATGGAACCAGCGGAGACGTCAACAATGTTCCATTCCCCAAAGCGCGTGCTCCGAAACCGGTCTATGGGCAAATGCGTTATGTCGCGGAAGACCTGGCCGACAAGCTGTCGGCAACCGCTCCCCATGTGGAGTTTCGCAGCGATCATGCCCTGGACGCCAAGTACCGCGAGCTGGATGTCCAGTGGCGGTCGATCGGCCCGGAGCTGATGGCCTGGGCAACGAAGATCCAGCAGAATCCTCCCCCACCAAACCAGCCACCTGGACTTCCCGACATCTACGCGCGACGCGTGCATCTTCTGGCCAAGGCAAGCCCCGAGACCAAACTGCCAGTGCAGGCCCTCCGCATCGGTCCGCTGGTGATCGGTACTTCGCCATGCGAAACCTTTGCCGAGACAGGACTGGAGTTCAAGAAGCGCTGCACGGCGCCCCGAGCCATGATGGTGGAGCTGGCTCATGGTTACTTCGGCTACCTGCCCACCCCACGCCACTTTGCACTCGGCGGCTATGAAACATGGCCAGGGACCAACTCTCTGGAGCCGCAGGCATCGGTCAAAATCATCGACGCCCTTCTGCAAATGTCGGACGAGTGGAAACCCTGATCGATCCAAAGCCATCAGTCTCCTGCGGTCGGCTTTGCTCTGACCCATCAGGCCGATGCTTCTCATCGGTCCACGTCGATGGTTTGTGCATGAAGGAAATGACGCCAAGCATGGGATGGCCTCCACGGGAATCATTTCTTTCCCGTCGGATGCGTGGAGGCTGATTCATTCAGGACATCGCTCGTTTTGCATCTTGAGTTGTTCGGGCAGGGGAGCCTCCAATTGCAGAATGCGCCCGTCCACCGGATGGGTCAGATGCAGGCGATGCGCATGCAGCCAGTAGCCTCCATCGCCAGGCAACCCCGCCGATTCCGAGCGCGGGATCCCGCCAGCCTTGTAGATTGGATCTTCAACCAACGGATAACCCGCTGCTGCAGCATGAATCCGGATCTGATGGGGCCGTCCGGTAAGGAGAATCGCCTCCAACAGAGTCTCCTGGCAACCGCGTCGTTCCAAAAGGTGGAAATCGGTCCTTGCTTTTTTACCGATTGAGGAAGCAGCGTGCAGGCTGCCCAACCTAGCGTATGGCACCGGCCCGATCGGTGTCGTCTCCGTCCACTCCATCCAAGGCGGACTTCCGGTGACCAAAGCACGGTAGATTTTGCGGTAGTTCGGCCACCCAGCCGATAGGCTTCGCGCCGCCTGATCGGTCCTGGCAAACAGCACCACCCCGGAGGTCGCTCGCCCCAACCGATGCATTGGCCGCGCGTTGGGATCACGCTGCAGCACCCTACTAAGGAGCGTGTTCTGATAGAAGCCACCCCCGGGCAACGTCGGCAAGCCAGATGGCTTGGCGACTGCAAGAAGGTGCTGGTCCTCATACAACCAAACGACCTCCAGGGGAACCAGAGGCTCCTTCCATCCAGGCCGATGCCATTGCACCTCCTGCCCGGCTCTTAGCAGCATGCCGACCGATGCGGTCCGCCCCTCTACCGTCAACTCGCCCCCCTCCAGCCGCTCCAGCCACTGCCCTATCGAACTGTGTGCAAACGTCATCACCAGATAGGACTCAATCGTTCGCCCGGACCAATGGGGATCGACAATGCTGCGGAAAACATAGCCTGGGTGCTCGGTCACGTCACACCATGGTGCAAGTGATTTTCAGTTCGTTTTTTGGATTGCATCGAACGTCTATGGTACACTCCAGGAATCATCGAAGGTTTCGCAAAAGTCGGTATGGTTTCGCCCCCTGCGAGGTAAACAAAGATGCTTGCTTGTTGGCTTCGATCCATGATCATCGTCGGCCTGGTATGCTGCGCTGGATGCACACGAGATGTAGAGCTTGCCGAGCGAGAGTCTTCCAACCTGAAGCCACTGGCGGTCTACTACGGGCGATTTATCGGGGCCCATCAAGGCAAGAGCCCCGCCAACGAAGCCGAACTGAAAGACTTTATCCGCAAACAACCGGCGGAGGAACTGGAGGCGATGGGCGTCAAAGACATTGAATCGCTCTTCGTCTCCTCCCGAGACAAGAAGCCCTATCGCTTCAACTTTTCTCCTAAGGAAACACAACCCGGCCAAATTGTTGTCTTCGCATGGGAACAGGATGGAATCGAAGGGAAACGCTATGTCGGCGGCACGCTCGGTCAGATCGAAGAGGTCGACGCTACTCGCTTCGGTGAACTGGTTGCCAGTCCTTGATCGAATCCGAAAAGGTCCATGAACCACCCTTTTCATCTCTCGACAACATGCCAAAGCAAAAAGAAAGGTGGACTGCCCATGCAGCCCACCTTTCTTTTTTTAACTCAGTTTGCCAAGCCGAAAACCGCTTGCGTCATTCACCCAGATCCACCGACTCTCCGTCGGCGCGATGCCCGAGTCGATTGAAGAGCGTCAGATCGATATTGAAGGTAATGAAGCGTACGCTGCCATCGGCCATGGCGGCACCCATCACTGCTGGATGCGCGCTTCCAAAGCGATACCCTTCCCATCCCCCCTGTCTGCCATAACGGGAATCGGGATTGGGCTGAAAACCTGTGTAGCGAATTACATCCGGATCCCATCCATCGGCCCATCCGGCGTCATCGTGCCAATCGCCAGTACGATAGGCCAGCGGGTTCAGCTGCTTTTCCGAAATCACCAGAGTGTTGCTGGTGCCATCGGTCACATCCCCCATCTTGACCCGCGTTCCGTGCCACTGGGCATTGGCATCCACGCCACCTCGCGCGATCACGCCCTGGTACGTGAAGGGCTCCCACGCCATGCCCCAAACGTCTCCATACCAGTACTGATCCCAGCTGTTGGGAGAGTTGGCAGGCGTGGCGGCTGCGTAGTCCATCAGGTAGCGGTTCCCTTGCGACTGGGTCTTCTTGGACCGTCGCCGCGTCGGACAAAAGAAGAGCGACGGGCCACCGCTGTATCGCAAAATGTCGACGTTGTTGTTCGTGTTCAAATTCGACAGCGAGATCTGCTCGACAAACGGCAGGATGTGAGTCGCCCAGCTACCGACTCCTCCCCACGGGTTGTACCCCCCTGGAGGAAAATAGCGGAATTGATCATGGTGCATCTGAATCGCCAATCCCTGCTGCTTGAGATTGTTGGAGCACTGCACGCGACGTGCAGCTTCCCGTGCAGCTTGAACAGCAGGAAGCAACAGCCCCACCAAAATGCCGATGATGGCAATGACCACCAAGAGCTCCACTAACGTGAAACCCTTTTGGTTGTTGCGAAAAAATGAATTCTTCATCAGAAAAGCCCCGGCAGATAAAGGAATTATGAAGAGCCGACGGAGCTAATCGTAGCGTGTGAAAAACAGGGTTGCAAATTTATTTCCCACTAAAGCGGGTTAATGGCGATTTCGCTTCCATTAGACGACTGGACCAATGGCCGCTCCCCAGCGCTCACCAAGAAGGACCAACAGCCTGTCCGGCCCGAACGAAAAGAGCCAATTTGACTGGTACGGAAAGGGCCAGTTGCGGCTTGGTACCGCGTTCTGAAAGAACCGACTGGGCAAACTCCGACAGCCCAAAACTGGCTTGCAAGGAAGGTGCTGCCAGCGATCCGGAAGGACAGTCAATTCTGCCCCGGTCGGTGGCGGTCGATGAATTCGATGATCGGGGTTGAGTCGTCCAGACCATGCACATGCCCGATCCCCGGCTTGACGATCACTTCCATTTTACCGCCGAGCTTCTGGTAGGCCTTCTGCAACGCTTCGGTATTCTCCGCCATGGGGACAATCGTATCGGCATCGCCACTGACATGGAGAATCGGAATGTGCTGCTGGGCGATCGCCTGCAGGTGATCGGTCGGGTTGACCGCCACCTCCAACAGTCGCGGAACATTCTCCACCCCGTAAACGGCCATCAACTTCGCAACCTCCGCTTCGCTCCGGGTTCCATTTCCCATCCCCAGCGGCCAGCTCTTCAGGTCGCAGACCGGTGCGTCACCGAAAATACAACTCACACGCTCTGGATATCTGGCAGCCCAGTTGTAGCAGTACAGACCGCCTCGGCTGGTTCCCACCAGCGCCGACTGGGGGTTGAGCGAGAAATGCTGAACCAACTGCAGATAAACCTTCTCCCAATGAGCGATCGCTGCCGGACCGCCGAACTGATCACTGAAAGGAGCAAACACGATATGGTGCCCACGTCCCAAGAGCGCGACATCGGGAATCGGACGATGTCCGAAAAACTCCCCATGCCACACCCACGGTCGCCCGTTCCGGACCTGCCGTGGCTCCACCACGGTGACCTTGCGACCATCGACTGAAAAATCGATCCGCGAAAAACCGTTCCATGTCGACCGCTCTCCGGAAACCGCCTGGATCGCCTTTGCAGACAATCCCGCCGCCTCCTGTGCATCCTGGAACTGCGCTTGGGCCGATGCCCCGCAAACTGCGAAACAGATCCCCGCAAGCAGAAAGCCCAGCCAGATCCATCGACCTCTCACACAGCAATCCATATCTTTTCTCTCCTCAGACTGCTCCAGCCAAGCTGCGATATTTTCGTGGCGGCTGGAGTCGCACCAAGCTCATCGCGATTTGGCAGGACGACGTCCTTCTTGGTAACGAATCCGGCAACCGATCGGTGGCGTTTCCCCCGTGACAATCTTTCCATCTGCAAGCGATTGAGCGATCGCATCTTCCAGATAGCGCTGAGTCACTTTTCCAGGATCGCTGCTATCATCGATCGAGCCCATATAGAGAATTCTGCGGTCTCGGTCGAGCAAAAAGCATTCGGGAGTCCTGGCAGCTCCAAACTTCCGAGCGATCTCCTGGGTTTCGTCGAACAGATACGGAAAGAGAAACCCCTTCGACTCCGCTCGCTCCTTCATCGCTTCCATCCGGTCGGCAGGAATCGTGTTGACGTTGATCGCCACCACAGCTACCTGAGAATCGCCGGCCGAGTACTTCTTCCCCAGGGTTACGAGTCGATCTTCGTAGTCGATCGCGTAAGGACAACTGTTGCACGTAAAGACCACCACCACCAGCGGGAACGATGCCAGATCGGCAAGCGAGTGTTGTTTGCCATCCGTCCCGGGAAGATCGGTCCAAGCAGGTGCCCGATCCCCCAGCGAAAGCACCGCGTTGAACTGACCAGCCACGACGGTTCCAGGCAATAGGCGGGTACCGATCCAACCCGCAACCAGCAAGCCGACGGTTCTACGATTCCACATCAGTCGCCTCCGACTTCTCTCGCACAGTTCCAGCCAATTCACTCTTTTCCTTCCGATAGCGGCACCTGCCGCCCTTCCGTCCAAACCTTGCGCATCCACCTTGCGGTCGCTGGATCGAACCTCTCCAGCTCGCTTCGATTGTAGGGAAAATAATCATTCCGCCCCAGGAACGATTCGGTCGACTCGGCGAAGAATTCCTGGACGTTGCTGATTGCATACGCCGCTCCGCTGGTCACTGCCCCTTCTGCATCCCGCCGCTCCACTGCCTCATACCTTCCCCCGGCCTGTGCCCTTTGGAAGTGGTGGATCGCATCGGGATCGTCATACCCCAACTCCTGGTCATGATAGGCGTGGGCCAGTTCGTGCAGCACCATGCTCGGCATGCGCCTGGCTTCCTGGTCGATGATCCTTGTATTGGTCCATTCGATTCCGCGGGCCATGATCGGATCGCGGTGGTTATCGGTCAGCCACTGGGCGCTGGGATGGTATTCGGCGCGAGGTACGATCCTAGGGTACTCCGGCGAAATCCACATCGGCACCTGCTGCAACCTGCGGAGGGTCACCTCAGGAATTCCGATCCCCTGGAGTTCCTTGAGCTGGGTGGAAAGGACTTTTCTGGTGGCATCTACTGCCGGTTGATCCACTTCAGAAAACCGTTTGCTGACGCCCACCTGCCAGCCTTCGATCGATTCGATCTTCCAGCGATCTACCTCCGGAGAGTCTTTGCCACGGATCTCCTTAGCGATCAACTTCGGGGACAGATTGATCCATGCGGCAAGACAAAAAAGTAGAACGCCAAGCCAGGCATAGAGGCGAAGCTTCGTTAGCGAGAAAGAACCCATCACATGGACCAGCCTGCTGCTCATGCGTGACTCCCGGTGGTTGCTTACCTCATCCTGCCGATTGCCCTCGACTGGGCTGCGATGCCTGCGATCCCTCACTGGGCCAGCGGCCACTCCTGGACGCCGCAACGCCTCGCGAATTGTTCGTACCTGGCCGCCATCTTCTCGACCAGATCAGGATGCTTCATTGCCAAGTCATTCTGCTCGGTCCGGTCGTCCGGAATGCGATAGAGCTCCCAGGCCTTCTGGTGCTTGGCGACCAGTTTCCAATCTCCCATGCGCACCGCGCGATTCCCCTCGTGTTCCCAGTAAAGGAGCCGTTCCGGGAGCGGTTTCCCCTCCATCACCGGTCGCAAGCTGACTCCTTCCAGTGCCGTCGCATCGGCTGGATAGGAGACGCCTGCTAGTTCGTAAAGGGTCGCAGCGATATCGATCAGATGGGCTGGCTGGTCCACCCAGGCTCCAGCCTTCCCCTGAGTCAATGGGCCTCGAAGGATCAACGGCGAGCTGATGCCGCCTTCATGCACCCAGTGCTTGAATTCCCGTAAGGGGGTATTGGAGACCTGAGCCCAGGATTGCCCGTAGGCAACATAGGTATCCTCTTCGCCGGGCATCACCTGCTTGCCCATCCGGACTGGATAGCCATCTCGAGTCTGATCGGGGGTGCTGCCCGGGGTGGCAAACTGTTTGGGGCTCATCGGGGGAAAGGTGGGCTGCGATGGGCGAAGGGTATCGGGATGCTTGGCATTTCCATTGCGGCCCACCGTTTCGGCGCAGGCTCCGTTGTCCTGCATGTAGAGGACGTAAGTCGATCGATCCATCCCTTTTTCTGAAAGGGTTTGCAGGATACGGCCGATCCCCTGATCCATGCGATCGACCATAGCGGCATAGACTTCCATGCAAGCTGCTTCCCACCTTCGATGCTCGGTATCCTGCCAGTCTCTCAGCAACCCGGGCATCTTCCATTCGGGCGAAATCCACCCCAGCTCTCTACCTCGATCGATTCGCTTCCGCCGAATCTCCTCGTATCCGACGTCGTAGCGCCCACGATATCTGGCGATATCCTCCGGCATGGCGTGCATCGGCCAGTGCGCAGCAGTGTAGGCGACGTACAGCAGGAATGGCTGGTCGGAATGTTCCCGCTGATGCTCCTCCAGGAACCCAATTGCATGATCGGTGATCGCGTCGGTGTAATAGTAACGCTTGGGCTGGTAGTGCGGATCTGCCATGGGAGAGATCATCGCATTGTCACGGACCAGCGAGGAAGGATCAAAAAAACTTCCTGCACCATGAATCGTTCCATAGAAACGATCAAACCCCCGTTGCAGAGGCCAGTTGTCTTTCGGACCATCGGGTGCTGTATGCCGGGTTACATGCCACTTGCCGACTGCGTAATTGCGATAGCCTCCGCCCCTGAGCACCTCGGCCAACATCCGGCAGGATCGATTGAGATTGCCCTGGTAGGCGGGCAGGCCCCGGTCCTCCATCATGTGCCCGATTCCCGCCTGATGCGGGTAAAGACCTGTCAGCAAACTGGCTCGCGTCGGGCAACACCGAGAAGTGTTATAGAACTGACTGAAGCGTAGTCCACTGGCGGCCAGCTGATCCAGGTGGGTGGTGCGTATCTCGCCGCCATAGCACCCGAGGTCAGATATACCCATGTCGTCGCTGAGAAGAACGATAAAGCTTGGTCGCTTTGGAGACGTGTCCTCAGCACTTGCGGCGGTAGCCCAGATAGACTGCCAACCACACACAATCGCGAGAACCAAGCCGACCCGTATCTTCCCCATCTTCCTTCCCCTCCTGCCTGCCTCACATGCGTGCTTACATGCCAGACGACAAGCCGCCTAGCGGTACACGACGAACCAAGGAAGCATACCAGGAATCTGAACCTGCCGCCGGTCGGGGATCCTTCTGGCAGGCAAGGAACCGCCAACTCCGCGCGGGATCAAAAAAAAGAGCGGATCCTTTCGGTCCGCTCTTTCCAGTGCAGCTATCGATTGCTAGCCGGGTCGATCGATCAGGAGGCAGAGCTCTCTGCCACCTGAGGAGGCGTATCCGACTCGCGGTGTTCCCCTTGGAAATCAAGCCTTGCAACCTTTCCGTCGCTGTCGCGGACGACATCGACGACGATCGTATTCTTTCCGTCGAAAGTGCCCTTCAACAGTTCTTCACTCAGCGGGTCCTCCACTCGGCTCTCGATCGCTCGACGCAACGGTCGGGCGCCATAATCGAGGTTGGATCCCTTGCTGATCAAGAACTCCTTGGCTCCATCGGTCAGAACCAGATCGTAGCCCCGTTCCTTCAAGCGGTCTCGAACCTTCTGCAGTTCGTAATCGATCACCAGCTTCAAGTCATCCTTATTCAGATGGCGGAAGATGATGACGTCATCTAGTCGGTTGAGGAACTCCGGACGGAAAACCCGTTCGATCTGATCCATCACGCGAGTCTTCATACTTTCGTAGGAGGAATCGCCATCGGGCTTCTGGAATCCGAATGCCGATTCATTCTTGATCGCCTCCGCCCCAGCGTTGGTGGTCATGATCAGAATCGTGTTGCGGAAGTCGACATTACGACCAAAGCTATCGGTCAGTCGACCTTCTTCCATGACCTGAAGGAGCATGTTGAAGACGTCGGGGTGGGCCTTTTCGATTTCGTCGAGCAGCACGACGGCGTAGGGACGGCGGCGGATTTTTTCGGTCAGCTGTCCCCCTTCCTCGTAACCGACGTAGCCTGGAGGGGCACCCACCAGACGACTGACGTTGTGCTTCTCCATGTATTCGCTCATGTCGATCTGGATCAGCGCATCCGCGTCACCGAAAAGCGACTCGGCCAACGCCTTGGCCAGCAACGTTTTGCCTACACCTGTCGGTCCGGCGAAGACGAAGCAACCGGTGGGTCGCTTGGGGTCCTTCAGCCCGCTGCGGCTTCGGCGTACGGCCTTGGCAACCGCCGTGACCGCCTGATCCTGACTGACCACTCGCTTGTGGAGTTCGTCCTCCAGTTTCATCAACCGCAAAGAATCTTCGGTCGACAGTCGGGTCAACGGGATACCGGTCATCTTGGAAACGACTTCGGCGATCACTTCTTCGTCGACCACGCCGTCGGTCTCCCGACTTCGCTCCCGCCACTCACGAGTGATCTGCTCTTTCTTCTTCTTCAGTTTGTCCGCCTGATCGCGGAGTGCCGCCGCTTTCTCGAAGTCCTGATTGGCTACCGCTTCCTCTTTCTCCCGATTCAGCCTTTCCACATCTTCGTCCAGTTCCTGCAGGTCCGGCGGCTTGCTCATCGTCCTAAGCCGCACCCTTGCCCCTGCCTCATCGATCACATCGATCGCCTTGTCGGGCAGGCAGCGGGCGGTGATATACCGGTCGCTCATCTCCACCGCCGCTGCAACTGCATCGTCGGTGATCTGCACCCGGTGGTGCTCTTCGTATCGTTCTCGGAGCCCCTTGAGGATCTCGACCGTCTCCTCCTTGCTGGTCGGTTCCACCATGATCTCCTGGAACCGGCGGGCCAGGGCATTATCCTTTTCGATGTACTTGCGGTACTCGTCGAGTGTCGTGGCGCCAATGCACTGGATTTCGCCACGCGCCAAAGCGGGCTTGAGAACATTGGCAGCATCGATGGCCCCTTCCGCACCACCGGCTCCCACCAGCGTGTGGAGTTCATCGATGAAGAGGATCGTGTTGCGGGCGCGGCGCACTTCGTTCATGACCGCCTTGATGCGTTCTTCAAACTGACCGCGATACTTGGTCCCAGCGACCATCATGGCTAGATCGAGAACCACGATTCGCTTTTCGGCGAGGATCTCGGGAACCTCGCCATTGACCACCCGCTGCGCGAAGCCTTCGACGATGGCGGTCTTTCCTACTCCCGCCTCTCCAAGAAGGACTGGATTGTTCTTGGTGCGACGGCACAGCACCTGAATCGCTCGCTCGATCTCCCGTGCTCTTCCGATGACAGGATCCAGCTTCCCCTGCTTCGCCAATTCGGTCAGGTCGCGACCAAAGCTGTCAAGAGCCGGCGTTTTGCTCTTCGAATTCTTCGATCCACCGGTAGCCGACTCCCCAGAGCTCCCCGGTTCGCGGCTACCCTCCCGTCCCCCTTCGGCATTTTCCAGACCATGCCCCAGAAGATTCAAAACCTCTTCTCGCACATCTTCCAGCTTGAGCCCCAGATTCATCAGGACCTGAGCCGCCACACCGTCCTGCTCCCGCAACAGCCCAAGGAGAATGTGTTCGGTGCCGACATAATTGTGGTTGAGGTTTCGCGCCTCTTCCATCGAATACTCGATCACCTTCTTGGCGCGCGGCGTCTGGGGTAGTTTGCCAATGGTCACCGTCTCCGGGCCATTCTGGACAAGCTTTTCCACTTCCAAGCGAATCTTGCGAAGATCGACATCGAGATTCTTCAGGACATTGGCAGCCACACCGCTACCCTCTTTGACCAATCCCAGCAGGATATGCTCGGTGCCAATGTATTCGTGATTGAAGCGCTGGGCTTCCTGATTGGCAAGCTGCATGACCTTGCGGGCCCGGTCGGTGAACTTCTCGTACATTCCACGCCTCTCCTGTGTCCTGGTCCTCGAGTCGACCCTATGTTCTGCGTCACCGGGTTCTTCCAGCCGCGGCACGACCAATCTGGCCACCACCCACAACTGGCTCGACCCATTATAGGCCATGAGGTTCCCGATCCGGCATCGGTATGTTAGAGCAAACCCCGTTCCGGAAAAGGCCCGATCCAAAAATCGCTTTAGAGAAGGGAGGAAAGCGAAGAAAATCGAGAAAGTCTCGGGGAAAGAATCCTTAGACACTGGACCTGCCGGACAGCGATCTGCATTTTTGGCAGTCGCTCGGAAAGCCGGGAAGCAGCTATCGGGTCCCCTTGGCATCCTGTGGCAAGCGGAACTCCAGGCGGTCAAATAGAGGCGAGGCCATCAAGGTAGTGAAGATAGCCATCAGCACCAGAATCGCGAATAACTCCTTGGTGATCACCCCTTTTTGCAACCCGATGTTGATGATAATCAGTTCCATCAACCCCCTGGCGTTCATCAGCACCCCGATCCCGATCGCTTCCGGATGGCTCAGACCACTCCATCGCGCTGCCCCCCAGCAAGCGAGCCCTTTGCCAGCGATCGCGGCCAGGAGGACCGCCAGAAAAACCAACCACAGTTGGGCGCTTCCCAGCGACAGAATTTGGGTATTGAGCCCTGAGTAGGTGAAAAACAGTGGAAGCAGCAAGGTGACGGCGAGCGGCTGGACCTTCGCTTTCACCTGCTCGGCAAAGGTGCCTCGTGGCATCCAGGTTCCGGCAAGAAACGATCCGAAAACGGCATGCAAGTCCAGTCGATCGGTGTACCAAGCGGCCAGGCACAGCACCGCTAGGGCCATCGCCAAACCGGCTTCGCTGAGCGAGCCATCTGCACCGAGAAATCTGCTGTGCAATCGCTGCAACAGCGGCCGGATCGCAAACCACCCCAGCGCCACCAAGCCCACGGCACCACCGATACTCCAGACTGCGTGATTCCAGTTCTTCTCCAAGCTGGCCAGCACCAGCGCCAGCATGCACCATGCCGAAACGTCATCGATGGCTCCTGCGCCGATCGCCACCGTGCCCATCCGCGTTCCCGCCAGTCCCTTGTAATGGATGATACGAGCCAGCATGGGGAAGGCGGTGATGCA
This sequence comes from Pirellulaceae bacterium, assembly GCA_044337705.1. Taxonomy (GTDB): domain Bacteria; phylum Planctomycetota; class Planctomycetia; order Pirellulales; family Pirellulaceae; genus JBEISR01. The sequence goes on along the minus strand of JBIINB010000010.1, from coordinate 28,759 downwards.
CATCGAGGCACCTAGAAACAGAGCCGCCTCCCAGAACCCTACCTGGTCGGTAAACAGCGGAGCTCGACCATAAAGCCCCGCAGCCAGCAAGACTCCGAGAGCGAATGGGGCCACCATCCCTGCCAGGGATACTGCGACACTGGTTCGCGCGTACCTGGAAAAGACCTCCGGCCGGAACTCGATGCCAACCACAAACATGTAGAGTGCCAGCCCAAGCTGGGAGGCGGGGAAAAGGTAGCTTTGCGTATCGCGGGTGGTCTGGCTGGGATTCCAGGGAAAGATGGCCTGCTGCCACTGCGGAGCTAGCGCCCCGAAGAGGCTCGGCCCCAGCAGCACCCCGGTGATCATCTCGGCCACCACCTGAGGCTGCCCCAGTTTGGCGGCCAACATTCCGACGGTGCGGCAAGCGACCAGGATCACTGCCAGTTGAAAAAAGAAATGGACAGCAAGCTGTACGTTGTTCATCGCGACAATTTCGCTTATCTCAGAGTTCCATCGTGTGGGCTTCTCATCGTGCGCTGCCCCCGACCGGTCCCCCCCATGGACTCCCCTCCGGTTCATGCGGCGCACCGGCTGCCCTTAGCAGGCGCACCAGATCGGCCAGCGATTCCTTCCCAAGATGCCCTAGTTGCTTACGGTGGCACTCGGCCAGCGGCTGTTTGATCTTCTGAAGCAGTCGCATCCCGGCGGGGGTGATCGATACCATCACGGTACGTCGATTGTCCTTGGGACGATCTCTGGTGATCCATCCCTGAGATTCCAATCGGTCGAGCATCCTGGTGATGTCTGGAGATCGGGAGATCATCCGGCGGGCCAGATCGAGCGTCCGGAGGGGGTCGGGGGACGCCGCCTCCAGGAGACGAAGCAGGTTGTACTGCTGGGATGAGATTCCGAACGATGCAAAGAGTTGGTCTTCGAGCGACTTCAAGCGGTCGTAGGTCCGCCACAACTGCAGCCATGCCTGCTGCTGGGGTGAATCGAATGCAGGCCCCCTCTTCTTACCACCGCTGGACATAAACTCCATCCTCCCCTCACGAGGATAGCTTGAGAAAGTTGTTTCAACAATCACTGTTGAACGAATTATTGTTGAAACAACTTTCGGAGCAACCAGCGGGTGTTTCGGTGTCGATCACTCCTTGAGACGAAAGATTCGGCGAATCGCACTGGCCAGCGACCCGGAAGCATCGACATCCCGCTCCTCCCGAAGCGACTTGAGCGGCGGATGGAGCAGCTTATTGACCAGTCGATCAAACGCCTGCTCGATCTCCCGCTGCACGGCCTGATCCAGTTGATGGACCTGCAGCTTCCCCTGAAGACGCTGCAGCTCCCCAAGCTTGATCGCCTCCGCCTGCGACTGCAGCGACCGGATCGTCGGGATCGCTCCGCGATGCTGCAGCTGCTGCCAGAACTGTTCGACCTCCTCCTCCACAATGCGCTGCGCCTTGGGCCACTGGCTTTGACGCCATTGCCGATTGGCTTCACAGACTTTCTGGACGTCATCGAGCGTGTAGAGGTAGACCTCGTCGACCTGACCGATGGTGGCATCGAAATCTCGCGGCACGGCCAGGTCGAGCACCACCAGGGGGCCACGCTGGCGCTGTGCCCAGAGTCGATCGAAGCGGTCGCGGGTAACGATCGGCAAATCGGCTCCGGTCGTGCTGATCGCCAGATCGGCCTCCTGCAGCGCCTCATCCAGGTGCTCCCAGGCCACAGCCTTTCCCTGGTACCGTTCGGCAAGAGGCAGCGAACGCTCCCAGGTCCGGTTGCAGATGGCGATCTGCCTTGCCCCAGCTTCCACCAGATACCGCAGCGTCTCCTCCCCCAGTTCGCCACCTCCTATCACCAGGATCGATTTGTCGCTGAGCCGTTCGAAGAATTCCATCGCGATCTGGGAGACCGCTACACTTGCCACGCTGACGCGCCTGCGATGGATTTCCGTCTCCCCCGAAACTCGCTTGGCTGTGAAGAGGGCATGCTGAAAGAGCTGATGGAGCTGCGGTCCGACGGTCCCTTCCTGGACTGCCCAATCGTAGCTTTGCTTGACCTGCGAAAGGATCTGTGTCTCTCCCACCACCAAGCTGTCGAGACTGGAAGCGACTTGAAAGAGGTGATTGGCGACGTTGCGGTCGCTGGCCGACTGCAGGTGGGGCAGCAAAGATTCCTTGGGAAGCCCGTGAAACTCGCCGAGAAAGTCGATCCATCGGCCTTCCGACCACGCGGAGGCTTCCGCTCCCCAGGCCCCATACAGCTCGGTCCGATTGCAGGTGCTGAGGATCACCGCCTCCATCTGCTCATCCCGTTCCCGCAGGCTCTGCAGCGCCTGCCGCGCCTGGGCCGGTGAGAATGCGATACGCTCCCGAAGATCCAGGGGAGCATGGTGGTGGCTGCACCCAACCATCCTCAATGTCATGGCCTGGGCACCTCGATTGGAACCGTCGAGGGAACCGACGAGCTTCCGGGGGGCGCCGGGTCGATCGCTTTCTGGGGACCACGGCCGTGCGCCGAAACCATCACCACCCCCAGCGACGCCAGCATCACCAGCAGACTGGCGATGGAGACGAGGGCGGTGGAGCGACCGATGCCGCGCTGCACATGGAAACGCTGCCAGAAACTAGCGCCGATCAACCAAATCAGAAGCAGAGCCACCAGAAGGTTGGAACTGCGGAGCGGCTGGGCCTTCAGTCCGGCCAAGCCCTCCATCCACAAACCACTGATCAATCCCACTGCGACACTTGCGGCCGAAGCATACAGCGTGCGACTTCCCAACTGCTGCAGATACTCCAGCGACGGCATCGGCAACCGACTGGCCAGCGCCAACCGCTTTCTCTTCAACCAAGCCGACTGCAACAGATACATCGCACCGATCGCGGCACCAAAAGCCACCAGCATCATCCCGACCAGAAGCGCCAGTCCATGAACCGCACGAAGCAACGAAATCGATCCGGTCGGCTCGAAAGGGGCCATCCCCCGCACCAGCCAGGCGAGCGCCAAAAGCGCAAGAATCAAGGGGAGAAGAAAGGTCCCGGTCGGCTGGCCAGGACGTCGCAGCAGAAGGAGTAGGTAAAGCGTTGCCAAGCCCCAGGAAACAATCAGAGCCCAATGATTCCAGTTGCGAAGCAGCGTCCCCGCGTCAGCCTCTCCGGGCCACACCAGTCGATCTGCAAGGTACAGCGTCTGGGCGACCCACCCCAAACCCATTAGCCCTACCTGCACCGCCAGTCGGTAAGGGATGCGCACCATCCAGCGCGTCCCCTCCAGCCCAGCCACCAGCAAGTAGCTCAGAACAAAACAGCTCACCGTTACACCGCTCACGGGCACCTCAATCCGGTGGCTATCCGGTCATCCCGATTCGGCCCAGACACCCCCCGGGGATGCCCGAGCCAGCAGCGACCGAGGGAGTCAGACGCCTTCGACTGTTTCGGCGACAACCACCGATTCAGTCCCAGTCCTCGTCTTCCTCATCCTCTTCCTCATCGTCCCAATCATCGTCCTCGTCATCGTCCCAATCTTCGTCTTCTTCTTCCGAGTCGCCCTCTTCCGACTCATCGTCTTCTTCGACTTCTTCCCATTCCTCTTCGTCTTCTTCGAGGTCGTCTTCGAATTCCTCTTCCTCGTCGTCTTCTTCGTCTTCGAAGTCGTCTTCGTAGTCCTCGTCTTCTTCGTCGTCGTCATCGAATTCGTCTTCATCTTCGATTTCGTCGAAGTCTTCATCTTCCGACATGGCGCGAAGGACTCGATTCCAGGGAAGTTCCCATTCGGGCGACCGCACGGACATCGCGGGCTGGCTGTGTGGGACGAATGTGAGTTTCACCATGGGCTCCTTATTCACTAAAACAAGCGTCTGCATTCTTCGGTCGATGATTCAATCCAGCCGGGAGTCAAATTCTGCCGGGTCGCGTATTGTAACGCGGTCGGTTCGCGCGTCGACCTGCCGTACCCATTCGGCACGCGGCAGGCCATCGATTGAGGAGACTCCGAATAGTTGTAAAAATCTTTTGGTTGTTCCGTAAAGGTAGGGTCGGCCTAGTTCTTCGCTTCGGCCGGAAATTTTTACCAGTTCCCGCTGGACTAATTGACGCAGCACCTCCCCGCAGCCAACCCCACGTATCGCCTCGATTTCCGATCGGTCGATCGGTTGCCGGTAGGCGATCACCGCCAGTGTCTCCATCGCAGGACCGGACAGCCGCAGGCCTTGCGGCAGATGCTCCAGCCTCCGGAGCCACTTGGCGAATTGTGGCCGCGTCAGCAATTGCACCCCGCCTGCCACCTCCTCCACCCGAATCGCTCGCTGATCGGCATCGTAGCGATGATTCAGCTGTCGACAAAGGGTTCTTACCTCCGCGTTCCCGGAAACCTGCAGGGTCTGCGCGAGCCATTTCAGGGAAACCGGCTCGCGTGCCAGCCACAGCAACGCTTCGAGTTCCCCCAGTCGCGAAAGTTCCCGCTCCTCGGGCGAAACTTCTTCCGCTGGCCCCTCTTCCACCAACTGTTCTTCCGGGACTCCACGGACAACCTCCTCCTTCGGCCATTCCAGCGAAGTCCGTCGCGATGAACGCACCCATGGACGATTGGCAGGGGTGTCCCAGCCACTCCTCCCCTCCCAACTAGGGTTCCGTCCACGACGATCGATCATCCCAGGGTCCTTCCGAAAACCGCCACGCTCCCTCTTTACAACCATTAGACACTGGCCCATTGTAAGCTGGCCGTCCAACGGAAAAGCAAGCCTTGGGTCCGGAAAGGAGGCAGGGCATTGGTTGGGGCCCCGTGGCAGACTCCGCCTGCATCCCCCGATGCCCCCTTGGTAGGTCCGGCTGCCCCCTGCCGACTCCCATCGACCGAACGTCAATCGCAGCGGTTTCGCCCGGCGACTTTACCTAGCGACTTTACCCCGGGAATCCGCCCAGCAGCCTTCCAACCAGTGCCAGTGTCCAACGGGCGATCGAGCGCCCTGGGAGTCGGTCGAACATGAACATGCGGCAGATCGTCGCTTACCTGCAAAAACTTGCCCCCCTGGAATTGGCCGAAGCTTGGGACTCGGTCGGACTGCTGATCGGAGATGCCGACAGTCAAATCGAGCGGGTGATGGTGTGCCTGACGGTGATGGAGGCAACGGTCGACGAAGCCATCGCGAACGGAGCCCAGCTGATCATTTCCCACCATCCGCTCCCTTTTCGCCCGATAGCTAAAATCGTCTGCAGCGACCCGACAGGCCGAATGATATGGAAGCTTTGCCAACACGGCATCTCGATCTACAGCCCACACACCGCCTGGGATAATGCGCCGGAGGGAATCAACCACCGAATCGCCAGAAGGCTGGAACTGCAGTCGGTTTGCCCCATGGTCCCCCTTCCGACCAATCCCATGGTGGGGTCGGGAAGGTGCGGGACGCTGCCAAAGGCTCTTCTGGGTCGTGATGTCATGGAATTGGCCAGACGCGCCCTGCCCATGGCTCTGCCCCGTTGGATCGGTCGACCCGGCCGCTCGATCGAGCGAATCGGGATTGTTTGTGGCAGTGGTGGAAGCCTGATCGCGGCCTCTGTAGCAGCGGGCTGCCAGTTGCTGATCACGGGGGAAGCGACCTACCATCAGGCGCTGGAGGCATCGCACCGCGGTCTCGATCTGTTGCTTTTGGGGCACGGCCCAAGCGAACGGTTTGCCATGGACGAGCTGGCTGGAGAACTGTCCCTCCAGTTCCCTGAGCTTCATGTCTGGTCCAGTCGCGACGAATGGGATCCATTTGCGGAGTGAAAAGCCGAGGGGCGGTCTTAGAGTAGCTGCGCGAATGCGATTGGGGGTTGGAGCCTTACGCTGCAGACCGAGGGCCAATCGGCCGCTAAAATCGCTCTTGGAGCCGATCGCTCCATCCACCACAATAAACCAATTGCGGCGATGGGAGGATGGCCTGCTGGCCAGCCCCTCGACTCGCCCTCACATCCCATCCCTGACACGGTAGTCGCCATGCTCAACCACGTCGCACGCCCGGTCGTAGGCACCCGCCTACCTGCTTTCGTTTTTGAGACTCACGGAGATCTGGCGCGATACGCCGCTTCCATGATCGCCGCTCTGATTCGCGAAAGGACCGAACTGGGCCAGCGAACCGTCCTGGGTCTTCCCACCGGTTCCACTCCCGTCGGCACCTACCGCGAACTGGTACGGCTGCATCAGCAGGATCAGCTCGATTTCTCCCGAGTGGTCATCTTCGGAATCGATGAGTATTACGGACTGCCTTCCGAGAGCCCGCAAAGCCATCGACGGTGGCTGACCGAACACTTTCTATCGCAGGTCAATATCCTGAAGGACCATATCCACTTCCTCGACTCCCAGGTCCATGCGTCGGACGTCGAGGTGCATTGCCGGCGGTTCGAAGAGGCGATTCAGCATTTCGGTGGCTTCGACCTGGTCCTTCTGGGGATCGGTCGCAATGGCCACATCGGCTTCAATGAACCATTCTCGTCGCGAAGAAGCAAAACCCGACTGGTGACGCTGGACCCCATGACGCGCATCAGCGCCGCCAGCGATTTTTTTGGGGAGGATAATGTCCCCAACCAGGCGCTGACCGTTGGCATGGGAAGTATCCTTGCAGCCAAGCGGATCGTGCTGCTGGCGCTGGGAGAACACAAGGCGCACATCATCCGCGATACGCTGGAGCAGCCGGCCAGTGAGCGGGTGCCGGCCTCGGCGCTCCAAGACCACGGGGATGCCAAGGTGCTCATCGACGGCCCCGCGTCGGCGGAACTGACCGGGATCGCCACCCCGTGGCTGCTCGGGTCGGTCGTCTGGGACGATGCGCTGGTCAAGCGCGCGGTGCTGTGGCTTTGCCACAAAACCGGCAAGGCATTGCTGAAGCTGGATGACGAGGATTTCCGCAAGAACAATCTCCACTCCCTGCTGCGCCACCAGGGCCGTGCCCATCAGATCGCCCAGCGGGTTTTCCGCTGGATGATGGAGACGATCGAGCACCACCCGGCCGGATGCAACACCGTCAAGACGGTGCTCTGCTTCAGCCCCCACCCCGATGATGATGTGATCAGCATGGGAGGTACGCTGATCCGCCTGGTCGAGGACAATCAGAATGTCCACATCGCCTACATGACCAGCGGAAATATCGCTGTCTTCGATCACGACGCAAGGCGTGTTGCCGACCTAGTCTGTGAATACAACCGTATCTTTGAGATCGACCATCAGAAATCGCTGGCTATCGAGCAACAGGTCGATCAGTCACTGGCCTCCAAACAACCCGGACAGCCCGATCCCGAAGTGGTGCTGGCGATCAAAAGCCTGATTCGCTGGAGCGAAGCGAGAGCCGGGGCGATCACCGTCGGCTGTCGCGAAGAGAACCTCCATTTCCTCGACCTCCCCTTCTATCGCACCGGCACCATCGCCAAAAAACCGGTCGGCGAAGAGGACATCCAGATCATTCTGGAGTTGCTCCAGAAAGTCTCTCCCGATCAAGTCTACGTCGCCGGCGATCTGGCCGACCCCCATGGCACCCATCGGGTCTGCGCCGAGGCGATCTTCCTGGCACTGGAACGATACCGGCAATCGGGTTCCAAAAACCCAGAGGTGCTGCTCTATCGCGGGGCCTGGCAGGAATACCCCCTTCATGAAATCGATATCGCTGTGCCGCTTAGCCCCAGCGACATCCTGCGCAAGCGAGAAGCGATCTTCATGCACGAGAGCCAAAAGGATGAAGCCCTATTCCCGGGCAGCGACCCCCGCGAGTTCTGGCAGCGGGCAGAAGACCGCAATCGCGGCACCGCCGAAAGCTACAATCTGCTCGGTCTCCCGGAATACTTTGCCCTAGAAGCCTTCGCGCGATGGGACGGCGAACCGCTTTGATCGCCTACCCCTCTGCAGAGCCCCATCCCCTGAGGAACCACTTTGATCTTCTTTTGGACCGATGGCCCGTTGAATGACTCCATCTGACTGTTCGATCGGCGGTACTTCCTAGCGAGTCGCAGGCGCATGCTGGAGTCTTACCCCCGCTTCTGGGAAGTCGGCCCAGATTCCGCTGCACGCCCATCGAGGCATAAGGGGCATGTGCAACGGGCCGCTGCGCTCATCCAGTCCAGACGCCTACGTTGTCGATTGTCGGGCCAGCGCTGCGAAATTCCGCGTCTTATCGAGCGGTCCACTGATGCACCCGATCGACCACCCGACGCGCCTGATCGACCGACGTCTCTGGCAGGATTCCGTGACCCAAGTTGAATATGTGCCCGGACCGATGCCCCGCTTCCTGTAGCACCCGTCGGATTTCGCGATCGAGCGATTCGGGGGTCCCCAACAGTGCGGTAGGATCCAGGTTCCCCTGCACGGCACGATCCTCACCTGCCATCTGCCACCCTTGCACCAGATCGATCCTCCAGTCGATCCCCACCACCGTTCGCTCGTCACCCCGATGGAATGGTAGCAGCATGGGATTGCCGGTGCCAAAGAGGATCACCGGCACCTGCGGGAGAATCGATGCCAAAAGCTGTTGCATGTGAGGCAGGATGGAACGCTGGTAGTCGGAGGGACCAAGGCACCCCACCCAAGAATCAAAGATCTGAACAATCTGTGCGCCGGCCAGGATCTGACCATTGAGGTATCGGGCGATCGATTCGGTCAGCTTCTGCATCAGACATTCCCAGGCTGCTGGATCCTCATGCATCATCTTCTTGGTTCGCGTGTAGGAGCGGCTAGATCCTCCTTCGATCATGTAGCTGGCCAGCGTGAAAGGGGCTCCCGCAAATCCAATCAAAGGGAGATTGGCTGGAATAGCCGCTCGCGTCATCCGTACCGCATCCATCACATACTGCAACGGCTCGACCGACTCCAATGCGATCACGCGATCGACATCGAGTGAACTTCGTAGTGGGTTATGGATCACCGGCCCATCCCCTGGCGTGAATTCCAACTGCATCCCCATCGGTTCGAGTATCGGCAGTAGATCGGAAAACAGGATCGCCGCATCCACCCCTAGTCGTTCCACCGCCGTCGCCATCACTTCCGCACATAGCTGCGGGTTGCGACAGAGCTCCAGGAAGCCGACTTTGGATCGGACCTTGCGGTACTCTTCCATATAGCGGCCTGCCTGACGCATCATCCAAACCGGTGTCACCGGTGCGGCCTGACGACGGCAGGCACGCATCATCGGGGAATCTTCCCAGGGGGGAGCGCTGCCCGGCTTGGCCCACTGAGCGACCTGAAGCTTGCGAGCTTCGGTCACTTCCTCCAGCAGTCGCACCGACCAGTTTCGGGCCTGAAGGATTCGTCCGCTTGCCTCCGCCGCCGCCTGAACCAAATGCCCCATCTTCGGATGCTCTGGCTCCACGTCAATTCGCACGTCCATCTGCTGAGCCATCTCCGAGGTGGTCGGCCCGATGGAGGCAACTACCATCTTTTGCAGCGACTTGCGAAGCAGTTCCACCTGCCCCTGTTGGTCGGCGAGGCGAAAAAGATTGACCAGCTGATGGGCGCTGGTCAGCAGTAGGACATCGCGCTGCCCCGCCAGGATCGCTTCCAGATTCTCCTTCAGCGGCCCCAGGTCTTCCGGAAAATCCCACTGGTAGACCCGCAACTGAACCACCTTGGCGCCCCGAGCCTCCAGCCCGGCGACTAGCGAATGGTTGGTGATGCCATACTCCTGCAAGCCGACGGTCTGATTGGCTAGAGGCACCTGCTGATCCAGTGTTCGCAACAGATCCCGCCAAGTGTTCGGTTCCGGCACGCGATGGGTCGGGGTCAGCCCCACCTCCCGCATCGCCGCTACCGGCTTGGGACCCCGCGCGACCGTGACCACGTCCGAAAGCGCATCGAGAAATCGCTGGGTTTCCAGATGCCTTTCGATCGAGTGAACCAGATGTCGAAAGCCGACCCCCGTCAAAAAAATCACCACACCGATCTCGCCGGTGATCACCCGATAGGCGAAATCGACCGCTTCCCTCGGCTCTTCCACCGCCACCTCGCGCATCGACGGGGAAACGAACGCAATCCCCCCAAATCGCTCGATCAGGCGGCTCATGTCCTCCCGCCGGCGAGATTCCAGGGAAGCGACGCGCAGGGAGCCGAACGACGGGGAAGCATGCAGAGGGGAGGGGGTGTCGGTGGGTTCCATCGGTCGTTGCGGCAGCACCTGAGTTGTGGAAGCATCTGAGTTGTGAAAGCATCGGGGGTGGTTGGCGAATAGCTGGAATCGGGTAGTCTGAACCGCCCGGCCACACCCTGTCATTTAGTGTATCAGGAATCGCTTTCCCATGATCGCCACCGACGATATCTTCGATGCGCTTCGCGAGGCCAAGGATCAAAATGGATCGATCGCCGCTGCCGATCTCCTGGTGGAATATTTACGGAGCCAGAAGCGGTACCGCGACCTCTTCGAAGCGCTCAAGATGCAGGAACGATTGCGGCTGGGTCTACCCGCCGTCCCCAGTGAGTCGGAAGAAGCGATTGGCGGCGACCTGCAGGACAAACTGGAGCGTGGCTTGATCGACGCCTGCCGGGAAGTCGGGCTGGGACTGCTGGCGCAAGGAAAGTTGGAAGAAGGATGGATGTTCTTTCGACCGGTCGGCGACCGTCCCGCTGCGGCCAAGGCGCTGGAAGGGATCGAGCCGACGGGGGAACAGTTCGATCTTCTGCTGCAGATCCTGGTGCATGAGGCGGTCGATGTCGCGCGCGGAACGCGTTTGTCGCTGGAACACCGAGGCACCTGCAACACGATCACCATGATGGAAAGCGTCGTCGCGATGCGAGGACGGCCAGAACAGCAGCTGGCGGTGGCCGAACTGGTCAGGCATGTCCATGCGGAACTTCTCTCGGCGCTGCAACAGGACTTGCAGCGACGCCAGGGAACGCCCGCCGATCCCCAGCTGAGGCTACCCCAGCTCCTGGCGGCGCTCCCCGGTTGGCTTCAGGATGGCACTTACCACCTGGACACCACCCACCTGGCCTCCACCGTCCGCTTTGCACGCGTCCTGGACGACCCAGCCACCCTCACTCTGGCTCGCGATCTGGCGACCTACGGAAAACAACTCCATCCCCAATACCACTATCCCTCCGAAGAGCCTTTTGCTGATCTCTACTCAGCCTCCCTCACTTTCTTTGACGCCCTGCTGGGCCATCAGACCGAAGCCTCCCTGAAGTACTTTCTGCAGAAAGCCGAATCGCTCGATCCCCAGGAACATGGAACCGTTGGTATCGAAACCTATGTCGACCTGCTGGATCGTACCGGACGCCATGCGGAAGCCCTCCGATTCCTGGTGCGCAAAATGCCCCCAACGGCCCGCCCCTTCGGCATCGCTCCGTCGCTGCTGGAATTGAGCCGCAAGGCAGGGGACTTCCGCACCATGCTCCAGCAGTCGCAGGAGCGAAAGGACTTGATCGGATTTGCGGCGGCGCTGCTGCAGTCACCCGGCAACACTTCCTGAGCACTTTTTTGAGTGTTCCTTGGCAGAATCTTCTTCACCAAGACAATTCCCAGGAACTTCCACCCCGCATCCCGACTCTCACTAGCGCGCCGCGACTTGCTCCCGGGAACGGACTGTCGCATCCCAACCACCCCCTTTCCATCGCTCACACGACACAAGGACGGTCGATGAACGTCAAGCTACCGAGCCAGCGGATGCCGGAGGCCATCGAGGAAGCATCGGAAATTTGGTTGGAGGTAGCCAGCGACATCGACGCCGCAGGCAACCCAGCGACCCCAACCCTCTACGCCGACCAGAAGGAACTTCGAGTCGATGCCGCTCCCGGACAGGCCGGCTCGACCATCCGACTTCCCTGGACGCAAATCGAAAAGGTGAGAACCTGGGCTGGAACCGGCTCGGGCTGGCTGCAGGCCCAGGTCGATGGGGCCTGGATCGATCTACTGCGCTATTCCAACGCCCAGGCTTCGAAGTTCTCCAAAGTCAGCCTGCGATTGACCAGGCATTTGGATCTGATGAAAAGCCCCGCCGACTCGACTGGCGAACCATTGACCGCCGACCCGGCTGTCCGTAGCGATGCCGATCAGGAATTGGAACCCAAGCGCTGCCCGGAGTGCAGTCTGCGCCTAGAGCCCTCCCAGGACCAATGCCCTCGCTGTCTTCAGAAGGGGCGGATACTCAAGCGGCTTTTCGATCTCCTCGCTCCCTACCGCCGCGGAGCGTTGCTGCTTACAGGGCTGACCATCGCCGGCGTGATCGCTGAACTGATACCACCCAAGCTTCAGCAGCATCTGGTCGATAACATCCTCGGAGGTGGAGCTCAATCGACCCCCGATCCCAGCTTTGCGCAGGCGCTCCTTTTGGTGGTGCTGGCCCTGGCCGGTTCTCGGATTCTTCTCTCGGCTGTCGGCGTCTTCAAGGGAAGGCTGGCAACCCAGATCGGGACTGGCATCACCGCCAGCCTGAGAGCGGAAATGGTGCACAAACTGCAGCGATTGGCGGTGGTCTATTACGACCGCCACCAAGTCGGCAGCATTCTCAGCCGTGTTGCGCACGACAGCGAAGTGCTCCATGGCGTGCTCCACCAGATCACCGGTGGCTTCCTGCTGCAGACCGCCCAACTGATCGGTGTAGGCGCCATGTTGCTGTGGATCAATCCCAAGCTGGCGATGTACACGCTGATCCCGGTGCCGCTGGTTTTTCTAGGATCGTGGATCTTCTGGCAGAAGGTCTACCCCCGCTACTACCGGCTGTGGGATGCGTCCAGCAAGCAGATGTCGGTCCTCAATGGAATGCTCTCAGGAATCCGTGTCGTCAAAGCGTTCGCTCAGGAAGACAAGGAATATCAGCGGTTCCAGAAAGCCAGCGACCAACTGCGACAATGGCGACTTTGGGTCGACGACACCAACTCCTACTACTCGGCCGCCATGCAGTTGGTCTTCAGCCTGGGCGGACTGATCGTCTGGTATGTAGGAGGACGCGATGTGATCGGTCGCGACATGACCCTGGGACAACTGATCGCCTTCCTCGCTTACCTGGCGATGTTCTACGCCCCGCTCAGCGCTCTGTCGAATTTCACCACCTGGCTCACCAGCTTCCTTTCGGGCAGCAAGCGCGTCCTGGAATTGCTCGATGCACCACTGACGATCCCCGAGTCATCCAGTCCCAAAGCCTGGAACGATCCCCGTGGCGAGGTGGTATTCGATCGAGTCACCTTTGGGTATGACCGCAGCCAGCCTGTCCTCCAAGGCGTTTCCTTTCGCGTCGCCCCGGGGGAAATGGTAGGCATCGTCGGTCGCAGCGGCTCGGGTAAAACCACCATGGTCAACCTGCTAGCGCGGTTCTACGACGTCCAGGAAGGAAGCATTCGGATCGATGGGATCGATCTGCGCGACCTGTCGACTCAGCTGCTCCGCCAGCGCGTCGGTATCGTCTTCCAGGATTCGCTCCTTTTCCGCGGTACCGTCTGGAAGAATCTCTCCTATGGCCATCCAACCGCCACCATCGAAGAGGGCTTGGAGGCAGCAGCGGCCGCTGGAGCTCACGATTTCCTATGCCGATCTCCCCTGGGCTACGAAACGTTGCTGGGGGAACATGGTGCAGGGCTGTCCGGAGGAGAGAAACAACGCCTCTCGATCGCCCGAACTCTTCTCTATGATCCGCGCATCCTGATCCTGGATGAAGCGACCAGCAACATCGATGCCGAAAGCGAACGGAGCATTCAGGAGGCGCTGGAAGTGCTCGTTCGCGGGCGCACCACCATCGCGATTGCGCACCGGCTGAGCACACTTCGAAATGCCGATCGCATCCTCGTCTTCGAACGAGGACTGCTCAAGGAAGAAGGATCCCATGCCCAACTGCTGGCCAAGGATGGCATCTATGCTCGACTGGTTCGAATCCAAACACAGGTCTCCAAACACCCGACCGTCGACCGCCTGATCGGCCAGCTCCAGGAATCCCACGATCCGGAATCGAACGACTCCCCTGAGCCGGCCGGCCAGGTAGCGCCCAAGGTAGCGGAACAGAAGAAGCCCGAACCGCCCCAGCAAGTCCAGCCAACTCAAGAAGCATCGCCCCCCACAGCCGACGACAAGGATGCCGCCACCGACAAAAAACCTCGCCTCCTCTGGCTCAACCCCTCCCAACATCACTTCTGCCTCGATTCCAAAGGCAGGCTGGCGATGCAAAGCGAACAACAGCAGGTCGGCGACCTGTTTGTTGTGCGCACCTTCCCTGCCAGCCACCCCGATCAGTACCTCAGCATCCGCCAATGGAAGACCGACGGGGAGGAACCCGAAATAGGAATGATCGCCGACCTCCAGCAATGGCCGGCGGATGTGCAGGCGCTGATCCGCCAAACCGCCGTCCGACGCTACCTGCTGCGTGTCATCCAAAGGGTCTATCGCTCCAAACTCGATCACGGTTTCCTGGAGTTGGATGTCGAAACCGACATCGGCCGACAGTCGATTCTGATGCGCTGGACCCAAAGCCAAGCAGTCGACTACGGCGATCATGGCAAGCTGATCACCGACACCGAAGAAAATCGATGGGTCGTCCCGTCAGTCGACCAACTACCATCCGCCGACCGCGAACGTTTCCTGCAGTTCATTTATTGGTGATCCCGAGCGGCACTTACCCCCCCAAAGGAAATGCTTTCAGTGCCCCACTCTCCAACGGGGCAAACTGTTTGATTGACAAATTGAGGAGTCCCATTATTTTGATGGGAGGTGATTCAAACTTCCTAAACCGTTTTTTCGCTACTAAGCTGCTTGGCCGACCAGACAGCGACCGGCTGATTTGAGGCGATGGATTGCCGGTCGAAACCAAAGGCAGACCTGGAACTTTCCCCCCGCAATTCCATTATTTCGAGGCAGATGGCGTGTCGCTTCTTCATTCCAAGCTGACCATGGTCGCCATGCTTTTGTTGCTTGGCCTGGAAGGATCGGTCCGGGCTGATCTGGTCATGGAATTGGCGGTAGACAAGCTTGCAGTCGTCCAGGGAGAGCAGATCGTCGTCAATGTGTTTTTAAGGACAAACGATGGCTCAAGCCAGTCCTTGGGAGTGCTCGACTACGAGGTGGCCGCAGGTCCTTACGACAATTCAGGAAAGGGTGGTAGCTTCCTTTCGGGAGTCAATGCGATCTTCACGCAATCGCCCGCTCAGTTCGATCTGAGTTCGCCAGGAATCTCATATTTCACAGATTACGGTCGCCAGGACAACGGAACGGCTGACGAACTGCTCAATGGTAGCGCCCGGAAAATCGGTACACTCCAGCTGAACACCACGACAGCTACTCCAGGCAACTATCAGCTTAGGATTACGTTCCAGGAAGCCTACAAACGTACCTTACTGACCGGCGGCGCTTACAAATTTGACTTCGTCAACACGGTGGTTGGACCTTCGATCAGCTATTCCATTTCGCCGATCCCCGAGCCGAGTTCGGTGTTGCTTTGCGGCGGAGCATTCCTCTGGTGGCGGTCTTGGCGCAGGAAGCCGCTGACCTTCAACGCCTAACGAACGGTTTTATCTCCCTCTGGAAACCAGAGCACAAGTGGTGGTTTTCAGCTCTACGGCATTCGGACTGGGTGGATCGTTCGAGCATCGTTACAATGATGCGATGTCGCGGCAAACTGCTGCCGCCATGCGTCGGTCTCAATCGATCTTCAGGTCGTGGCACCCAACGCCATTTGCTTCCAACGAACAGGGAGATTTAGGTGGGACCTCGCAAGTCGGGTAGGCCGCCCCAGGGCGGTGGATTGCTTCAAGGCCCCCAACGACTGAATCGCGTCCTGGCCGCTGCAGGTCTCGGTTCGCGGCGACAGGTCGAAGAGTTGATCGAGCAGGGCCGCATCGAAATCGATGGAAAGATCTGTGTTGAGTTCCATCGGCGAGTCGATCCGATTGCCAGCACGATCCGCGTCGACGGGGAAGTCTTACGGCAGCAACGCCCCACCTACTTGATGCTCAACAAACCGGCAGGAGTGCTCTGCACCAACCGCGATCCAGAAGGGCGAATTCGCGCGATTGACTTGGTGCCTGATGGCAGTCGACTTTTCCCGGTCGGCCGATTGGATCGCTCCAGCAAGGGACTGTTGCTCCTGACCAACGACGGGGAACTGGCTCAGCAACTGACCCATCCGAAGTACGGTGTCCCAAAGACCTACTTTGTCGTCGTGCAGGGCCAACTGGATCCAGCTCAACTTCTTCGCCTGAGAAAGGGAATCTATCTCTCCGAAGGCGTCGCGAGGGTCGAGGGGGCGCGAATTCGCGCCGTTCGCAAAGGAACTACCGAGCTGGAGATGACGCTGACCGAGGGGAAAAACCGCGAGATCCGTCGCGTCCTGGCTCGCGTGGGAAACAAAGTGCTGCTTCTCCGACGCGTAGCGATTGGACCATTGCGACTGGCGGACCTCCCCGAAGGAGCGCACCGCCCCTTGATCGCTTCCGAAGTGGCGGCACTTTATGCCGCTGTCGAAAAGGCTCGACAGGAACGCAAGGAGGCGAAAAAGGGAAGTCGACAAGGGAGCAGCGAGCCGGAGCAGAAGGAGTCATCGAGCGATACGGGAGAGACGCTGCGTCCCAAAAGTGGTCACCCCAACAAGCCAAAAAACATCCCTGGCGGACGTGGCGCTCCCAGACGTCCTGCGGAATCGACTCGCCCCAGAACCCTACGTCCCGCACCCCCGTTGGAATCGGACATCCAAGAGGCAGCAATACCTCAGCGAGTGGAAGTCTCGCCAATCGTCCCCGTCTCCAGTAGCTCGTCTTCTAAACGAGGCGCGGTCCTTGGCTATCAGGAGGGAACGGAACCGTCTCCCCGCAGGCCCCGCAGCAGCGAACCCAAACGACAAGGTCGTTTTCCCGGTCGCCTGCAGGAACCCGATCTGGAGACCGAGGGTCTGGACTTCGATCGCGCTGAGGAAACGCCCAGTGGAACTCCCAAACGGACCGGATCCGAGCGACCGAGCCAGGGGAGACCTAAGGGGAGGTCACAGGTGCGTTCTCCGCAAGGCGGCTCCCATGGCAAGCCATCCCATCGCCCCAGCAGCGATCGTGCCAAAAGTGCTCGGCCTCTCCGGCCCATCTCAGCCAATCGATCCAAATCAGCCAGTGGGCCGAGTGCTGAGCACGGGGAAGGAGAAAGGATGCCAAGCCGTGGGAAGGGTCTGCCTAAGCGGATGTCCAAGGGTCGCCAAGGCTCGGGCACCACAAGCAGCTCCGGTGGCAAACCCCAATTTAGCAAGAAACGAACGACGGGGCGTCCCAAGAGCAAACCTCCTGGACCAACCGGACTGAAGGGGAAAAGAGCGGGACGGCCAGCCCCCAAAGGTCGACGGTGAGCCGAGGGGATCTTCAGTAAGGCGTCTTCAAGGGTTCGGACTCTTGGAACGCAGTGTGGGAGACCAGGGTAGCGAGCCCGGACCTGATTGGATCATCCATCCTGCGGCACCAAGGCCCTGACAGAAGCTTGCGAGAGCCTCTTGGTCGGGGCTCAGCAGCGAAAACCTTTCGATCGCGACGCAACGTTTTCAAGAGGAATTCATGACGGACTGCCAGCCCAAACAGCATGCACGGTGCCCAATTGTCGAACATCGTCTGGTGGGGCATCAGACGTTCCTGCTGACGGTGGAAGCGGGAACCCTTGCCGACCGCTTTCTTCCGGGCCAGTTCGTCATGGTCCGCCTGGCCGATGCACAGGATCCATTGCTGGGTCGCGCCCTTGCCATCTACGATCGCCGCCGCTCCACAGCAGAGCAATCAGGAACTCTATCGGTTGTCTACACCGTCAAGGGGAAGTTCACGCAGGCGCTTTCCCGTCTTTTGCCAGGGCAGATCGTCCAGTTGTGGGGACCACTGGGAAACGCGTTTGCGACGGACCCCGTGGAGACGCTGTACTTGGCAGCTGGCGGAGTCGGGCACACACCGATGCTGTCGCTGATGCGGCAATCTCTGGGACTGGATCGCTATGGAGACTCATCAACGCAGACCCCCTGGGCAACCCGCGTCGTCTTCTGCTACGGCGCCCGCAGTGCAAGCGGGTTCTCATGCCTGGAGGATTTCTCCGCCCTCCCCATCGATCTTCGCTTGGCAACCGAGGATGGAACGATGGGCATCCGGGGCCGGGTGACCGACGCGCTGACCGAAGCGATTGAGCAGCATGGCACTGAGCGATGCCGGATCGCCTGCTGCGGGCCCGAACCGATGATGGAAGCGGTGGCGCATCTGGCGGCCCAGCGCACCATGCGTTGCCAGGTTTCTCTGGAAACACCGATGGCATGTGGAATCGGTATTTGCTTTACTTGTGTCGCCAAGGTCGGCACCCCGGCCGACTGGGACTATCGCCGGACCTGCATCGAAGGACCAGTCTTCGATGCTGATCAGGTCGTCTGGTAAACCACCCAACGAAAACAGCCGCTGCTCGGTAGCGGCTGTTTCCTAGATCTGTATCCGGATCAATTGGCCGATCGCCATCAACGGATTAGAGAAGGTGGAGCTGCAAAGCCCGATCCATTTTGTGGGGTTGCCATGCTGGAGGGTGCCGCCCCTTCACTCAGACCAGGCCGGCCCGTGCTGCCGGGTCGATAGCCAGCGCCTGCATTGCCCATGCTAGGTGCGCCAAGGCCATCGGTCGCCGAAGAGGAAATCGACTGGCGAACCGGGGTACTTGGGGTGACAGGTGGAGCCATTGGGGAGGAGAGGGTCGAAGGGCTAAACGGCATCGGCATGCTTACTGCCGAACCATTGGAAGCCGGTGGCGCCCAGGATGCAGGAGCCGCAGGGGGCATCGAAGCGCCGGGAGCGGTCATGCCAGGCATCGCGCCCATGGGGGCCGCTGGAGCCCCGGCTGGACTCATACCCCCCATCGCTCCAGGCATCATAGCGGGCATACCCTGAGGATTCGAAACCGGGGCTCCAAATCCGGCTGGCATCGCCCCAGCAGCCGGTCCGGCTGGGGGCATGCTGCGAGCTGGCTGGTAGGGAGAACTGAGCGCAGCCGCCGGGTTGCCGGGCGCTGGGCTGGAAGCTGGTGCGTAGCCAACCGGGGAATAGCCGCCGGTGGAATAGCCCTGCGGATAGTTGGGCACCGCAGGAGCCGGTGACGGGCCTGGCATCGTCGAGAGTCCGCCCGGACCACCAGCCTGCGGTGATCCAGCCCCAGGCATCCCGGGTGTTGCACCACTGCTTCCGGGGAGTGATCCAGTTCGCGCCATCGAACCCTGCGTCCCGTAAGGACCAGTCGGATAGCCTGCAGCATACCCGTTGGCTGCGGCCGCCGAACCGATCGGGTTTGCCGATGCGGCGCTGTAGCCGGCCGGTGCGGTGCTACCAGCCGGTGCCGTCGCGTTGTACATCGCTTGCTGGTTTGCGCCATTAGGGGCGCTGGCTACCTGCTGCGGTGAGTACTTCGACGCAGGACTGGCTGGATACGTTGTGGTCGGCCCCTTGCCCGCCAAGGTTTCTTCCGATGGCTTCTTCCCGAAGCTGAACAAATCCTTACCCGGCATCTGCCAGGACGTCTTGCATCCCACACCGCTGGAGAGAATCAGCCCCAGGCAGGCGAGGAAGCCCATGTGCTTGACGCGATACTTCATTCGTACAAATCCCTTCGTGTTGCGGAGATAGATGGAGACGCCTTGGGCGAGACGGATGACTTGGAGCAAGTGTTGGGAATAAGCAGGTCGCAACCCCATGGCACGATCCCCTCCAGACCGACCGGCCGGAAACGAGGCGGATGCTAGAAACGCTACAGAAACCATGTCAAGCCCGATTCCGTCAGAACCTGCTGTTTCTCCCTACCATCGATGGAGTGCCAGCGGGCTCCGAAAAGAATCGACCTGGAGCGGTGGCAAAGCTATCATCGGAAGAATCAGACAGCCCGGACGCAGCGCAAGAGGATCCGACATGAGAACCCTAGCCACACTGGCGACTGAGCAACCCGCGATATCCCGTCGCACGCTGTGGAGCCAACTGGGGCAGGGATTCGGCAGCCTGGCACTGGCCTCCCTGCTGAAACACGACACCCCGTTGCAAAGCGCCCCCGCAGAACCTGGCCTCCATCCGTCGCTTCGACCTCCTGATTTTCCTCCCCGAGCTAAGCGGGTGATACAGCTCTTCATGGCCGGGGCGGCAAGCCATCTGGACCTCTTCGACTTCAAGCCGGAACTGGTGCGTCGACATGGTCAGCCAAGTGATTTTGGAGAACCGGTCGAAGCCTTCCAAAATGGCCTGGGCCCCTGGCTGAAACCGATCTGGAACTTCCGCCCCTACGGCCGCTCGGGAAAATTGCTTAGCGATGCCGTCGCTCCGCTAGGCCGCGTGGTCGACCAGATGGCATTCGTCCACAACATGGTCGGCAAGTCAGGCGTCCATTCCCAGGGAACACTGCTTCAAGCCACCGGGTTCCAGTTGCCCGGCTTCCCCGGCATGGGCTCGTGGATCAGCTATGGCCTGGGATCACTCAACGACAACCTACCGACCTTTGTCGTCCTCCCGGACCACCGTGGCTTCGCCTCCAACGGCGTCAAGAATTGGGATGCGGCCTTCCTTCCCGGACAGCACAGCGGGACGATCATCTACCCAGGCCGGTCCACCCCGATCGCCGACCTCTTTCCACACCCGGCCGCCGACTATATCTCCAAGGAGACGGAGGCAGCGACCCTTTCCACCCTCTCCCGTTTGAACCAGCTCCATGCAAACCAGCGGCCTGAGGACAGTCGCCTGGATGGACGGATCGAAAGCTACGAACTTGCCGCTCGCATGCAAATGGCAGCGCCCGAAGCACTTCGTTTCCAGGACGAACCTGCACATATCCTTCGGCTCTACGGACTCGATCAACCTGCCAAGACCTGGCCTGCGGAAATCAATGTTCCCGAGGAAATCCATCATTTCGCCACCAAATGCCTTGCCGCTCGGCGACTCCTGGAACGCGGGGTTCGATTCGTTCAGATCTGGAGCGGTAACGACAATGGGTTCCCTCGCAGGAATTGGGATTCCCACGAAGACGTCCAGCGCGACCACTTCCCGTTGGCGCTCGGAATGGCCACTGCCACTGCAGCCTTGATCGAGGACCTGAGGCAACGCGGCATGCTGGAAGACACCGTGATCCTCTGGACCACCGAATTCGGCCGAATGCCCTCCAGTCAAGGTGGCACCGGTCGCGATCACAATCCGTTCGTCTTCACCAATTGGTTATGCGGCGGCGGTATTCGCGGCGGAATCACCGTGGGGGAAAGCGACCCGTTCGGTTACAAGCCACTGGATCGTGATCACCCCACCCAGGTCTACGATATCCATGCAACGATTCTCAAGCTTCTCGGCATCGACCATACCCGGCTTACCGTCCGCAACAACGGAATCGATCGTCGTTTGACAGATGTCCACGGCCACCCGATCGATGAATTGATCGCCTGACCAGATTCCCCAGCCCGGCCGTTGTCGAGGCTTTAAGATCGTCCAGATGGTTCAGCTGGATCCTGGTTGCTCCCTGCGCCGAAAGGCCACCACCGCTATCGACTGACAGAAGCTGTTTCGTCCTGCCACGTCCGAAATCCAGCCAAGGATTGCAATCATTAGGATTTCATGGAGGTAGCCCGGGGGTGTAGGATCCACGCGACAAAATTGGAAAACAAATAGTGGAATAGCTTGGCTGGGAACCTCGCCACAGCATGGGCGTGATGGGCTAGACGGTGGGCCCATTCAGGCCCGCTTCCAGACGATGCAAACTCCCCAGTGCAAACTTCCCAGTGCGGTGACTCTCTGCCACCTTCAATTCGCATTGGTCCCCAATGCGGCGATTGCTATAGTTTCTCGGCAGCAGGCTCCCCGACTCGATGGAGCGAGGGGATACTTCAGAATAGGTTCATCGAGAGGTGCGACATGGCGGTCGGTACCATGCGTTGGATAGCGGCGATCGGTCTGGGGATGGCAATCGGTTTGGCTTTTTCCTCTCGTTCCTGGTTGCCGCAGTCGATCGCGCAGGATCGCCTCCAGGGGAATACCAGCTGGAGCGTTCTTTCGACAGCCCCCCAGGACCTGTGGACGCCGGAAGAACGGATCAACATCGAAGTCTACGATCGCTGCAACACGGGAGTCGTCTACATCGCCACCAAGTCGATTTCTCGCGACTCTTTTCTGACGCTCTCCGCAGTGGCTGGCAGCGGCAGCGGTTCGGTGCTGGACCATCAAGGGCATGTTTTGACCAATTACCATGTCATCGAAGATGCGCGTGACATTCAGGTGACTTTGGCCCATGGTGAATCGTATCCGGCCGAGCGGGTTGGGCAGGATCCCGACAACGATATCGCGGTGCTGAAGATCAACGCACCCGTCGAACTGCTGCATCCGATTCCATTAGGAGATTCCAGCCAGCTTCGTGTCGGCCAGAGGATCCTGGCGATCGGAAATCCTTTTGGACTGGAGCGGACGCTTAGCGACGGCATCATTTCCAGCCTCAATCGCCAGCTTCCTTCCCGAAGCAACCGCACGATGCGCTCGATCATCCAGATCAACGCGGCGCTCAACCAAGGGAACTCCGGTGGCCCCCTTCTGAATTCCCAGGGCGAATTGATCGGGATGAACACGGCGATTGCCACCAGCACCGGTGACAGCGCCGGTATCGGCTTCTCGATCCCGTCCAACACGATTCGGCGCGTCGTCCCCCAGTTGATCTCCAGCGGCCGAGTGATTCGTCCGACGATCGGAATTACGCGCATCTATGAGACGAAGGAGGCGTTGGGCCTGCTGGTGGTCAAGGTGACTCCTGGAGGGCCGGCCGATCAGGCAGGGATCCGCGGTTTTCAGATGAAAAAGAGCTCGGGGCGACGCGCTGGGATCCTCTTCGAACAGGAAGTGATCGACCCCAGCTCGGCCGACCTGATCATCGGTATCGACGGCCAGCGAATCACCAAGGTGGACGATCTACTGGCGCTGATTGAAAGCCGAAAGGCGGGGGACCAAGTGCAGGTGTCGATCATCCGCGAAGGACGTCAGATGACCATTCCCATCGTGCTAGGCGCTTCCGAGTGATCGACCTGAGCAGCCTGCCGGGGATCGACAAAACGGCTGAAAAATCAGCCTTCTCAAAGTGGCCAGAGACACCCCCCATAGCTCTCTGATGGTGTTGTCGGCTACCATCTGGCAAGAGGATTCGAAAGCGGTTGGCATCGCATGCCGGGCGACAGGAAGCTGATACGGGCAGCCCCATCGATGCTTTGCACACTCAGACCGGAAAGGCAACAAATGCGACTGGGAAAAATCGTCTGGGACCAGGCGCCTCGGGTGGTGCTGGTGGAAGAGGGCCAAGTGCGACTGCTTGGCGATCGATCCCTGAGCGATCTTTCGTCGCTGCTTTCGGCCAGCGATCCGGTCGCTGCGGTCGGAGGTCTGAAAACCGATTCCTCGGCGATCCCGATCGACCAAGTGCAGTGGCTGCCTCCGATCGATCGCCAGGAGGTGTGGGCTGCGGGGGTCACCTACAAACGATCGCAGAAAGCGAGGATGGAGGAATCGGAAGCTGCGGCCGACTGCTACTGGCGCGTCTACCAGTCGCCTCGCCCCGAACTCTTCATGAAGGCAACGCCAGGGCGATGCAGCGGGCCTGGACAGCCTCTGCGCATTCGCTTTGACGCAACATGGAATGTTCCGGAACCGGAACTGGCGCTTGTGCTCTCTCCTCAGATGAAGCTGGTCGGCTACACGATCGGCAACGACATGAGCTCGCGAGACATCGAAGGGGAAAATCCGCTCTATCTGCCTCAGGCGAAAGTCTATCGGCAGTGCTGTGGTCTTGGCCCCTGGATCACTCTGGCACCTGCGATGCCGCCACGCGACCAGATCGGTATCTCGCTGAAGATCCACCGCCAAGGTGCATCGGTATTTGAAGGAACCACACAGATCTCGGCGATGGCCAGAACCTTCGAAGACCTCATCTCTTGGCTTGGCCGCGAGAACGACTTCCCCGACGGCGCCATTCTGCTGACAGGCACTGGGATCGTCCCAGATCCTCCCTTCACCCTGCAGTCGGGAGACCTAGTGGAAATCACCATCGACGGCATCGGAACGCTCAGCAATCCCATCGTGCAGGATCCTGTCCCATCGGCCTGACCAGACGCGGGCCACTGGCTGTCGACAGATCGCATGGAAATAGACGTAAGTGGCCGACGAGAACCTTCTGCCACAGGAAAGGAATATTGGCTATGGCTACCGAACCGGTATGGATTGCAGGACAGTGGCGTCAGGTCGATGGACAGGCTGCCTTTCAGGCGCTGGACCCCAGCACCGGGCTGCCGATCGAATCGCACTTTCCCATCAGCTCCTGGGCCGATTGCGATCTTGCACTGGACGCAGCCGTCGATGCATTTTGGGAACTCCGGCAGCTTGGCCCCGACGCGCTGTCGGACTTTCTGCTGGCCTACGCCGACGCGATCGACGCCGACGCGGAAGGGCTTGTGGAGATCGCGCATCGGGAAACGGCTCTGGCCAAGGCCCCGCGACTGAAAGATGTCGAACTGCCACGCACCACCAACCAACTCCGGCTGGCCGCCAAGGCCGCTCAAACCGGCTCCTGGTCTCAGCCGATCATCGATACCAAGCTGAACATCCGCTCGTGCCTTGAACCACTCGGTCCGGTAGCCGTCTTCGGGCCGAACAATTTCCCCTTTGCCTTCGGCAGTATCTCTGGAGGCGACTTCGCCGCTGCGATCGCGGCCGGTTGCCCGGTGATCGCCAAGGCGAATACCGGACATCCCGGCACGACGCTTCGCTTCGCGAGACTGGCCGAATCGGCGATCCGGCAGACGGGACTTCCCTCGGCAACGATTCAGTTGATCTACCGCACCAGCCACGAGGATGGCGCTCGGTTGGTTTCCGATCCTCGCATCGGCGCCACCGGCTACACCGGCTCACGCCACGCCGGACTGGTTCTAAAAGAAGTGGCTGACCGCGCCGGGAAACCGATCTACCTGGAACTCTCCAGTGTCAATCCGGTAGTGCTGCTGCCTGGCGCCATCCAGCAGCGTGGCGATGCTCTACTGGATGAGTACGTCACCAGCGGATTAATGGGGACCGGTCAGTTCTGCACCAACCCTGGCCTTCTTCTGTTGCTGGACAGCCAGGCCAGCGAACAATGGGTCGGAAAACTCGCAGATCGATATCAAGCAGCTCCCGTCGGTACCCTGTTGTCTCGAAATGTCCAAAAAAGCCTCCAGCAGGGGATCTCTCTTCTGGAGCAGGCTGGGGCCAAGCGGCTGACCGCTGCAGCACCGGCGGTAGAGGGTGGCCGTTGCTGCTGCGCCAACACCCTGCTGAGAATCACCGGAACCCAGTTCCTGAATGATCCAGAGATGTTTCAGACGGAAATCTTCGGCAATGCCGCTCTTGTCGTCGTCGCTTCCTCCATCTCTCAACTCCAACAGATCCTCCTCCAACTCGAAGGCAACCTCACCGGCTGTATCTACTCCGATACTCAGGGGAGCGACGACGAGTCGTACTCGATTCTGGCACCCCTTCTGGCTCATCGGGTCGGCAGGTTGCTCAATGATAAGATGCCTACGGGAGTCGCAGTCAGCCCAGCGATGAATCACGGAGGCCCATATCCCAGCACCGGCCATCCAGGCTTCACCGCCGTCGGCATCCCCACCTCCATCGGTCGCTTCGCCAAACTGACCAGCTACGATTCCGTGCGACAGTCCAGGCTCCCTTGGGTGCTGCGAGATCGGAACCCCACCGGCCAAACCTGGCGCTGCGTCGATGGCCAGTGGACCACCGACCATCTGCCTGGGGCAGGATGACCCCCGCGTTACGAAAGCTTGTGGCCCCGAACTTTCCCGTCGCAGATCCACTTGGCAATCTTCCGGCCGCTGGAACTGAATGGCAGTTTGGCAAGCTCTTCAGGGGCGGCCCAAAGCAGATCGGCGTTTGTCCTCCAACGGCCGGCCAGAGGCCGCCCTGTCCAAACCGAAAGCTCGATCCGATAGCGGGTCACCGCATGGCGCAGGCTGCCTACAGGTTCCACAGGGATCAGGCCACGGCCAAACATCCTGCCAGCCTGTTCTGCAATCGCCTGATGCTGCTCCTTCGGACTTTCCCGGCCTGTCAGATCGAAGCGGGGAAAATCAAAAAGACCCGCCCATCGCTCTCCCTCCCCACATTGACGCACCAGCCATCGCCCCCTGCGATCGACCACCAGCAGCACCCACTCCTCCAACTCTGTATAGACCTTAGGTGGCTTGGCCGCAGGAATACGATCGACCTTACCCAGCCGATGCGCACCACACCATCGCTGAATGGGGCACGCCGGACAGCCTGGCTTCCTGGGAGTACAGACCATCGCACCCAGATCCATCAGGGCATGGTTGATCTGGCCCATCCCCTGAGCGACCACCAAGCGGTCGGCAAATTGCAGGAGCATTTTCTGCGAACGAGCTGTCGCTAATGGCTCCTCCCAGGCGATATACCGAGCATACAATCGCTGGGTGTTGGCCTCGAGTATCGAATAGGGCTGGTCCCAGGCGAATGACACGATGGCCGACGCAGTGTAGCGACCGATGCCAGGCAACTGGCGGACCTCATCCCAACGGTCCGGAAATCGGCCTCCATACTCCCGCTCAATCCGCTTGGCCGCCTCGTGCATCTGCGTCGCTCGGCGATAATACCCCAAACCTTCCCAAAGGCGATGCACATCGGACAGATCGGCATTGGCCAAGGCTTCGATCGTGGGAAAACGTTCTAAAAACCTCTCAAAGTACCCAAGCACCGTCGCCACCTGGGTCTGCTGCAGCATGATCTCACTGACCCAGATAGCATAGGGATCGGTGGTCTGTCGCCAAGGCAATCGCCGCTGGTGCAGCTGGTACCAGTCCAGCAGGGCTCGCCGCATGGAGTCGACGGCGATCATCGACTCGCCGTCCCGGTCCCTAGTGCCTTCTTCCTTGGTGTTTCGTCTCTTGGAAACCATGATGGAATGCTGCTGGCTCCTACGGAAATCGCCGTTTTACCCCCAGCCCTCGAGCCGCAGGGCTACCCGGCCCTCATCTTGTACGGGCAGTCAATCATGGTACACTGCTGGTTGCGGTGACGGGTTGGATGAAGTTGTCTTCTCCAGCAAGCAAACGCCTTCAGTTGGCTTGTTTTCTTCGTCGCCGATTCCATAACTTGACGACGGTGCTGGTAGCTCTGCTAAGGGTCTCCATCATGGTCCGGTTCCCATCCTTTGTTACATCATCCATATTGACGACGCCTGGACGGAATTCTCGATTGCCCGGCTTCCAGCCCGGCGAAAGGGATTCCGCGTGACGGAAACCTCGATTCCAATGACCTTTCGTGGCGAGCCATGAAGGTGGTGGATCTCGAACCGATTCGCGATCACTCCCCCTCTGCTCGGAATCGCCTCGGTGGTGCAGGGAAGCCACTGCGGTTGAGGAGCTTCATCGACTCGGATCATAAACGCAGCCGACATCGCTCACACGATCTGTCCCGATTCTGCCTTCCGCCATTCAGGGAAGCAGCGGTCGCACCAACGGGCATTCAGGCACGACGGTTCTGCCTGACCTTTTGGTAGGAACTTGCCCTCCGTCGAGACGTCGTTGGAATGGAAGGGGAAGCAACACCCCTGATCCGCCAATGGAAGGATCTGCGAACCTGACTTCCTGCCCAGCAGGAACTTGATGGATACCTTTTCGGTTGGCCACCAGCACCGATGGATGCTGGGAGTCCGTACCGATGCTCACTTTGACATTTCCATGGCATGACCTTCCCGATTGGCTTCCCCTGGCCGCCAATGAGTCGTTGCAAGCAGTCGGCTACGTGGCCGCCGCAATCGCAGGTGCCGTTGCGATCTACATCTGGAATAAGCTGCAGGGAGCCGACGCCAGGACGCAGTCCCGAACTCTCCTTGATCAAGCCAAACTGGAAGCGGGAAACGTCGTTCGGGAAGCCGAACTGGAAGCGAAGGCAAAGGCTCTGGAACAGCAGCGTAAGGCCGAGAGCGATCTCCAGGCGGCCAGGGATGCTCTCCGCGACCGCGAAACAGCAACCATCCGCCGCGAGGAATCGCTCCAGCAACAGGCCTCCGACCTGAAGAAACAGGAACGCGTTGTGGAAACGACGCAACGCAAGCTGACCGAAAGGCTCGAGGAAACCCAGAAACGCCTCGACGAATTTCAGCGACTCAACCAGCAGCAGATCGGCGAACTGCAGCGGCTCAGCGGACTGTCCCGAGACGAAGCCGCTAAGCAGCTGATGAGCAAACTGGAGCAGGAGCTTCAAAGCGAGATGGGGAATGTCATTCTCAAACACCAGCGTCGCATCGCGGAGTCGGCCGAGCAGAAGGCGCAGGACATCCTGCTGACCACCATGCAGCGATATGCATCGTCCCACACCGCAGATTCCACCACCAGCACCGTCGATATTCCAACCGATGACATGAAAGGCCGAATCATCGGCCGTGAAGGACGCAACATCCGCGCTTTCGAAAAAGCAACGGGGATCGACATCATCATTGACGACACGCCGGGTGTCGTGATCGTCAGTGGGTTCGATCCGGTCCGAAGGGAAGTGGCTAGGCAATCACTCGAGAAACTCATCTCCGACGGACGCATCCATCCAACTCGCATCGAAGAAATCGTCGCGCAGACCGAGAAGGAAATAGATCAGTACGTCCGCAAGAAGGGAATGGAAGCAGCCGAGGAAACCAATATCGGTGGTCTCCACGAAAAAGTCCTCCAAATGCTTGGACGTCTCCACTTCCGAACCAGCTACAGCCAGAATGTGCTTCGCCACAGCGTGGAAGTTGCCTTCCTGTCCGGCATGATGGCCGAACTGGTCGGGCTCGATGGAACCCTCGCACGCCGATGCGGTC
>JBIINB010000071.1:0-23670 GCA_044337705.1 Pirellulaceae bacterium | reverse complement strand
TGGAGTTTGATCTGCCGGAGGGATTCGATCGATTTCAGGGCGCGGTTGCGATCGACTTTGGGGGAGCCTCTCAGAATGGCGGGCAAACCAGCAGCCTTCAGTTCGCCATCTATGCAGACGCTCCGCCAACCAATCAATCGGTCGACTCCAATCTGCTTCGCGACCCGGAATTCGCCACAGCCGGACTGGATGTTTTCGATGGCCTCGAAGTGACGCTAGCCGCTTCGGAGCCGGACCTGAAGAGTCTCACCAACTTGGATATCGATTACCGCGGACGCGTGTGGGTGTGCGAGGTGGTCAACTATCGGGGGCATAATGGGGAGCGGCCTGAGGGTGATCGGATCCTGATTTTGGAAGATACCGATCACGATGGGGTAATGGATCAATCCAAGGTGTACTACCAGGGGCCCGAAGTCGACTCGGCGATGGGGATCTGCATTCTGGGGAACCAGGTGATTGTCAGTGCTGCGCCCAACGTCTGGGTATTCACCGATACCGACGGAGACGACAGGCCGGACAAGAAGGAAGCTGTATTTACCAAGACCGGTCAGCCTCAGCACGACCATTCGAACCACAGCTTCGTCTTTGGCCCGGATGGCAAGTTGTATTGGAATTTTGGGAATACGGGGCGTGCGATGCACGATGCCGCAGGGAACCCGGTGAAGGATCGCTGGGGCCGACCGATCAACGATTCCGGGAGTCCTTATCGGCAGGGAATGGTGTTTCGTTGCAATCTGGACTTCACCGATATGGAAGTCCTTGGCCACAACTTCCGCAACAACTATGAGGTAGCAGTCGATTCGCTTGGAACGCTTTGGCAGTCCGATAATGACGACGATGGAAACCGAGCAACGCGCATCAACTACGTGATGGAGTTTGGAAACTTCGGTTATGTCGATGAGATGACCGGTGAGGGATGGCAAGCAGAGAGGATTGGGTGGGAATCAGAGGTGCCGCAGCGTCACTGGCATTTGAATGACCCGGGAGTTGTTCCGACGATGTTGATCACAGGCGCTGGATCGCCTACAGGAATCACCGTCTATGAGGGAAGGCTTCTGCCACGGGTGTTCTGGGATCAGGTGATTCATTGCGACGCAGGACCGAATGTGGTGCGAGCT
Organism: Pirellulaceae bacterium; assembly: GCA_044337705.1. Lineage (GTDB taxonomy): Bacteria > Planctomycetota > Planctomycetia > Pirellulales > Pirellulaceae > JBEISR01. The sequence goes on along the minus strand of JBIINB010000071.1, from coordinate 22,552 downwards.
TATCCGGTCGAGCCACAGGGGGCTGGGTATCAAGCCTCGATGGTGCCGCTGTTGACCGGAAGCCGCGATCGCTGGTTCCGCCCTGCTGATGTCTGCGTTGCACCCGATGGATCGCTTTACGTGACCGACTGGTACGATCCGGGGGTGGGCGGCCATGCGATGCAGGATATGGAACGCGGGCGTCTGTTCCGCATCGCGCCTCCAGGCACTGCATACCATGTCCCCAAGTTCGATCTATCGACTGCTGAAGGTGCCGTAGAAGCCCTGGCCAGCCCAAATCAGGAAGTCCGCTTCCGAGCCTGGATGGCGATCTTGGCGATGGGTGATAAGGCTTTGCCAGCGCTGAAGAAACTGGCAGTAGGAGACGAAAGCCGAGCGAGGGCTAGGGCCTGGTGGCTGATGGGGAAGCTGCCTGGGCAAGGGGAATCCACCGTAAAGGCCGCCATTGCGCATCAAGATCCGGAGATCCGTGCGATCGGCATCCGACTGGCGCGGCAGCTGAAGCTTCCTTCATCCAACTGGATGCCAAAGCTACTGAAGGACTCTCAGCCCCTGGTGCGACGCGAACTTGCGATCGCCCTGCACGAGGACAACTCGGATGAAATGCCAGGTTACTGGGCTGATCTTGCAAGTGAATTGGACCCTTCCGATCGCTGGGCGCTGGAAGCACTCGGAATTGGTGCAAGCCGTCGCTGGGCGGAATGCTTGGATGCTTGGATGACGAAGTACCCGGATGCCTGGAACAGCGATGCTGGGAAAAAGATCCTCTGGAGGGCTCGAGCACCCAAGGCGGCTGAGATGCTAGTCCGATCGTTGACCTCCGCCAAGTGGTCGGCCAACCAACGAGATGCGATGCTTCGATCTTTCGATTTTCAGGATCCGAAAGAACGGGACGCAGCGTGGCACGCGATTGCGACCGAAGTCTGCGCCCAGCCTGCGGATCGTCGAGACGTGGAGTTGGCTGTTTACGCAGCGACGAAATTGGGGCCGGATGCCGCAGGAAAAATTCCTGGACTGCAAGAGCTGGTATCCGCGAGACTTCGATCATCAAACGATCCCAAAGAAGCCGTGCGGCTTGGGCGCAAGCTGGGTCTGAAGGGATTTGGTGAGCTATTTATGGCGATGGCGGAGAAATCTGGCGTCAACTCCGAGGGGATCTCGGCCACCGATCTGGCACTGGAAGATGGTAAAGCCGATACCATCGCACAGGCCTTTATCGCAGCTCCGGAATCCCCAAAGGCGCTTCTCTGGACTCGGTTGCTGGCGCAAAGCAATCGACCGGATGCCCGCAAGTTGCTTAGCGAATGGCTGGTGAATCCTCTATCTCCCACACAGGCACGCATCGATGCGGCCGAAGGCCTTGCGAGAACCCCCGATGGACAGCGACAGCTGTTGAAATTGGCGCAGGAAAATCGACTCCCTGCGGAGGCGAAGGTGATGGTCTCTGCTGCGATGCGGCAGTCCAAGGACGAGGTAGTACGCAAGGAGTCTGAGCAGCTGTTTCCAGCCAAGAAGGCGTCGGGAGCAGCCCTCCCGCCGATCGCTCAACTGGCAAGTCGTCAGGGGAATCCAGAGCAAGGGAAGAAGGTCTTTGATACCGCCGGGACCTGCGCGCAGTGTCACCAGGTACAGGGAGGTGGGAAGAATGTTGGGCCTGACCTCAGCGAAATTGGTACCAAGCTGTCGCGAGAGGCGTTTTTTGTATCGATCTTGGAGCCGAGCGCAGGGATCAGTCACAACTACGAAGCCTATGTTGCTTTACTCGATGATGACTCGGTGGTCACCGGTCTGAAGATCAACGAAACTGGCGACGAGGTCATCCTCCGCGATGCCAAAGGAATTGATCGGAAACTGTCCAAGACGGAGATCCAGGAAATCAAGAAGAGCGACAAGTCCTTGATGCCGGACAATCTTCATGAGGCGCTTTCGGAAGGGGATCTGGTCGATCTGGTAGCCTATTTGGAAACGCTAAAGAAGAAGTAGTTGATGATAGCTTTCATGAAAACTTTCTGAGCATGACATGGTCATGCCCAGAAGCTCAGCAAGTCGTAGTTTGTAATCACACCATCGAAGGAAAACGGGCGATGAGACAAAGGATTTTAGGCTTGGTATTGGCGATGTTGGCAACGCCGATTGCTTATGGGGAGGATGGGATCTACCTGAAGGTGGCGGATGCACCAGTGGATTATGCAATCCAAGGGGAGTATTCCGGAATCATCGATGCGAACCAGGAGAAATGGGGAGCTCAGGTGATCGCCCTCGGGGATGGGAGGTACGAATCAGCAGGCTATCGATTGGGGCTTCCGGGGGACGGCTATGAGCCGGGGGAGGAGGTCCGGCGAATCGAGTTCCGAACCGAAAATGGCAAGGTAATCGCTGCCAAAGATGAATTCACCTTTGAGATCAAGGACAAGCAACTGCATGTCATGGATTCCTCCGGGCAGCCTCTTGGTAAGTTGACAAAGATCGAGCGGGTGAGTCCTTCGATGGGGAGCAAGCCTCCAGCCGGGGCGCTGGTGTTGTTCGATGGGAAGAATGCGGATGCCTTCCAGAACGGCAAATTGTCGCCTGAGGGATACCTGCAGGCTGATTGCACCTCCAAAGAGACACTCGGTGATCACTTTCTGCATCTGGAGTTCATGACCCCCTTCAAGCCGAAAGGACGTGGGCAGGACCGAGGGAATTCGGGCGTCTACATGCAAGGCCGATACGAACTGCAGGTGCTGGATTCTTTCGGACTTTCCGGTGAGAACAACGAGTGTGGTGGCATCTACTCGATCGCCAAGCCTCGCGTGAATATGTGCTACCCTCCGCTCACCTGGCAGACCTACGACATCGAATTCCAGGCCGCGCGGTACGATGCAGAGGGAAAGAAGATCAAGAACGCACGAGCGACCATTCTGCACAATGGCATCAAGATCCACGACGACTTGGAACTGAAGAACGGGACGCCTGGGAAGGATCCCGAAGGGCCAGGTAATGGTCCCCTGTATTTGCAGGGACACGGCAACCCAGTAGTCTACCGAAACATTTGGGTCGTCAAACGCTAATCAGGTGGCTGGTCCTACAATAGAAAATGCCGGGGCCTTTCGGCCCCGGCATACCCGCCCCCTGGGTATTTCTTCATGCTTTTAAAGTTTCCGGATTCTCTATCTTCGATCTGGAAACAAATGTCTTCGTTCGATTCAGTTAGCTTAGTACCGCCACTGCAGTCCAATGAGTCCTGCCTGCAGACTGTAGTCGGACTCTCTCTGCTGGTATCTGGGAGCCACAGCCTGGAAGGGGTTGTTCAGGTCGACCTGCAGACTTGGATCGATCTGCTCGGAGGCTCGTACTAGGCTGGTCAGTGAGAGATAGTTGTAGCCGAAGGTCAGGTCGAAATTGCGGGTGAGTCGATATCCCAGAGAGACCCCAAACTCGGGACTGACGACGAAGGTGTCGTCGTCGTAGACGCCTGCGTTGGTGTTTCGAGCCAGCAGACCTTGGGATTCGATGGTTCCGTTGATCGACCGTTGACCTGCGATGGTGACGACGCGGTTCAGATTTCCAAGTCCCATTTTGAATTGGAGATCCAGCGACCAGTTGCCCCAGCGGGAGAACCGCTGCAAGCCGATCGTTCCTGCGTCATAGCTATTCTCGGTTGCAAAATGGTCTTTGACCTGAAGCACGTTGATCGAATCGTTGGTGTTGCTTTGGATCGTCAAGCGATCTTCCAGCCGCAGACCCTGGTATCCAAGCAGTAGGTCCCAACGAAGACCCTCGGCCTGAAAGAGTTTGCGACGCAGCAGAATGTCACCACCCCAGACTTGGGAACTGGCCTGGACTGATGCACTGCCGGTCACGGCACCTTCCGAGACGACTAGACGGTTGGGCTGGTTGGGATTGAGTTGATTGAAGGGACGAGCGACGGTTTGAGGAGAACCGGCAGTGAAATTCGTTTCCCACTCGGTTGCATTGAACCCTCGAATCTCGATTGCACGGTCCAAGCATGGATCGAGCCAATAGCCGGCAGCCAGCCGGTAACCTGATTGGGCATCTTCATGGAGAACCTGGTTGCCGAAAAGCGTGGTAGATCCTGGATTGCCCGTTGCCAGCAGGACTGGCGTCCCCATGCCGGTGGCTTCGAAGCTAGCGCCTTCGGTGCGGAAGTACATCCGTTCGGTGAGCCGGAAAAAGGTATTGATCAGGCCTCCGCCACCGATGCTGAGGTCGATCAGAACGGGAGCTTCTGGATCTGGGGCTCCATAAACAGGTGCTTCGGTGTAGCCCGGTTCGATGAGCTGGCCTTCGGTTTCGTAGAGGAATTCACCCGAATCGCTCACCCCCTCCTGAATCGGCTCGGAATGGACGATGCCACTTGCAGCATTCTGTGCCTCGCAAGCTGGACACCCTGCCTGGACCACACCGTGTCGGTGATCATGACGAGCAGGCGTGGCGGCCGCGCCTTGGGTCGCACTTCGCCGATTTTTCGTGGCAGTTGCCTTTCCGGTAGTGCGGTTCGCAGGAGAGGCAGAAGGACCGGAGGATCGCGTGCCGGCGACGGCTTGGGAGGCCGACGCGGGGCGGACGGCAGACTTTCGGCTCGGTTGAGCCGGCGCATCATAGGCGCTCCGAACATCACCACGACCTGTGCGCAGTTCCTGTGCCAGTAGCGATTGACCGTCGCCCCAAGGTTGGCTCCAGCCCGCAAGAAGTCCGAAAGCGATGCCGATCGGCATCCAGGATTTTGAACGCTTGGGAACCATCGGTCACTTCTCCGAGTGAAATCTTATGAGGCGGAATCGGGCTACGCCTTGGCAGGTCGACTTGCCGTCGATCCCCTTATATGCCTCCAGAAGGGATGTATCGGTTCTCGCGAGGATTCCGGTTGAGTAAACTCGGTAAGTTTTGACGGTTCCGTTGAGTTTGGCGGGGAAATCTCCTGTAATTGGCCCCGGTCTTTTCCAAAGTATGGTTGGCTGGGAGGCGGCGTGTTCATTCAGGGTTTCGTTGATCCTGCAATGAACGGGAGCGATAGCTAAATTCCACAGGGGGACGTTTTTGCCGGAGCTAAAGGTTCCTCGGATAGAATGAACCATGGTTCGATGGCCTATGGGGATTCTTCCGGAAGGACCTTTGGTTCCAAGTCTTGTGGGGGTGCAGCGCCCATGTCCGGCATTTGCCAGTTACTGGGTAGATCGTTTTGTCTGGGGCTGTGGCTGCTGTTGGCTGGTAGAGTCGCGGTCACTTTTGGACAGGATGAATCTGAATCCAAGTTCTTCCAAGAACGTGTCGTTCCGATCCTGGAGACTCGTTGTTTTGGCTGTCATTCCCATGCGGCGGGGTTGATGGAAGGGGATCTGGCGCTCGACTGGAGGAGTGGCTGGGAGCAGGGTGGCGGGCGCGGCCCGGCAATTGTTCCGGAGGAGGTTGATAAAAGCCTATTGATCCGAGTGGTGCGTCGCGATGACCCGCAGCTTGCGATGCCGCCAGAGGAGCCATTATCCGAGGAGGAAAGAGGAGTCTTGGAGGAATGGGTGCGGCGCGGTGCCTATGACCCTCGCCAGTCAGCCCCGCAGGCAAGCGATCCATTGGATTGGTGGTCGCTTCGGAAGTTGGAGACTGGGCAGATGCCCGAGCGGTGGGGCGGCATGCCTATGGATGATCATCCGATCGATCGCTGGGTCTTCAAGCGACTTAACGAGGCTGGACTTGCCCCGTCAGCAGTCGCCTCGCCGCGCGATCGAATCCGACGGTTGTTCAATGACCTGATTGGATTGCCACCCAGTCCGGAAGAAGTACACCGCTTTGAGGCCGATCCATCGCCGGTCGCCTATGAGCGGCTGGTCGATCGGTTGTTGGCTTCTCCGCGATATGGGGAGCGTTGGGCTCGCCATTGGATGGACACGATTCACTTTGCCGAATCGCATGGCTTCGAGCATGATGTGGGACGCGATCATGCGTGGCCTTATCGCGACTATCTGATCGATGCTTTCAACCGGGATCTGCCTTGGGGTGAATTTATTCGGCAGCAATTGGCTATGGACCACGATGCACCGCAGGCGACGCATTTGACGCCTGCTTTGGGATTCCTCGGCGCAGGGACGTTCGACTTGAGTACCTACAGCACGGGACCGATGACGTTCGCGTCGATGGATCGAGACGACATGGTGACACAGACGATGAGTGCCTTTTGCAGCGTGACTGCCAACTGCGCACGATGCCACGCACACAAGTTTGATCCGGTTAGCCAGGAAGACTATTACGCTCTGCAGGCAGTCTTTGCCGGGGTGCTCAAGGGCGATGTTGAATTCGATGCGGATCCCGAGATCGCGACACGCCGCAGTAGCTTGGAAGCCCAGCGACGATTGGCTGTCGAACGCGATCCCCAGTATGTGTTAGCTGCCGAGCAGTGGAGTCGAGTTCAGAGATGGCGAGAGAAATATGCAATGCAAAGCCAGTGGCATCCAGTTGCCATGAGCTCCTTTGTGTCGGCTGAGGGAGCGACGTTGACCAAGCAGGCCGATGGATTTCTGTTGGCCAGCGGCCATAACCCCGAGATTGATACGTACACATTGACTTTTCAAACCGATCGCAAGCAATTAACAGCCTTGCGTCTGGAGGTGGCTCCGCAAGAATCTCTTCCGATGCGTGGGCCAGGCAGGTGTCAGAACGGCAACCTTCATCTTTCCGAAGTTCAGGTGCTGGCCTTTTCGCCAGGTGAAGCCACAGCTCATGCTCAATCGATCTCGCGAGCGACTGCTGACTTCAATCAGGACGGGTGGACGATCGATCACGCCATCGATGGCAATCCGAAGACGGCCTGGGGAATTCATCCTTCGGTTGGACAGCCGCACGCTGCCGTTTTTGAATTGTCGAAGCCGGTGGAGGTGGCATCGGGGATGGTGTGGACCGTTTTGCTGCGTCAGTTGCACGGTGGATCCCACACCATCGGTTGCCTGCGTCTTTTGGTGACGGATGGGCCAGCGGATCAGGCGATGGTTCTCCCAAGTGACATAGCAAAGCTGCTGAAGCAAGCCGAATCGGATCTTTCGCAAGAAGATCGATTGACGCTGGGATCGTGGGTCTTGCAGCAGGAGATCGAAAGAGAGATTTCCGAGCTACCGGAGCGACAGCGTGTCTATGCGGTAGGAAGATCGGTCAAAATTCCGACTGGCAATGGAAATGAACAGGACGGGCGATTGGATCAGCCAAGCCCGGTTCATTTTCTGCAGCGAGGAGAGATTGGAAAGCCATTGCATCGGGTAGCACCGGGTGCGTTCGAGGCGATCGATTGGTTGCCCTCACGGTTTGCTGGGGGGGAAGATCTGCCTGAATCGGCAAGACGCGCTGCGCTGGCCGAATGGATTGCGCATCGAGAGAATCCGCTGACCTGGCGCAGCATAGTCAATCGCATCTGGCATCATCACTTCGGGAGAGGGATTTGCGATACGCCGGGCGACCTGGGGCGGATGGGAGGAGTCCCTTCGCACCCCGAGCTGCTCGACTGGCTGGCGATTTGGTTTCGCGATGAGGCCGAGGGATCACTGAAGAAGCTGCATCGACTGATCGTTACCAGCCATACCTACCAGCAGGCTTCTGAGGATCGTTCTGAGGCCGCTATGGTGGATGGCGAGAACCGGCTGCTATGGCGACAATATCGGCGCAGGTTGGATGCCGATGCCTATCGCGATTGGGTGATGGCAATCTCTGATAGTTTGGATACGACTATGGGAGGTCCGTCGATTCAGCAGTTCCGTCAGTCGCCTGGTCCCCAGTCGACTCCGAAGCTCGATTACGACAGCTTCGATTGGAATTCACCTGCAGCATTTCGCCGAACGATTTACCGCTATGTGTGGCGAGGGATTCCTGATCCCTTTATGGCATCGCTGGATTTTCCCGATCTCGGTCTGCTGGCACCCACGCGCGGCTTTTCTGCGTCCCCGATGCAGGCGCTAGCTCTTTTCAATCATCGTTTCATGTTGGTACACAGTGAGCGGATGGCCGAGTCGATTGCGGGGGAGGTGCCGGAGCTGAGAGGGCAGGTGACCGCTGCGACTTGGAGGGCATTTGGCAGGGAGCCGACTGCAGTGGAGCTGGAGGAGATGGCGGGACTGGTGGAGAGACGGGGCTTGGCTGCGCTGTGCCGTGTGCTGTTGAACGCGAACGAGCTGCTCTTTGTTCCCTGAGTTGGTGTGGATGATCAGGAGGTTGATAGGGATGGGAAGCGAGCGGACCAGTCGACGCAGTTTGCTGTTGCAAGCAGGGCATGGTTTCGGGGGCTTGGCCCTCGCCGATCTGCTCGCACGGGAATCCTCAATTTTTGCGGGGGCATCCTTATCGCAGCCGGATCGAGTGACCGAGGCGCCCAAGCCGAAGGTCAAGCGGATCATCCAGTTGTTTATGACGGGTGGGGCCAGTCCGATGGATACGTTCGACTACAAGCCGCAATTGGAGCGGCTGGATGGTCAGATGCTGGGTCCAAAGGAGAAGCCGGAGGGATTTACTGCACCGGCGGGTGCGATCATGAAAAGCCCGTTTCGCTTTGCTAGGCACGGTCAGTCGGGGCGATGGGTCAGTAGTGTGTTTCCGGAGCAGGCCAAGCTGGTTGACGAGATGGCTTTCCTTATGGCGATGACCACCAAGACCAACGTGCATGGTCCTGGTACCTACATGATGAACAGTGGTTTCCTGCTGCCTGGCTTTCCCTGCATGGGAGCGTGGATATCCTATGCACTCGGGAATCTGGTCGACAATCTGCCGACCTTCGTAGTGTTGCCAGATGCGCGAGGTCTTCCCTACAACCAGAAGGGGTGCTTTAGCGCAGGGTTTCTTCCCTCGATCCACGAAGGTGTATTGATTGATGCATCTTCGAAGAATCCGATTCCGGATCTTAAGCCCGACGAGTCGTTTCCTTTTGCCAACGCATCATCGGATGCGGATTCTTTGGCGTTGCTTCATGCGATCAACCGGCGGCATGCGCAACAGCATCGCGGAGATTCGCGATTGGATGCCAGGATTGGAAGTTATGAACTGGCAGCGAAGATGCAGTTGTCGGCGCCTGAAACGTTTGCGATGGACCAAGAGACTGCTGCGACTCAGCGAGCCTATGGTCTGGATCGGCCAGCAACCAGCGATTTCGGAAGGCGATGCTTGTTAGCGCGGCGGATGGTGGAGCGAGGGGTGCGGTTTGTGCAGGTGTGGAGCGGGCCTCAGGGTGCGGTCAACAATTGGGACAATCATGGCAACATTCTGACCGAGTTGCCTCCGATGGCCGAGAGTGTCGACCTGCCTATCGCCGGGCTTCTACGGGATCTGAAGTCGCGGGGGCTGGATGAAGACACTCTGGTGATCTGGACTACCGAGTTTGGCAGGACTCCTTTCGCTCAGGGGAGTCTGGGCCGCGATCACAATGGCGGCAGCTTCGTCACATGGCTATGGGGTGCTGGTATTCGGCCGGGTGTTTCTTATGGTGCCAGCGACGACTGGGGCTATCAGGCAGTCGAAGGGAAAACGTGGTGTTACGACTTGCATGCCACGATCCTTCATTTACTGGGGATTGATCACAAGCAGTTAACCGTCCGGCAGAATGGGATCGACCGTCGGCTAACCGATGTGCATGGTCATGTGGTCGATCCGATTCTCCTCTGACTTTTTTACGGTTGGGTCGAACCAATTGCCATCCGTGACACTGGAAGGAATGAGTGATATTCCATCGCATTGGATTTGGTATCAACGGCCGCAACGCGGCCCAATGGGATAGCCCAGGGCAACGCCCTGGGGGTTATTCCAACGCCTAGAACTTAACGTAGTAGGTCGCAACGCGGCCCAATGGGATAGCCCAGGGCAACGCCCTGGGAATGATTGAGTAATGAAAACGTAGCGTTAGGTCCCGCGCATTTTCCAGGAGTCATAGATCTCTGAAAAAATGTCATCCAAACTCTTGGTGACTCGCCAGTCAGGGAAGTGACTTCGAATTTTCGAAAGATCGCTGATGTAGCAAATGTGATCGGCTTCACGGGGTTGATCCAAATATCGGTAGATCATTTTCTTTCCCGAAATCCGCTCGATCCGCTCGAACGCCTCAAGGATCGAACAGCTGTTCTGCCGCCCGCCACCCAGGTTATACACCTCACCACGCCGCGGCGACTGGATGAACGCCTCGATGAAGAGCGCGACATCGCGTGAATGGATGTTGTCGCGCACCTGCTTCCCCTGATAGCCATAAATTGTGTACGGGATCTGCTGCACGTTGCAGCGGATCAGGTAACTCAGGAAACCATGCAGCTCGACGCCCGAGTGATTCGGCCCGGTCAAGCATCCACCACGAAGGCAGCAGCATGGAAGGCCGAAGTATCTGCCATACTCCTGAACCAGGATATCGGCAGCTAGTTTGGAAGCACCAAAAAGTGAATGCTTCGACTGATCGATCGGAAACTCTTCGGTGATCCCGTCCTGAAAGTTCCGGTCTGCGTAGTCCCAACGCGTTGGCGTCTCCTTCATCAGGATTCGGTTGGGCGCATCGCCATAGACCTTATTGGTCGACAGGTGGACGAAGACGGCATCAGGGGAATGCAGGCGAACGGCTTCCAATAGATTCAGAGTTCCAACGGCATTGGTATCGAAGTCAACGTAAGGGATCTTGGCGGCCAGGTCGTGGGAGGGCTGAGACGCCGTATGGACGATTGCATGGGGCTGGATCTGGCGGATCAGCCTCGCGATCCCTTCGCGATCGCGAATATCGAGTTCGTGGTGGCGGAAGTTTTTCAGTTCCCGCAGCAACCTGGCCTGATTCCAGCGGGTGTCTCCCGCAGGACCAAAGAATTCAGCTCGAGCGTTGTTGTCGACGCCATGGACCGACCAGTTCAGCTGATCGAAATGCTGACTGACTTCTGAACCGACAAGCCCCGAGGATCCGGTCACCAGAAGTTTGGGCATCGCGACGACATCCCTTTCCATTGGGGAAGGTAAGATCGGATCGGCTCATAGACACTTCGGTCTCATATCCTTTCCCTTGCGCTCTTAGCCGTCCAGGCCCGACAGTTTTCCGGTGCTGTCCCCAAATCGCTCTTCTTCGATACCAACCATCGACAGCATGGTGAGGAAGAGGTTGTTTAGAGGTTGGTCCTGGTAGCGGATCAGGCGTCCCGGTTGAACTTTCCCACCAGCCTTACCGGCAAGCAACAGAGGCAGGTTGTTGTGGTCGTGACGGTTTCCATCGCTGATGGCGCCGCCGTAGACGATCAGGGAGTTATCTAGAAGATTCGAATCGCCGTCTGAAGTCGCTTTCATCTTCTTTAGGAAGTAGCCAAATTGATCTGAGTAGTACCGGTCGATCTTGGCGATCTTGTCGATTTTGTCTTGGTCGTTCTGATGGTGCGAAAGTTCGTGATGGCCTTCTTTGACTTCGATCATCGGGAAGGTCTTATTGGAACCTTCGTTAGCCAGCATGAAGGTGGCCAGACGAGTGGTATCTGTCTGGAAGGCAAGCACCATTAAATCGTACATCACACGGATATGATCGCCGTAATTGGCTGGAATCTGTTCTGGGATTTTTGCATCGATGCCCGAGAGATCGACCGGTTGACTGCTTCGTTCCAGACGGCGTTCGATTTCCCGCACGCTTTCGAAGTATTCTTCCAGCTTGGGACGATCTTCGATGGAGATGCGCCCCTGAAGTTTCTTCGACTGATCGGAGACCATATCCAGGACGCTTTGCCGCAGAGCGATACGCGACTTGCTGGCTGCTGCTTCGCTGGGGCTTCCAAACAGCCGCTCAAAAGCTTTTCTTGGATCGATTTCTTTCGCCATTGGTTGGGAAGGGGTGCGCCAAGAAATGTTGTTCGAGTAGGCGCATGCGTAGCCGGAATCGCACGATCCTGCCGATCGACCTTCTTCGGTTCCCAGTTCGATCGAAGGAAGTCGCGTGGATCGTCCATAATGGTCGGCGAGGATCTGATCGATGCTTCGACCAGCGCGGATTCGGCTTCCTGCAGTTTTATAGGGGTGAGCTCCCGTGAGGAACGCGGCGGCGCTGCGTGCGTGGTCCCCTGGGCCATCGCCCAATGCTGCCGCGTTGTTCTGGGCCAATCCTCGGAGCACCAGAAAATCCGATCGAAGGTCGGCCAGTGGTTCCAGGCTGGGAGTCACTTTCCAGTCGACTCCTTCGCCCTCGGGTAACCAGCGATCGGCGTTGGTTCCGTTGGGGAAGAAAATCCAAGCCATTCTCACGGGCGCCGTCGCTGCGGCTCCCTTCACCCTGGGCGCCAGAGACGGCAGCCATGGTAGTGCCAAGGAAACGCCGAGACCTCGAAGCAGAGTTCGCCTGGTGACCGATGGATGGTTCATTGCTGAGGCTCCCGGTGGGTGAATCAGGACCGACGTTGGCAGGCCAGAGGTAGGCAGGGGGGAAGCAGTGGCGCCGAAAACGACGGTCGCCGCCAGCTCTCTAATTAATTCTCCTGGTTATTCTACCTCAATCGGCAAACCACCGACTAGAGCGCTGGCGAACTTCCGATTTCCTACGGATTCTGCTCTGTCCCGTTCGATTCGCCGATCGGCGGGGCGACTTCCGTCCATCGGAATGGCTCGCTCATCACAATCGCTTCGATCACGCTTCGTACGGTCGATTGCCGTTCCTGCGTGTACGTTTCAATTTTTCCCAGGGCACATTGGTCGGCCGTGACCAAGCCGCGGCCAAGGGCGTAGGTGAGCAGTTTGGAGCAGAAGTGAGCTACCAGTTTAGGCTGATCCTGCGCCAGCGTTTCGCTCAGTTGCACCGCACTGGTAAACGATCTGCCGTCAGCCAGTTCCCCCGAAGCGACAATTGGTTTGCCGGCATCTTCCGTTCGGAATCGTCCGATGGCATTAAAATTTTCCAGCCCCAGGCCGATGGGGTCCATCACCCGATGGCAGCTGGCGCAGCTGGGGTTCGATCGGTGGATCTCCAGTTGTTCGCGAAGGCTAAGCCCCTTGTGATCCTCCTGCGTCGCTTCGAGCGTGGGGACGTTGGGTGGTGCAGCGGGGGGAGGATCTCCGAGTAGGTTCTCCAGCACCCATTTGCCCCGCTTGACCGGACTGGTTCGGGAAGGGTTGCTGGTGAGGGTTAGGATGGCAGCCTGGGTCAGCAGGCCACGGCGTTCGGCTGGCAGGGTTGTTTTGATCCATCGTTCCTCTTCTGCATACGATCCCAAGCGGCGATCACTTCTTCGCTGCTTGGGGCCACGGTACATTTCCTGCGGGTCGCGTCCATCGAACTGAAGTCCGTAGAGTTCGGCTATCCGAGGATTGACGAAGGTGAAGTCGGCCAGCAGGATGTCGGACAGCTTGCCTTCTCTCGAAAGAAGCTGACGGCAAAAGAGCTGGGTCTCTTTTCGCATCGCCTCGCGAAGGCGATCGTTCCAGAGCGGATCGGTGTTGTTGTCGACTTCCAGCGTCTGTAGGTTGCGAAGCCCAAGCCACTGTTCAAAGAACCCGTCGACCAGTGCGTCGGCTTTGGGGTCATCCAGCATGCGGTGGACTTGGGCGATCAGTCGGTCGGGGTTGGACAAAGTCCCCTGCTGGGCTTCGTCTCGCAGTGCATCATCTGGCATACTGGACCAGAGGAAGTAGGAGAGCCGACTGGCCAGCTCCCAGTCCGAGAGTTCCCGCACTCCTTCCCGCACTCGTGCGCCCTCCTGCTGTTCGATCCGGAACAGGAAGTCGGGAGCGACCAGGATGGTTTGGAGAGCGACCTGCATCGATTCGCGGAACGGGAGTCCTTGATCACGAGCGGCCAGGGCGACGGAGCGGAAGGGGAGGAGTTCCTCTTGGGTGACTGGCCGTCGGAACGCGATCGGAAGCAACTTGGACAAATTCTCGTCGACCACCGCTTCGAACGAATCCCCTTCCTGCCATTCCCTTGCGATCACGCGTCGATGGGACGCTGGGAATCGTGGAGATCCATTGGCAGGACCTTCCATGCGGAAGCGTTCGACATGGAGTTTCTTTTGTGGAGGCGTAGGGGTTTCCTGTTGCAAGTCTTCGTCCAGCAGGACGCGGAGCCGGTGGTTACCCTCCGAGAAACGGAGCGTGAAAGGATAGTTTTTGCCTTTTGGTTCGACCTCGAAGCGAGCGAACAGTTGGTCGTCGATGAAGAGTTTGACCGAGACGCTGTGTTGCTGGCCATCGCCATAGCGCAACCGTAGGTCGATGTTGTACTCCCCTTCGGCGAAATCGAATTCTGCCACGCAGGATTCGCCAACTGCGATATCGTCACCATCAGCCGATTGCTGCCGCAACGTTTTCTCGTCGATGACGATTGCTTTTTTGGAGATCCACTCGGCCGCCTGCAGGTATTTTTCCATCGTCAGTGGAGGGAGGCTGAGCACTTCTCCCTGATTGTCGAAACCATTGCCGACATCGTCGGAAGGGAAGCCGATCTCTTGAGATGGCCAGATATCCAGTTGCAGCAGGTCGCGGACGGTGCGGTCGTACTCCTTGGAGTTCAGGCGACGCACCGTGACGTGCCCGGGGGACTGAGCGATACCACAGTCGGCCTGGTGCAGTGCCTTATCGATCCAGTCGGCAAGTTCCTGCTTATCTTGGTCGGTGAGTGGATCGGCATCCTCCGGGGGCATCGCTCCAATTTTGACCAGCCCGCGAATTTGATCCCAAAGGGCAGGTTGGGCGCGCACTGATGCCAGATCGCGATACTGCGTGACATCGACCTCTGCTTCTCGAAGCTCCTGGCTGTGGCATTGGCTGCAATGTTTTTCCAGAAGGGGAGCCCACTTGGACTGGAAGGCATCCTGAAGTTCCTGATCGAATGCATTGGCAGGGGCTTGGCCAACCACCGTCGACGCCTCCAGGCAGCCAATCCAAAGCGACCACGCCAGCCACTTGGAGAAGGACTGGAAACGTCGAGCGGGAGCAGTTTTGCGAGTGGCAATATCTGAATCGTGGCCTGAGGGGGTGGGCTTGGAAATCATATTGGATTCCTAGACGGTTCAAACCGTATCCGCATAGAGCGGCGTAGGATCGTTCCCTTCGGAGCGTTGATGGCAAGCATCCGGAGGAGGAGGTGGTATCGCTGGGTCAGGTGGGATGTCGGTAGGAGAAGGAAGCCGGATTGTGGTGAAGCCCATTTGTCATGATCGGTTCCACTGGAGGGCATTTGCACGATCGATCCTGATTTTCAGGGCTTCAGATGCTAAGATAGTGTGGCACAGATGATTTTATCCTACCAGCCTGATTGGCGTCGACGCGCGGCTGGTCGCTCGCCCTCCACCCTCCCACCGGATCGAATCATGCATTGGCCGACGGCTCGCCTTCTGAAAAACCGCTCATTGCGGCTTTCTTTCACTCACTCCGCCATCTTTGCAGGGATTTGCGGCAGCCTCTGGACGGGAATCGCTCAGGCTCAGGAAGCTGCGACGTTTTCGTCCGAGCAACTGGAGTTCTTCGAGCGGCAGGTTCGGCCAATCTTGGTTGAGCGTTGTTACGAGTGCCATAGTGCTCAGTCCAAGCGGCTGGAGGGTGGGCTGCGATTGGATTACCGAAAGGGCTTGTTGGAAGGTGGCGATTCGGGGGCGTCGATCGATCCGGAGAATCCGGCTGGCGGTGTCCTACTGGACGCCATCCACTATCGCGGGATGGAGATGCCGCCCGATGGAAAGTTGCCTGCGGAACAGATCGCCATCCTTGAGAAATGGGTGCAGGAAGGTGCACCTTGGCCTGATGAGCCGATTCCGGAGTCGGGGAAGGTGGCGGAAGCTTTTGATATCTCATCGCGGATGGCCAGGCACTGGACTTGGCGTCCGATGCAGCGTCTGGCGACTCCCTGGACCAGAGACAATCGAGTCAGTCGCGAGCCGTGGGATGATTGGATTCTTCAGGTGGCGCAGCGTCAGGGGCTGACGATTGCTTCGGAGACCGAACCGTGGGAAGAGCTGCGGCGCGTGACCCTGGACCTGACGGGGCTGCCACCGACGGGTGAAGAGATCGAACAGTACTTGTCCGATCCGCAGCCGGATCGATACGACCGTCTAGTCGATCGCCTGCTGGCGTCGCCGCAATTCGGTGTGCGATGGGGTAGGCATTGGCTGGATCTGGTTCGATACGCGGAGTCTCGCGGACATGAGTTCGACGAAGACACGCCAGGGGCGACCGCGTATCGCGACTACGTAGTGCGTTCTTGGAATCTGGATCTGCCGTACGATCAGATGGTGATCGAGCATGTGGCGGGGGACCTGGTCGATCCACCGCGACTGCATCCAACGACTGGCGGGACTGAATCGGTCATTGGGACGGGGTTCTGGCATCTGGGGGAATGGGTTCACTCTCCGGTCGATACGCGGAAAGATCAGGCCGACCGGTTCGACAATATGCTGGATGTTTTTTCCAAGACGTTTATGGCGACCACCCTGGCATGTGCAAGATGCCACGACCATAAATTCGACGCCATCAGCACCGAAGATTATTACGCCATGGTCGGTTATCTGCGGAGCAGTCACTACCGGATGGCCAGGTATGAGACGGAGCCGATGGAGCGACAGGCGATGCATGATTTAGATAAGCTTCGCCATGAGTCGGCAAATGCGGTACGTCAATCGATCGGCGACTGGCTGCATGCGGCGGTGTCAGGCCAGGATGCGGCTGGTGTTTGGTGGGCGCGATGGCAGCAGGCACAGCAGCAGTCTCCCGCTTCGACACCGACGGCTCAACCTTTGCCTCTTCCCACCAACGACGCGAGAGTTCTCTGGGACGCCAGTAGCCTTGGGGCATCCGACTGGCGTTCCAGCGGCCCAATCTATGGCCAGTCGCCGATCCGCCCGGGGGAGATCCGCAACGAGCTTCGGGAGGGCGTCGATCGGTTGGTGGTGGGGCGTTTGGCAGCGGTATTCCGAGACAGCTTTTGGAATCCGATGCAGTCGATCGATCCGGGTGTCAATCGGATGAATTCCTTCAACCAAGTGCAGGAGGCTGGAAAAACGTTTCTGACTCAGGAAGTGACCCTGGATGCTCCCCAGGTCTCCTATTTGATTCGCGGGTCGTTGAGGGTATATGCGGCGGTCGATTCCCATCGATTGATCGCTGGCCCTTTGCACCGCGAAATGCTGGCTGATTTCCGAGATCCGAAAGGGGAAGGGTATCGGTGGGTGACACAAGGGTTAGGGCGTTATGTCGGCAGTCGGGTTCACTTCGAGTTCATGCCGTTGGATGGCGACCCGCTGGAAGTGGTTCAGGTGGTTGTCGGAGGCGCCCCCACGATGGCAATGGGCGACGCCCCTGTCGACGCCGAAGCATTGATGGCCAAGCTGCGTCAGGCTGTGCAAAGCTTTTCATCGGCTGACCCGCAGACGAGTCAATCGGGCGAGGATTCGCTCTGGGTGCAGTGGATGATCGATCAGCGCGCCAAAGAGGGGGGCTTGGCGGATGACCGATGGAAAATGGTGGAAGGTGCGAGAGCTGCGGTGGTGCAGGCCCAGCAGCAATTGGCCCAGACGGTGCGATTTGATTCTCGTGTCTGCATGGCGATGATCGATGGCAGCGGGGAAGACGATTTCCTTCTGGTTCGCGGTAGCTCCAGCAACCGTGGCAATCAGGTTCCGCGCCGTCCCCTTTCGGCTGTGATGCAATTTTTCCAGCAGCAGGGGCTAGCTGTGGGGGATGAGTCGGTGTCGGAGGATCGGATGGTGGTGCAGGCGGCGAAGGCGCTGGATGGATCGTCCTCGCAGTTTGTTTCCACCGCATTGCCAGAAGCGGAAGCTACAGGTCCCAGAGACAAGGAATCAGGTAGTGGTCGCCTGAGTTTGGCAAAGCAGTTGGTCCACCCCAAGCATCCTTTGACAGCACGTGTCATTGTCAACCGACTTTGGCATCATCTGACGGGCAGGGGCATCGTTCCGACCGTCGACGATTTTGGACTTCTGGGGATGGCACCCACGCACCCCGAGCTGTTGGACCAGATGGCGTTGCAGTTGATTGAAGACCAGTGGTCGCTGAAGCATGCGATTCGGCGAGTAGTGCTTTCGCATGCGTATCGGATGAGCTCGCGTGGCGATAAGGATTCGATCGAAAAAGATCCTGGGAATCAGTGGTTCAGTCGAGCGAGAGTGAGGAGGCTGGAAGCGGAGTCGGTGCGCGACACCCTACTGTCGGTTAGCGGGTCACTGGATCGATCGCTGGAGGGGCCGAGCGTCCCGGTGCATTTGACCGATTTTCTGCAGGGCAGAGGGCGACCTGGGCAGAGCGGCCCGATCGATGGAGCTGGTCGGCGCAGTCTGTACTTGGCGGTGCGTCGCAACTTTCTGATTCCGATGATGACAACCTTTGATGCGCCGACACCCTTCAGCAGCATGGGGCGGCGCAATGTATCGAATGTTCCCGCGCAGTCCCTGATGCTGCTCAACGACCCGATGGTGCACGAACTGGCCAAAAGGTGGTCAGAACAATTGTTGTTGGAACAACTTTCCGATCGCCAGCGCTGGGAGAAGATGGCGATCGCTGCACTATCCAGGGCTCCATCGGAAGCGGAGACGGCAGCGGTTCTGCGCTTCCTCGAGACGCAGCGGAAGGCTGGTCACTTGGATGAAAAAGATCTATGGCAGCAGGTCGCTCATGTTTTGTTCAACATGAAGGGCTCGCTCTTCCGCTTTTGAAAAAAGGTGTCAGGACTCTTTTCTCCAAAAGAGAAAAGAGTCCTGACACCTTTTTATCCGTGGATGGGAAACTGGAGATCATTAGGGATGTGGAATCGAAGGCAGTGGCTTCAAAGAAACGCCCAGGGAATCGGCTGGTTGGCGCTGGCGGATTTGATGAGCCGCGAGGCGTTGGGTGGGGGGGCGAATGGGATCCACCATCCAGCTACCGCCACGAATGTTATCTTCCTCTACATGGATGGCGGCCCGTCGCAGGTCGATACCTTCGATCCCAAACCCCTGCTGGATCGCTACCACGGCGAAGATCCCACTGGACTGTTCCAAGTTTCCCCAACCCAGTTCAATAACAACGGAAAAATTCTCAAAAGCCCCTGGAAGTTCCAGCAATATGGAGAAAGTGGAATTCCGGTAAGCGATCTGTTCCCTAACATCGCCAAGCACGTCGATCACATGGCCGTCGTCCGCTCGATGACGTCGGACTTTCCGGAGCATACATTTGCCAATTACTTTCTCCATACCGGATCGGGGCTGCAGGGCCGACCCAGCATGGGCGCCTGGGTCACCTACGGCCTGGGCAGTCCGTGCGAGGATCTGCCAGGCTTCGTGGCAATCAACGGCGGCCTGATCCCCCCCGGAGGGCTCGACTGTTTCGGCAGTGGATTCCTTCCAGCTACCTTTCAAGGTTCCTTGATCCGGCCGCAGGGAGCAGCTCTTGCCAATGTTCAGCCTGTAGAAAAGGAATTGAAGAGACAAGAAGAGAAGAGAAGCCTTCTGGAGTCCTTGGACAGGATGACGCTGGAACGGCAGGGGAAGGAGGATGCCATCGAATCGGCGATCGCCAACTACGAGCTGGCCTTTCGGATGCAGAAGGCGATTCCGGAATTGTGCCGACTGGAAGAGGAATCGGCAGCGACTCAGGAAGCCTATGGGCTGCAGCATTCCTTCGAGCCGACGCGAACCTTTGGCCGGGAATGCCTGCTGGCTAGACGGTTGGTCGAGCGAGGGGTGCGGTTTATTGAGCTGACCTGCCCCAGCGTAGGGCATGATCGTTGGGATCAGCACTCGGGCTTGGTCGATGGCCACAATAAGAATGCCCTTGCAGTCGACCAGCCGATCGGTGCATTACTTGGGGACTTGCAGCAGCGTGGTCTTCTGGAAACGACACTGGTCATCTGGGCCGGTGAGTTCGGTAGAACTCCGTTCGCTCAGGGTGCCGACGGACGAGATCACAATCCATTCGGTTTTACGATCTGGATGGCCGGAGGTGGGATTCGAGGCGGCACCGTTTACGGTGCGACGGATGAGTTTGGCTATCGCGCAGTGGAAGGGCGGCTGGAGATTCATGATCTTCATGCGACGATGCTGCATCTTCTTGGGGTCGATCACACCCGCTCGACCTTCCGTTTCGGTGGTCGCGATATGCGGTTGACCGATGTCCACGGGAAGGTGGTCCGGGAGATCATCGCATAAAAAATCGACTTCGGTCGGGCAACGCGTTGGCGGCAGGTGATCTCAAGATCGCCAGTGGGCTTCCCCACCCCGGCACTCAAACTGCCGGCCCTTCGGGCCTGAAGGGCCAGTTATCGGATGAGATTACGGTCCTGATACGATCTCTGCGAGTGTGCGGCGAAGTCGCTCTTCTTCAGCTGCCTGATTCAAAAACCATTCGGTCGACCAGATACGATAGAGATTCCAGCCTCTCGCTCGAATGATCTCCTCGCGCAGGCGGTCGCGATCACGAGCTGACTTGGAGGAATGGTAGGTCGCTCCATCGCATTCGATCCCCAGCAGAAAACTGCGGTCCCCTTCGCGGCGGCGAACTCCGATGTCGATGAAATAGCCTGCGACACCAACCTGAAAGACCGGCTCCAGTCCGGTGGTGGCAATGACGCGCGCCACCGATTCCTCGAATGGAGATCCTGGCTCCCGTCCCGATTCACTGCCGGCTTCCCGAACCTTCCCTTCGAGACAGTATTCCAGGAAAGATCGATAGGCATTGATACCGCGACTCTTGTCCGGACCGGCGTGAATGTCGTGAGGATGCAACGACGAGAAAACCTCCATCCGTTTTCGCGATCGAGTCACCAGGACATTCAGTCGGCGCCAGCCCATGGCGGAATTGATCGGTCCGAAGCGTTGGAACACCTTGCCCGATTTCGGGTCGGGCCCGTAGGTGTAGGAGATGAAGATCACATCCCGCTCGTCCCCTTGGATATTCTCCAGGTTCTTGATGAAAAGCCCATCTTCGCCTTCTCGAAGCTGGGTGATTCGCTGTGCTAGATGGGGATCTTTGGAACAGGCTTTGGCCAGCAAGCCATCGATCAGTTCCGACTGCTTCTGATTGAAGGCGGCTACCCCCAGCGACAACTCCGGTTGCTCCATCGCGTGCTTGCAGATCCGGTCTACGATCGCTTGGGCTTCGACAAGATTCTCACCCTGGACACACGATGCATTCTCGACATGATGATGGAAAACGCCATAGCCGTTCTGGAGGCTCTTGGGTGATGGGAAAATGACTAGTTCTTCGTCGTAGAATGAAGAATTCGAAAATTGGATAAGGCTTTCATGTTGGCTGCGATAATGCCAACGAAGTCTTCGATAGGGCTGGAAGGAACGCTGAGCGACTTCCAGAATCGACTCCGCATTATCCATCTGGGTGGCTTCGTCATCTTCGAGGTCCTCTTCGATCTTGTCGAAGAAGCTGGTGGGGGGCAGCTGTTTTGGGTCACCCACCACCACCAATTGGCGAGCTCGCAAAATCGCCCCCATCGCGTCTTCGGGGCGGATCTGTGAGGCTTCGTCCATGACGACCAAATCGAATTGCAGCGACTGAGCTGGCAGATACTTCGCCAACGATAGGGGGCTCATCAGAAAGCACGGTTTCAATCCTTGCAGTGCATTTCCGGCGCGTTGGACCAGATCGCGAATGCGGCAATGACGCTTCTTCTTGTTGACCTCATGGCGGATCAGCGCCAGCTCGGTGAACTCCCCTACCCTTCCCTTGGCATTCCCTTCCGGGATGGTGCGAAGGTAAGCTGCCCGAGCGATACCGATCGACTTCGCGTCACGAACCAGTCGGTCCAGTCGCTGGAAATTGCGACGTAGATCTTCCATTTCCAACGCGGTAAAGTTGGTGCCAATGCCTGATTCGCGAAGCGCCCGTTCGGCAATGTCCGAAAGGCAGGTTGCCTGGTAGCAGAGGCTTAGCTGATTTTCGGGGATGCGGTCGCTGCTGGCGGCAAGCGCGAAGGCTTCCACCCCGGATCGCCGACAACGCTGGAGTGTTCTGCAGAAGGCGAGCCAATCGGGGAGCCTCTGCCGCTCGCTCTTCACCCCATCCAGCATGGCGAGAAAAGCGATGCGGGGTACTCCATCGGCCTGCGTGCTTGCCATCCAATGAGATTCGCGCGCTTCCATCGGAACGATTTCCAGCAACTTCTGGTCCCACTGCTTTCTCAGAGGCGGATCATTTTGAGCTGCAGCGGTGAGCTTCTCCATTGTCGACGCGATGCCTGTGCGATCGATCTGCGTGAGCAGTTCATTGGCCAAGCCTGCCTTCCGGGCTCCTTGGAGCCACGAGAAAAACTGCACGTCGTCGAAAACGGCGTCATCCATCGCTTGCACGAAGGTCGGTAGCACTCCCTTTGCCTGGCGTGCTTCGGCGAGCTGATGGTGGGCAGCAAGCCACTTCTTGGCAAGTTGGATGGTGGCCGCCAGATCCTCCAGACGGCTCTGAGAACCGGCTCGCAATTGCCGCCCCCACTCCACTAGCATCTTCAGATTCTGCAAATGAACTATTAGAAGTTGCTGTAGCTCGTCGAACGTCTTTTCGCGAGCATCGGAGGGGGCAAATCCAAGCACCTTCGCGGCCGAGGCCAGGAACTGGCCTTCCAGTTCCTGCAGTTCCTGGCGAATGTCCAAAGCGGGATGAT
>JBIINB010000181.1:0-7752 GCA_044337705.1 Pirellulaceae bacterium | reverse complement strand
CAAGGCAGTCGAGAAAGAGAAACAGTGGGCTGACGCCCACCGCTCGCCGAAGGATTCGTGGCCAAGCTGTTAGCAGAAGATCCTGCATGCATTGCGACCCGGTGAATGCGAATGTTCCGCAGTTGGTCCTTCAGTGCCATTCAGTTCCAGGATCGACGCCCGCGTCACAACAAGCCTACAAATGGAGGAGTCAGCCCAAGCTCTTCAGAGCGGACTGCATGCCGATCAGAGATCGCGCGGTGTGATAGCCGCATTTCCAGGCGTTGAGTTTCTCACTTGGGCCCTGAGGGATTCCTTCCGCATCGGTCTGCCAGAACCATCCCCCAAGGTTGCGATCGACGCTGTGCTGGGTGACGAAACGCCAGAGTTTCTGGAGCGATTGGCCATAGCGATCCTCGGTGGCGTGCAATCGCGCATGCAATCGGGCCAGGGCATGCAGTCCTTCCGCCTGAGCCCACCAGACCTTCGCCGTATCGATGGGATTTCCAAAGACCTCGCCTCGGTCGTAGAAGCCGCCTCGCTCGTTGTCGAAACCGACCTCCAGCGCGTGATCGACCAGTTGCTGCCCCACAGCTTGAGCGGTCTGGATGGCTTCCTGGGTGCCGATTGTTTTGGCAGCTTCCTCCAGCAGGAACGCCGTTTCGACATCGTGACCGAAGGAATTGTGTGCGGGAGTCGGTCGCCAGTCGCCGGTGAAATAGAGGGTCAGGGCGCCTGGGGGATTGGAGAATCGGTGAGCCACCAGGTCGAATAGTTCCTTTAGGCGAGCGACCGCCTGAGGTGTTTCCTGAGGGTTGATTCGCACCAGCTCCACCAGCGCCTCCAGCAGATGGATATGCGTGTTCATTGTCTTGAGGCCGGGCGGCACGCCCAGGCGGTCTCTGGGACGCGAAAGAGTTTCTGCCGAGATCCTGGTGGCGATGGGTTGCCCATTTCGTTGCAGGGCATCCCAGTAGCCACCATGCTGCGCGTCGTAGGCGTGCTGATCGAGCCAACGGAAGGTGTCGATGGCCAGTTGTCGAGCGGTCGGATCGGCTGTGACGCGATGAACGTAGGCGGCGGCATAGAGGGCGAAGGCCAGTCCATAGGCGTGCTTCTGGTCGTCCTCCGGATGCCTCGCTTTCCCGTCCGCACCCATGTTGAAAAAGAGCCCTCCGTCCTTAGGATCCGACATGGGACCAGAGAGAAATGCGATCCCATGTCGGGCGATTTCCTGGAACTGCTCGCGACGATCTGGCCAGTGTTCGGCCAGTGCGGCGGCGGTCCATGTGTGCCTGGCCTGTGCGACCACCATGCAGTCGGTATCGGGAATCGGCATCCAGTTGGCATCGAAGTTCTGGTGAAATCCACCACGCTTTCGATCGACCACGGCGGGATATATCATCTCCATCTCCTCGCGAAGGAGTCTTTCAGATCCATCGACCAGGTCGCTCCAAGGAGACTGCTGGGTTTGGCTGGCGCGAGCCAGTGTCTCTCCGAGGATCATCGAGGGCACGATTCGAAGTACGGTTCTACGACTGGTTGGCTGGTTGGCAGGAAGGGGATGGTGGTGGCTTGCTTGGGGATTTTTTTGAAAAGGCATGGGAGAATCCTTCTTCGAGTTTTTGTCTCGGGCCAACGCAGATCGTCGCATCGTGGAGGGTGTGTTACTCTGGCAATCAGCGTAGCAGATCGGATTCCGGTCGCGCGAACCAAAGGAAGGATGAGCGTAGATGGAGCCCCCTGTTTTCCGAGCTCGCGGATTGACCAAGGTCTATCGGGTTGGCCAGGTGGAAGTCAGTGCGCTGCGAGGCGTCGACATGGAATTGTCCTTTGGGGAGTTTGTGGTGTTGCTGGGACCTTCTGGTTCGGGCAAGTCGACGCTGCTGAATATCCTCGGAGGATTGGATGTGCCGACCAGCGGCACGATCGAGTACCTGGATCATGATCTGTCGCAGGCGACCGAGGGGGAGCTAGTGCAGTTCCGGCGCGACCATGTCGGTTTTGTCTTCCAGTTCTACAACCTGATCCCATCACTGACCGCGCTGGAGAATGTGAGACTGATCACCGATATTGCAGCCAAACCGATTCCAGCCGAGCAGGCGCTCATGCAGGTTGGGCTGGCAGATCGCCTGCATCATTTTCCATCGCAGCTATCGGGAGGCGAGCAGCAGCGGGTGGCGATCGCGCGCGCGATCGCCAAGCAACCCGATATCCTCCTGTGCGACGAACCGACCGGGGCTCTCGATCTCCAGACGGGAATCACCGTCCTGGAGACGCTGCAGTCGGTCAATCGGAAACTGGGTACGCTGACGGTGGTGATCACCCACAACGCATCGATCGCCCAGATGGCGACGCGCGTCATCTCGATGCGGGATGGTCGGATCGTCGACTGCCGCAGAAACGACCGGCCGGTGGCTCCTACGCAGTTGAACTGGTGAGCGACGATGCAGATGTTGATCCTCAAGGCGCTACGCGACCTTTGGAATCTGCGGTGGCAGATGGGAGCGATTGTTCTGGTGCTGGCCTGTGGCGTCGGGGTGCTGGTGATGTCTGCCAGTACGCTCAAGTCGCTGGAGGGGACGCGCACCAGGTACTACGAAGACTATCGTTTCGGCGATCTTTTCTGTGCGCTCAAGCGAGCTCCGGAAAGTGCTCTGGAGGGGATTCAGTCGATCGATGGGGTTGCGCTTTGCGACAGTCGCATCGTCACCTTCGCGCGTTCGCTGGTCTCTGAGGAGGGGGATACGTTTCAGCTGCAGGCGGTTTCCATCCCGGATCAGGGGGAGCCGTTGGTGCATCGGATTCACTTGCGCGCCGGGCGGTGGCCGGAGCCCTATTCGGAATCCGAGGCGATTGTCAGCGAGGCGTTCGCCGATGCGCGCGGTCTGCGACTGGGAGACCGTTTGGAAGTGGCGATCGAGGGGAAGGAGTGGAGCATCGAGCTGGTGGGGATCGGGCTGAGCCCAGAGTTCATCTACGAGATCGCTCCCGGAGGCTTGCTCCCCAACAGCAAAGGCTTCGGAGTGGTTTGGATCCGCCGTCGGGGGCTGGCCGCGGCGGCCGGGATGACTGGCGCATTCAACGACCTGGTGATGCGAACTGCACCTGGAGCGCGGGTGCCGTGGGTGATCCGGGAAGTTGATCGCCAGCTGGGCATCTACGGAGGTCTGGGGGCCTATGCGAGGAGTGAACAGCGGTCGCATCGCTTCTTGAGCAGCGAGATGGAGGAGTTGCAGGGGATGGCGATTGTGGCGCCTTCCCTTTTCCTGGTGGTGGCTGCGTTGCTGATGAATCTGGTGCTGACTCGCTGGATCGGATCGCAGCGGGAGCAGATCGCGATGCTCAAGGCATTCGGCTTTGCTTCCTGGGAGGTCGCACTTCCCTACTTGGCACTGGCCTTGATGCTGGCTCTTCTGGGGACGCTGTTCGGACTGCTGCTAGGGATTTATCTGGGTGAGGGAATGACGGCGATGTATTCCCGGTTCTTTCATTTTCCCAACTACCATTTTGAGCTTTCCACCGTGGTGCTGCTGCGTGCGCTGGTGCTGACCAGTCTTTCGGCGCTGCTGGCCGTCGGGGCGGCTGCGATGGCAGTCATCCGGTTGCAGCCTGCCGAGGCGATGCGGCCGGAGGCACCGATTCCTTATGGCCTTGGCTGGCAGGATCGACTGGTCAGCTTCATGCGTCTGCCTCCAGCGACCGGGATGATGGTCCGTCACATCGGCAGGCATCCTCGCCGCGTGCTCCTTTCGATCCTTGGGATTGCATCGGCGGTGACGGTCCTGGTGCTGGGCAGTTTCATGCGCGACGCGATCGATGCGATGTTCGACATGATGCTGGGAGATGCCAAGCGGCATGATTATCAGATCACCTTCACTCATGCGGTGGATGAGTCGGTGGCATCGGAATTTAGAGGTATCGACGGCGTGATGGATGTCGAACTGTTTCGGATGGTTGCAGCGAGGATGACGCAAGGCAATCGGCAGCGTCTGCTGGCCATTCAGGGGATCGAGCCGGAGGGGCGGATGCAGGTGCTGATCGATTCGAAGTCTCACCGTCACTCACTCCCCGGCACCGGGGTTCTTGCTTCGCGCAAACTACTGGAGTCGTTGGGCACCGTCGTGTCGGGGACGCTGCATGCTGACGTCCGCGAGGAACACCAGCCCCTTCTTCCGCTGAAGGTCGGGGCCACGATCGATGATGTCTCGGGTGAAGGAATCTGGATCGATCGCCGGACGCTGTGCAACCTCCTGCGCGAGTCACCCAGGGCAACCGGTGCGTGGCTGAGAATCGATGCGACCAGGCAGGCTGAGGTGGTGCGGCAGTTAAGACGCAGGCCGGTGATCCTTCATATCGAATCGGTCGCACAGCAGAAGTCCAGCTTCCGCGCGACGATCGCGGAGAACGTCGGTCGCATGCGGTGGATCAATCGGATCTTCTCACTGATCATCGCCATGGGGGTGCTGGCCAGCACCGGAAGGCTTTCGATTCTCGAAAGGCAGCGCGATCTGGCGACGCTGCGGGTCCTTGGTTATCGCACCGGAGAACTGCACTGGATGATGGCCAGCGAGCTGATGCTGCTGACCCTTCTGGCGGTCCCACTGGGTTGGGTGCTGGGGTACGCAGGATCGTACGCGACGGTGCACGCGTTCGACCGCGAGTTGTTTCGGATACCTTTGGTTGTCTCCCCTGGGACGTACCTTCAGGCTGCCGGGATCGTCCTGGCAGCTACTGTGGTGATTGCCTGGAGTATGCGGTATCGGATTGCTAGACTGGACGAAGTGGAAGTGCTGAAAGCGAGGCAATGACGATGGCGAAGCAAACGACCGGCTGGAAGTGGGCCATTGCCATTCTGCTTCTGGCTGTCGGTGGATGGTTCGTTTATCGATCGATGCAGCCGCAACTGCTGGTCGATGCCGCCATGGTAGATCGCGGGCCGATGGAGGCTTGGATCGATGAAGACGGAAAAACTCGGCTTCAGGATCGCTACATCGTCTCCGCACCGCTCTCTGGGAACCTCGTCCGCATCCAGCTTCGGGAGGGGGACCCGGTGGAGGCAGGGAAGACGACCTTGGCGACGATCCATCCAGCGGCACCTGGGCTGTTGGACGTGCGTGAGCGGCGGCAGGCTGAAGCGCGCCGGACCGCCGCCTCTCTGGCGGTCGATCAGTCACGATCACGGAGCAGTGCCGTTCGGGAGTCGCTGGAGCTGGCCGGCAAGACGCTGGAACGGCTCAATTATTTGAAGGAACGTGATTCGACCTCCCAGCAGGATGTCGATATCGCGCAGGCGGAATTTCAGAGTCTCAAGGCGCAGCTATCGGTGGCGACGATCGCCGAGGCGATCGCGAAGTTTGAGCTGGAGCAGGTCGAGGCGGCGCTGCTGCATGTGGAATCGGATGCAATACCCCAGGACCAGACGTTGGGACTACAGGGAGAAGACTTTCATATCGTGGCACCGATCGATGGGCGGGTCTTGCGGGTGCTTCAGGAGAGTCAGGCGGTTGTCCAGCCAGGCGATGCGTTGCTGGAGATCGGCGATCCCAGGCGCTTGGAAATCGAGATCGATGTCCTGTCTCCCGATGCGGTCAAGATTCGCGCAGGGGACCCTGTGCGAATCACCGGATGGGGTGGCGACCAGCCGCTCAACGGCCGGGTGCGCCTGGTGGAACCTGCGGCGACCACCAAGATCTCCTCTCTGGGTGTGGAAGAGCAGCGGGTCAACGTGGTGGTGGACATAGAAGAGCCACCTGAAAATCGCGAGACGCTGGGGGATGCTTTTCGCGTCGATGCCAGAATCATCTACTGGCAGTCCAAGGACGTGCTTCGCGTCCCTTCCAGTGCGCTGCTGCGCGTGTCGGAGGGCTGGGCAGTCTACCGCATCGAAGGCAACCGGGCGCTACGGACGCCGATCCAGATCGGACATCGCAATCCCCGGTGGACTGAGGTTTTGGAAGGACTCTCGGCGGGCCAGCAGGTGATCGAATATCCTTCCGACAAAATCAGCTCGGGCGTCCTCGTCACACCCAAGCCAGCCAGTTGACCGGCATCAGTTGACCGGCATCGAATATCAACCGCATGCTATTGGCAAGCGGCATTCGGTTTCCCGCTGACAGATAAGACATCGCAATCGATCTGCTACACTGAAATGGAACGGATGAGCTTGGGGATTACCCAAGAGAAATCGAGGCGGCGGCTGGTTCCTTTCAGGCGAGTGACGCGATGCTGATTTTTGATGGGCACCTGGATCTGGCACTCAACGGGGTCGATTGGAATCGAGACCTGCGGCTTACCGTCGATGACATTCGCGCTCAGGAGCGATCGCTGGGTATGACCGAGGCGGGGCGATGCACCAACACGGTCAGCTTTCCGGAACTCAAGCGGGCCAAGGTGGGATGGTGCCTGGCGACGCTTCTGGCAAGGCAGGAGCCCCAGATCAATCACAACTTCGGATGGATCAGCCCACAGGCCTGTTACGCGATGGCTCATGCGCATCTGGCCTACTACCGCGCCATGGAGCGGGAGGGGTATCTGAAGATTCTTCGGACGCGAGCGGAGTTCCTCGCACATGTGGCTGCCTGTCAGGCGGCTCCTGAGGTAACGCCACTGGGGATCATTCTGACCATGGAGGGAGCAGATCCGCTGCTTTCGGTCGATACGATCGAAGAGTTTTTCGAAGCGGGGCTGCGGGCGATCGGGTTGACACATTACGGTGCCAATCGATATGGCGGCGGGACGCGATGCGAGGTGGGGCTGGCAATGGAGGCCAAGCCACTTTTGGAGCGGATTGAGCGACTAGGGATGACGGTCGATATGACCCACCTTTCGGATCCCGCCTTCCCGCAGGTGCTGGAGATTTTCTCCGGGCGGATCCATGCCAGTCATCAAAATGCCAGAGAACTGTGTCATTGGCAGAGGCAGTTCACCGATACGCAGCTTCGCGCAGTGATCGCAAGGGATGGGGTGATCGGAGTCGCCTTCGATGTGATCATGCTGCAGGAAGGATATGTGCGAGGCGTGACACCGCCAGCTGAGACCATCGATGCCGCTGCACGCAACATCGACCATATCTGCCAGCTGGCAGGTGATACCCGGCATGTGGCCATCGGAAGCGATCTGGATGGCGGGTATGGCAATGAGCAGACGCCAGTCGATCTGAAGCAGATCAGCGATCTGCAGAAGCTGGTCCCCTTGTTGGAAAAGCGGGGGTATTCGGGAAGCGACATCGCTGCCATCTTCCATGGCAATTGGATTCGTTTTTTCAGCGAAGTGCTTCCTTGAGCTGGAGACTTTGGGAGTCCGGCTTGCCGGGCTGCAGCTCCGAAAAGAAAAATGAAACGCGTTGGCAATGAAAAAGGGCCGCAGCTTGGATGCTGCGGCCCTGTCGTTTGCTGATCGGTCGATCCCTACCAAGTGGATCGGGTTAGAGACCAGGATTGATCTTCAGCAGCTGTCCCTTCTTCGCTTCGGGACCGATGACGGTCACGTAAAGCGATCCGTCTGCACCGAAGGCCATGGCCGTGGGTTTGTCGAGCGACACGATCTTCTTGGTTCGCACCCCCTTGGCGTCATCTTTCAGCAATTGGAAGAGCCCACCCTGAGTGGTGTCGGCCCAGGCGAAGTCGAGCGCGTAGAGTTGGCCACGTGGGCTGTAGGCCAGCGAGGTGATGTCATGCAGTTCCGTCTTCAGATTCAGAAGCTTTTCCTTGGTCTTCGGATCGTAGAAGGTCAGCAGGCTGTCGTTGGGGACGTTGATTTCCCCCATCTGGC
>JBIINB010000180.1:0-7769 GCA_044337705.1 Pirellulaceae bacterium | reverse complement strand
GATCGGAGTTTTTTTCCTGTCGGACCACCCAGGCGATCAGCGGATCCAGCGGCAACTGGTCCCGGAGAGCCAGGAGCACAGGAATCAACGACTCCACCTTCGGACTGTCGATCGCCAGAGGTGATTGGGGCGCTTTGGGATCGATCCAATCTGCGAACAGTTTCTGTTCTTTCCCCATGCGTGACAGAAGATCTCTCATCGCGATCTTGATCGATTGATTCAGGATCGGATCCTCCGACGTCTGGTTCCATCGATCGACCAGAGGCTCCAGCGATGAAAATGGACCGGCATGACCAAGGGCTTCAACAATCGCTCGTTCCACCACCGCCTGATCGGGATGGGCTGCGGCGGTTTGCCAGCGGCCGATCAACTCCTCCCAGCGTTGAAAATTCGGAATGGAAACGGCCATCTTCACCGCATGGGCTGCAACCAGCGGTGAATCGTGGTTCAGGAGTTCGAACCATGACTCGGGAAGCTTCCCATGACGCTGCTTCCAGCACCACATTGCCTCAACCAGTGCCAAGGGTTCCGCTTCGCGGTCCGATAGGATTCTTGTCAGCTTTGTATCGCAGTCTGTCTCCTTGCTGCTGGCCAGTAATTCGCGAGCCATCCGGCGCACGGTCGAACTGGAGTCGGAGAGGAGTTCAAATTTTTCTTCGAGTGACGCGGCGGCAATCAGGTCGGATTGTCGAGCCGCTTGATCGGCCATGCGAACACGAAAGATTCTCCCTCGCTCGCGATCTCGGTCAGGATGATCCAGCGGAACTTCATAGTGGCCGATGATACGATTGTAAAAATCCGCGATGTAGAGGGCTCCGTCAGGACCAAAACGCAAATCGACCGGACGGAACCAGGGGTCTTCACTGGTCAGCAGATCCGGTAGCTCTTCTGCCCGTACCGTCGCCCCTTGCCGAACGATCCGGTTGCGATTGATTCGTGAGGTCATCACATTGCCGCTAAAGAACTGATCGCGATAGGTTTCGGGCCAGCCACCTTCGCTTCCGATCGCCAGTCCAGCGATGGCGGTGCTGCCATGCAAATGCTCCATCGTCGATGGGACGAACCCCAGTCCATCATCGGGGCGACCAAAACTTGGGTAACAGCCGCCTCGAATCAATTGCGTGATCGGCTTGCTGTGGCAGTCTGCGGTGAACAAGAAACCGAATTCATCGACTGCCATGCCGAACGGGTTGACTTGCCCTTGAGTAAACAGCTCGACACGCGACCCGTCAGGGCGGAAGCGAAAGACGTTCCCGGAGTTCATTTGAATGGCATGGCCATCAAGCCCTTGTACTTTCGATTGATTATTGAAACCATGATTGGCATAGATCCAGCCGTCAGGGCCCAGCCTCAGGCTATTGACCATGCCGTGGGTATCCCGCGTCGTATCGAAGGGGCCAAGAATCTTATCTCGTCGATCGCATCGTCCATCGCCGTCTGTGTCGCGAAGCCACAGCAAGTCGGGAATCGAAAAACAGATGCAGCCATCGCCATAGGGCAGAATGCCGATCGGGATATTCAGGCCTTCGGCGAACCGCGTCACTGTTTCGCGAAGACCGTCTCCGTCGCTATCCTCTAGAATCACGACGGCATCGCGCGAGGGATCACCCTCTTTCGCAGGATAGGGGTACTCCACCGTCTGAGTCACCCAAAGGCGACCGCGCGCATCGAACGCCAGATTCATCGGTTTTGCGATTTGCGGTTCGCTGGCCACCAGTTCAACGACAAATCCCGGTGGAACATGGAGCCCCGCAAGCTCCTCCTCGGCGGTTCGTGGAGCCGTGGAACGTACCGGGGCGCCAAACTCTGCGGCCAGCGTAGTCGGCTCTTTCGCCCCCGGACCCTCCTGGCGATCGGCCGCCTGGAGTTCCGAGGCGGTGACCCAAGCGATAAATACCAGGAGAAAAAAGGAACCTGCAAAATGATTGTGCCGGGCCGTAGAAAGCATGCTGTCCCTTTCGATTGGCGATCCTAAACCAACCTTCAGTATCCCATGGTCAAACCACGGTCGCAACCGAAGGTCGGTTCGAAGTCTCCATCGATGTTTTCGGCTTATCGATAGGGTAAAGGAAAGTTCGGACCAACCGATTCCCACCCCTATCTTGGTCGCCAAGAAAGGAAGATGCCGCAGGTTTGAAGGCGGTGGCCGAATGCTAGCGACAGAGTCGGTCGCCACTCAAAATGTATCGATTTTTCCGGATGGTTTGGCTTGTCGCTGGTCGATGAAGAGCGATAGCGATTAAGGTCTTGGGCCTTGAGCCATGTTTCGTTTCGCCGGCGGATCGATTTGCTATGAGCTGTGACAGCCAGAGTCGGAAAAACAGCTATCTCGCCAGCCTGTCGATGGTCGTCATCCTAGCGCTGAGCCTGCCAGGGACTCTGCAGGCCCAGGCGCCAAGATTCGGTGGCGCCATGGCGGGGCAGGGACCTGCCACTGCAGCGCCTCAGGCCTGGAACAACCCTGCCGCTCGGATCGCCACAGCTAGCCCCCAGGCTATGCCAACACTTCCCAATGATGGAGCCTCCGTTTCGTCTCCCTTTGGCGCAACTTCCGCAGCACCCTCCGTAGCCTCCAATGGCTCTTTGCGCCAATGGTTTGCGAAGGGTGGTATTCTCATGTACCCGATCGCCCTTTGCTCTTTGTTGCTGACGGCCTTTTCGGTGGAGCGGTGGATTTCGCTCCGGCAGGGACATTTGGTTCCCAAGCCATTCGTCAAGAGACTGTTGGAGCAGGTTCGTTCGCAGCAACTCGAAAAGGAAGAAGCGATAGAACTGTGTGAGCGGAATCCCAGCGAGATGTCGGATATTCTTCTGGCAGCGCTTCGCAAGTATGGCCGACCTCAACTGGAGATCGAGCAGGCGGTGGTGGATGCTGGGGATCGTACCAGTCAGAAACTGAAGAAAAACCTGCGTGTCTTTCACGCCATCAGCAATGTCGCGCCGCTCCTTGGACTGCTGGGAACCGTCTTGGGAATGATGGATTCCTTTAATGCCATCGCGACCAGCAGTGCGATTGGACGGCCCGACCTGCTTGCTGGCGGTATCGGCCAGGCATTGATCACGACAGCGGCTGGGTTGTTGGTTGCCATTCCTGCCTATCTTGCATCGATTTACTTCCTCAGCAAAGTCGATCGCGCTCTGATTCAAATGGACCATTATTCGCAGCAACTTGTCGACATGATCAGCGCTGAAGGACTCAGTGAGTCGGACGGCTCACGTGGTCGCTCGCGATCCAAACGTGCTGCCTGATCTGGCCATGGAGGTCGACTCGAATGGCGATCAAAATTGCCTCTTCGGATGAACTGCCTACGATCAACATGACGCCGATGATCGATGTGGTCTTCCTCCTGATCATCTATTTCATGGTTGGTACGAAGTTTACCGATCCCGAGAACCAGTTGCAGCTGAATTTGCCACGCGTGCAAGGAAATGCGGCAACCGATCCCGCTACTCCACGTCGCTGGATCAATGTCTATCGCAACGGCACATTGACGATCGATGGCCAAGCGGTGTCCTTACCTCAGCTTCAGCAAACGCTGCGCAGCGACAGATCGCTCAATCCGCAGATGGGTGTCGTTGTACGCGGTGATGGTCAAGTGACGCACCAATGGATGATGCAGGTGATGAACGCCGTCAGTGAGTCGGGGATCGATGCGGTTCGCATGGCAGTGGTGAATGGCGGCACAAACTATTGAACGGACACGTCTTATCCCGTTCGGCTGGCTGATCCAAGCCGCAGCGATGGCGCGGCATTCCTGCAGTTGGTCGGGAAGGTAGGGGCGTAGATAACGGAGCTGGCTGTCGATGCTCGACTCCATCATCTCACCGCTCGACTCCGCTTTACCCGTTGCCAGCACAAGCCTTTTCGCTTGGGCCGCAGCGGCCCTTCTCCTCGGTGGCGGTGCCTTCGCCGTCTGGTCGCTTTGGGACACCAATAGGCCGCTGGGTTTAGGGATCGGCTCTGCCGCACTGATCCATCTGCTAGTGCTGTATCATTTCACCTTAAGCCAGCAAGGCGATCCCGACGGAGAGCTTGTTGGTCGTCCCAGATTATTCAGGACGGAGCCTTCGAGTGGGCTGCGGGAACTCTCTTGGGTTTTCGAGCCGATTCAGCCGGGGGACGCAGACCCCTTTCCGATTCATAAGCTCGAGGAAAAAAATCCGCCGGAGGAGCCCGTTGCATCGCAAAAGATAAATGTCGAACCATCGGTCAGCTCTGCTCAGCGTCCACCGCTGCCTCTGCCGGACGAAGTAATCCCACCGCATGAGCAAGCGAACCTAGAGCCGGGTATGAATGGCAGTGAACCATCGGTGACAGCCAGTGGTCGGGTTGGTAATCGATTCAGCCCAGTGGATCTATTGGGAAACCGTGTCGAGCAAGGGGAGGCTTGGCCGCTAGACCCGCTCGCTCCATTGCCAGTCGATTGGTGGGGCATCCCGCAATCGGAAGCGAGTAGGGTGCAATTGGGCCCTGGCACTTCGACGCTGGAGTCAAGTGTCGATTCCACGGTGGCGGACAATCCACCGGGTCCGCCGTCTCGCGAGGATTTGGCAATTGATCAGGAAAGCATTGGAAAGGATCGTCCGCTGGATTGGAAAGATCCAACAGCAGCCACTGAGATCTCGCGAAGTCATCTTGAGATTGCCAAGCGATTTGGGGGCGACGATCGGACGCAGCAAGCGGTGGAGCGCGGCCTCGATTGGTTGGCAAGCAATCAAGAGCCCAGCGGCCTGTGGGACGCATCGCGATTCGGTGCAGGGCGGGAAACAACGACCTTAGGGGAGCATCGCGATGGCACGGGCCGCGATGCCGATACTGGGATCACAGGACTGGCCCTCCTTGCCTTTCTCGGCGCCGGTTACAACCACCAGCAAGAGAAGCAGCCACATGCCGATGTGATCCGGAAAGGTCTGCTTGCTTTGGTCGACCAGCAGATGAATTCTGGAGACCTTTCGGGACGCGAACAGATTGGCCAGCAGCGATCGCATTACTTTGCGCGGATGTACTGCCACGGGATAGCATCCTTGGCGCTTTGTGAAGCGTATGCCGCCACAAACGATCCGCAATTGTATCCCGCCGTTTTACGCGCGGTATCCTACACAAGAAACGCTCAGAACCGACATAGCGGAGGTTGGCGTTATCATGTGCGGGACGAAGATGATCCTGGCGATATGAGCCAATTTGGTTGGCAGGCGATGCTGCTGCAAAGCGCAATGCGAGCAGGAGTTCCCGTTCCAGCGATTCATCAGCCGCTTATGCACAAATTCCTCGACAGCGTGACGCTTCGGCCAGGCAGCGGGCTGGCCTGCTATCGCCCTCGTATCGTCCCAGGCCAATCGCCCAGCTATGCGATGACGGCCGAGGCGCTGGCCTGCCGTCGGCTACTTGGTTTCCCCTATGCTTCTTTGGCTCACCAAGAGGCGGTCGACTTCCTGATGGCAAATCCACCGTCACCCCAGTCGGTGAATCTCTATGCGTGGTACTACGCCAGTTTGGCTCTGGTGCAGGAAGGGGATCCAAACTGGGAAAGGTGGAACGAGGCGATGAAGGATCAGCTGCTTTCCCGGCAAGTCACGTCAGGGCCTCAGAGAGGGGCTTGGCCGAATGACTGTCCCTGGTCTGGTTATGGCGGCACAGTCTACTCAACAGCCCTCTCCTGCCTCTGCCTGGAGGTCTACTATCGGCACCTTCCGCTTCTAAGGCCGCTGGAAACCGCTCAAAGGCCCCCCTCGACAACTCCCTTACAGCGATAGTGGATTTGGCATTAGTGAGAATGATAGTGGGAATTCCCGATGGAAAAGGGTGTATTTTCAACCGTTCTTGATAAAATTCGACCTGAACGGCCAAAAACCCAACTTTTGTAGGGTGTTTGCCCCGTGCGAAAATCGTCCTGCGGTATACACTACCTACGCGATGGCATGAGGCATTTAGGGTCGGAGCGCTACCCTTCGGAGGGACTGAATCGTGACGTTTGGAGTCGGAAATCGCATTCGCTCAAGGCGGATGGAGCTGGGGTGGACGCAAGACCAGCTTTGTTCAAAGGTCAATTTGTCGAAAAGCTTTATTTCGGAAGTCGAAAACAACAAGCGAAATCTTAGCGCAGCCAATCTCTTGGATATCGCAAAGGTGCTGGGATTATCGACCGATTTTCTGATGACCGGCGAGACGGGGGCGCAGACTCAAACGCTCTCTCTCGACATTCCTCAGTCGCTTGCTAAATTTGCATCGGCAGAGAATCTGTCGCTTCGTCAAACCATGATGCTGCTGGACATGCAGAAGCAGATTCTGGCACACCGACGCAGCAAAAAGGCGGAGAGCCTTGAGACGGTGGATTGGGCCAAGTTCTACAACGCGACAAAGGATTTTCTGGAGACCGAATGAGCGATCGGGGGGACGAAGTTCGTTCTCTCGCCGAGGACCTTGGGTTGCATCCCGGCGACGGAACAGCTGTATCGATTGGTCAGTCGATCGTCGAGGATTGCCGTCGTCAGGTGGACGCCTGGGTTTCCCAAGCGGGAGCCCTGCGATCGATCGACCAACTGGAAAGGTTGGTTTCCGAACGTCTCCAAATGGTGACCGAGGAGATTTCGGATGATCGCGACTTTGATCGCCTGACGGAGATCTACGCTCGACAGAAGCGGGACCCAATCTTTGCGGTACTGCGCGACCATTTCGACGACTCGATCAACCCCATCTATGGAGCCTTGATCCGAAGGCGTAAGGCGACTCTTCAGGATGGCGATCGCTTCGTGGCGGTTGTCGATTGTCGCGGTACCAAGCGACGGCGGGGGTTCTTCACGAGATGGCATGAGATTGCTCACCGACTCACGACGCACTCGGAAAGACGGATGGAGCAGCATGCGACCCCAGAGCTTCTTGCCATCCCCGTATTTCGTCAGGAAGACGATCCGATCGAACGGCTGATGGATGATATCGCCGGGGAGCTCGGATTTTACCACCGACTGTTCCTTCCAGCGTTGGAGATGCTGACCGACCGTGATCGAGGGGTGACTTGGCAGACGATTGATTCACTGAAAGACCTTCATTTTCCTGCTGCCAGTTTTCACGCCACGCTCACCTCCGCCGTCTTGAGGTCGACTCGGCCGCTGGCGCTTCTGGAGTGCTCGACCGAGGAAATGGATTTATTCTACGGCGGTCTTTCCGAGGAAAATCCGAATCGATTTCCGATCTGCCGAGCCAGGTGGAGTCGTCGTGGTGAAGAGGAATTAAGTGATTTGAACAGGAGGGCGTTACCACTTTTGGACCAGTGGCGCAATATGGCCCGTGGTCCGATGCTGGCAACCCAGCAGTGGACATCGGACGATCTATCGCTTCAGCACCTTTACGATGGTGAGCGACCAGGCCGATACTCTATCCAAGCGATGCGGCTCCCGACTCGTATCTGGCTGCTAATTCAGCCATTGAGCCGTTTGGTCTGATAGCCGCTGGACCGATCAAGGGTCCTCTTCTGCTTCACGCTATCGGCAATAACCTATGGCGAGCGGTGGG
The DNA here is from genome assembly GCA_044337705.1 of Pirellulaceae bacterium. GTDB lineage: Bacteria > Planctomycetota > Planctomycetia > Pirellulales > Pirellulaceae > JBEISR01. The sequence goes on along the minus strand of JBIINB010000180.1, from coordinate 259 downwards.
CGTCAGCCCGCTGTTCCTTTCCCTTGACCACCTATCCCGTGACGCCTGAAACAGGGGACTCACGTCCCCCGCTCGCAGGGAGATCACATTACACGGCTTCCATCGTTTTACGATCGCTTTCACTGGGTAATGATCAAGTACTTCCTGACCAATGCTAGTCGACCTCCTTCGACAACAACCCATGACAACAACCCATGACAACAACCCATGGCGAGCGGTGGGCGTCAGCCCACTGTTCTTTTCCCTTGACCACCTATCC
>JBIINB010000070.1:0-23934 GCA_044337705.1 Pirellulaceae bacterium | reverse complement strand
TTGTCGACCAAAAAAACCTGAGTCGCACCGAAGCGGCTCAGGTTTTTCTTTCGTCCGCAGTCGAGAAAGCAAGAGACGGTCAGTTGCTGACTCGCTCGATGTAGTCGCCGGTGCGAGTGTCGATCTTGATGACGTTCCCTTCTTTGATGAAGCCTGGAACAATGAACTCAGCACCCGTCTCCACCTTGGCTGGCTTGGTGACGTTGGTGGCGGTGTCCCCCTTGGCACCCGGATCACACTCGGTCACCAGAAGCTCTACCTGGTTGGGTGGGCTCATAGTGATCGTGTTTCCGTTGAAGAGCACCATGCTGCAGACCATTGCCTCTTTCAGGTACTTCCAATTGTCATCCACTTGTTCGGCCGACAATTCGTATTGCTCGTAGGTCGAATTGTCCATGAATACAAACGTATCCCCTTGGCGATAGAGATACTGGACCTGGATTTCCTCAATATCGGCAGCTTCCAGTTCGTCTCCGCCTTTGAAGGTGCGATCGAGGACTGTATTGCGGATCAGGTTCTTCAGCTTGCACTTGTACAGAGCGTTTCCCTTACCGGGCTTGACGAAGTTCATTTCGGTCATCAGGTACGGTTCACCGTCGATCTGAACCTTGATGCCTTTTTTGAAGTCGCTGGTTTTGTACGTACCCACAGGACCATCTCTCGCGAAAAGGAAAACACCGATAGAATGCCTTGCCGGAGGCCCCTTGCAGGTTGCCTTACCGGAACGATTTTCCACAACGGAAACGGTAGTTTAGCGTCCCGAACGCAGGCTGTCGAAGCCATTTGGCATGCCTTCCGGGCGAAAAATTAGGCTCATTCGCTCCCTTGGCGGGGCAGCAGGAATCAAAGTGCAGTCGGAATCGATCGATCTGGAGGCGGATTCGCACGGTCCGGAGGAGGTGGCCTGGAGCCATTCTTTGCGGCGAGCGATCCGGAGTCGGCGTGACTTGCTAGAGCGACTTGGGCTGTCTTGGATGGTGGACGAAGCGGCGGAAGGAGCACAGCAGCAGTTTTCCACGTTGGTGACTGAGGAATTCCTGAGCCGCATCGAGCTGGGGAACCCCGCCGATCCGCTCCTTCTCCAGGTGCTGGCTCAAGGCCGAGAGCTCGACCCAACCCCTGGCTTTGGAACCGACCCGGTTGGCGAGCTGGCGCTATCCGAGGAAGGGGTGATCCGCAAGTATCAGGGGAGAGCCCTGGTGATCACGACCGGGGCCTGCGCGATCCACTGTCGCTACTGCTTCAGGCGCCACTACCCCTATCAGGATGGCCCCAAATCGCTGGACCAGTGGCAGATGGTTTTGGACCGACTGGGCGAGGATCGATCGATTGAGGAACTGATTCTATCGGGCGGCGACCCGCTGATGCTCCCCGATGGTCGCTGGGCGGAACTGTTCGATCGGATGGAGAGGATCGAATCGATCCGCCGGTTGCGATTCCATACGCGGCTTCCGATTCTAATTCCCTCACGCATCACCCAGCGTCTGACCACGCTGATCGCACGATCGCATCGACCGACTTACATCGTCCTTCACAGCAATCACGCCAACGAATGGGACCAGGAGGTGGCCGAGGCGATCGGCAGATTGCGTCGTGCGGGAGCGGTGCTTCTACATCAGGCGGTCCTGCTGCGGGGAGTCAACGACAGGGTCGATGCGATGGTCGACCTACACCGCCGCCTGATCGAATTGGGAGTGCTTCCCTACTACCTGCACCAGCTGGACCCGGTTGCCGGTGCAGCTCACTTTGCCGTCGATCCCGAAGCGGGATTGCAGCTGATGGCTGCCATGCGGCAACAGTTGCCTGGGTATGCAGTGCCTCGTTACGTCGTTGAGCTGGCGGGCGAGCCATCGAAAGTGCCAATCGATGAGGCGTGGCTGGAAAGGCAACGATCGACAAGCTGATCTGGCAGAACGGAAAGGCGCGCGGCCCGCCTTTCAGCTCTCCAATCCCTTGACTTGAGGAGATCCCGTAGTAACATGAGGATCCCCTTAGGAAGTGTATCGGTAGTACCTGTTAGCTCAGGTTCCTACCAGCTTGAAGCACAAGTGTGGGGTCCCGCGACGGCACTTCTTGATATCTGTCTCAGACTCCCAAAGCCCCGAGTCGTCTGCTATGGATCGGAAAGCACTCACCCCTGTTGTCGTTGATGTGGTCCGTCAGCGATCACCTGGCTTTTCCGGAGACTGGGGGCTGGAGACATCCTTAGGCCCCAACGGCGCTGGAATCGATTCCGTCGGTTTTCTCGAGATCATACTCGAATTGGAGGCTCGAACGTCGATATCGATTCGTGAAGAGAGCCTCACGGCGGAATCTCTCGCTACAATTGGGAGCCTAGTAGATTATCTCGTTGCCGCTGGCCAACACGCGAATGGCTGACGACATCTCGGTCTTCGCCAAGCTGGATCAACCTCTTTCGGAGACGCTGGCGATGCTCCGCGAGGAATCACGTGTCAGGGGCCCGCGAAACCCTACACTGCTCCGCTGGGCAGCCGATCATCCGAAGATCGCCAGGGATAACGATTGGCTGGCCCGAGCTTGGTGGGGGGCGGCCGCAGGCGAACTGGTTCGAGCGTATCTCTACAACTACGATCGGGATCGCCAACTCGCCGCGCTGGAACTCGTCGAACAGGTCGACACTCAGCCGCTCCTTGATGCCCAGGCGCACGGGCGCGGCGTGATCGTCCTGACAGCGCATATCGGGCCTCCGAGGTTGCTCATGAACTGGTTTATCCACCAGCAGACTCCGCTGCTCGTGTGGACGGCCACACACCGCGTTCCCGCATGGCAAGCGGCCACCTGTCAAGCGACGCTCGTCGATCCACGAAGTGAAGACACCAGGTCCCTTGTCCTGGTCAAGTCTGCATTGCACCTTCGTCGCAGGGGGGTCTTGCTTGGCGCGGCCGATATTAAATCCGGCGATCGCGTCGTGAAGATCGAGCGACTCGGCTTCACGCGAATGTTCTCGCTCGGTCTGCCGACACTGGCGAGGAAGCTTGGTGTGCCGACCGTTGTCGGTCTCGCGCTTTGGCACGCGAATCAGATCAAAATCGAGTTCGCACCTTTGGAACAGCCTGATGCGTCCCTTTCGGACGATGCATGGAACCTCGCTTGGCTCGAGCGTTCATGGAGCTTGGTGGAGCCAGTGCTCGCTGAGTCGCCCGAGAACCTTCGATTCCTGCGTGGGGCGGTGGATCGGATCGCAAAGCCATCGGACCAAGGCAGCTAATAAGACGATGCGCGATGGGAGCCTTATACTCCAAGGAGGAGTTCGATGTGGAATTGGTTCGCCGACCGGGTGAAGGCCGGGCGGGACTGCACGGCCGTCATCACACCCGACGAACATCTGAGTTACCACACGCTCGCCCGACGGGCCGAGGAGGTGGCCGAGAGTTTGCCTTCGGAAGATGGGCCGCGACCGTGGCGGGTCGCCGTGCGTGATCCGGATCCTTGGACGGTTCTGATTCGCGTTTTGGCGTGCTGGCGACGTGGTTACTCGCCAGTGGTCCTTCGTGATTCGATGACACAGGCCCAGGTCGCAGACATCGTCCGATGGCTCAAGCCACTGGCGGTGCTCGATGGACCGTTGGCGGCGGTCTCGGAGACCACATCGGGAGCATCTCGCCCACTCGCGGATCGCGAGGAAGCGCTGGTGATTTGCACGTCCGGGACCACGGGAATCCCGAAGCTGGTAGCACTCCCCGCCGAGTCCGTTCGCATCAATGCCATGACCATAGCAGGATCGCTGGGTATTGGAACCAGTGACCTGGTCGCGGTGAACACGCCGCTGGGCTACATGTATGGACTGATGGGGGGCTGCATGGCGTCCATACATGCCATGGCGACGATTCGTCTTTTTCGCCCACGGGATCCCCTCACACAGCTCCAGGCGGGAATTCGCCGCGAGGGGGTGACCGTCGTGCAAGGGCCACCGTCGCTATTTCGGCTCTTCCTGGCCTACTGGAACGGTGAACCGTTCCCCGGCGTGAAAGTCGTGACGACCGGGGGCGAGCCCCTTGGAGAGGAGCTTGCCGACGGGCTTGCCCGCGCGTTTCCCAACGCGCGCCGATTGTTTTTGTATGGCATGACCGAGGCAGGACCTCGGATCTCGCATCTCGATTTCAATCAGGGGGGCGGGCAGGATTCCTGCATCGGGGTGCCCTATGACCACATCGACTGGCGACTCGAACCTGTCGATGGGACGGACGCGGGACGCCTGATCCTGCGGGGCCCTGGAATGTTCCTTGGATACATCACATCGGACGGATGCTATGAGGGCCTCGATGACGCGGGCTTCTTCCACAGCAATGATCTCCTGAGCCGTGGTCCGTCTGGGTATCTCCACTTTCGGGGCCGTGTGGATCGCGTTTTTCGAAGCGGCGGACGACTCGTGAACCCCGAGGCAGTCGAGCGGGTGCTGGCATCGCACCCATGTGTCGCTGATGCCGTCTGTTTTGCAGAGCCTCATCCGGTGCTCGGACTTGTTCCGATAGCTGAGATTGTCATGCGAGAAGGTGCCATCCTCGACCAAGCGGCGCTGCATGGGCTTTGTGCCGGGCGCATGGAGGCCCATGCAATCCCGCGTCGGCTGACCCAAGTCGAGGCTGGATCCTTGGCAGATTCAGGGAAACGGGCGCGCCCGCGCCCATCCACGCCCCATCGCGTTGACTGACTCCCGCTCACTCATCTCGTGAGCCCCTCAGTGTCGTAGTGAAACCATTTGGAAGCAGTGAAAACGACGCCTCATGGGGCCTGAAGCTCTTTCTTTGGCCACCGGCCGCTACGCGTTTCGGTGAGCCACGGATTCGCTTCTCCGGCTACCAGAAAAAAGCTTCTCGGCGAAGAACCCTGGCATCTTCACTTTTCTCGTCGGGAGTCGTCGTCGGAATTCGTCGTCGGGATTCACAGAGTGCAAGCCCTTTAGCACACCGACTGCATTTCCGCCTGCTGTCACAAGTGATCGCGGCGCTCGATAGCTCGAGAATCAGATGGGCGCCTGCCGGAAAGGAGGAGTCGGATGAATATGGCTAGCGCGCGGCTCACCAAGTGCAATGCAGTGTACTTGCTGATTGCATGTGGGGCAGCAGCTGCAACGATGGGTGTGCCCGGACTTGCAGGAAAGCCAAAGCAAGGGAACGGAAACGCGAGCAGACTCAGGAAAACCAGGTTGTTTGAAAGGAGGGGAAAGCATCCGAAATTTCTGATCGTTTCCCAATGCCTACCAGTTGGCCGAAAGGTGCTGAGAATGAATCTCGTGCTTTCGGCAAGGTTCGGACTCACTCGAAACCTCGACGGCGACTTGACTCCAGAAGAAGCCGACGGGAGTATACAGGTCGACGAGTAACCGGAATAAGGAGGGTAGGGTGGAACAGTCCGAAATCGACATCGAATACGAACGTCGTTGGCAAGCGATATCCCCCGCAGAGAAGGTAGCTCGAAGCGCCGCAATGTTTGCTTGGACTCGTCAACAAATCGCCACTCGGATTCGGAAGGCTAGTCCAAGTCTCTCGGACGAAGAAGTGAAGTGGCACGTCGCTTTGCAGCTTTACGAACGCGATTCCGAGGTAGTCAGACTGATCCAGGAACAGCTAAACGATATTTCCAGTCGAAGCCTTTGAACGAACCATCGGCAAGTTTGTCGCCATTGCCGAGGCGATTCGTCTTCCTTTCCATCTCAGGTGAGGCGCGATCAGTTCAACCTATGGGGAACCTCGGTTGACGCAAGGTTTCGATATCGTTGTTTCTCCAGAGGTGGCAGCGATCCGCATCGAAGAGCTCATTGAACAACTAGCTTGCTCCGACTTTTTATTCACCGAACGAGTTCTAAGACAGTCGGTACAATCCGGCAATCTATTCCAGCTATTGGATAAAACGGAGAGCTTGAAGCTGGATATCTACCCCAGGGAACTGATCCCCGGTGAGTTGCAGCGGTTTGAGACTATGGAATTATTTGCCGGGGTCTTCCTGCCGGTCGTATCGCGCACCGATGCCGCAATCTCGAAACTCATCTGGATCGTTAAAGGAAGCCATCGCAGCCGTCGCGACTTTCGCAGCATCTTTCGGTGTGGCTCGGAACAACAGCAAGCCGACATTCGAGACCAAGCCAGGCAGCTCCGGCTGAGTGAATTGCTCGAAGAGCTGCTGAGCGACTCCGACGAAATCCGTTGACGCGATACGCCCATGGGGCCACAAGGCCTTTGTTTTTTCCAATAGATTTCCCGGTCGGGCATGCTGGCCTGCTACAAGAAGCATCGAACCATGAGCCATGAAGGTCTTTCGAGCGTTTTGCAGGGAGACTTTGAAAGAACAAGCAGAAACGGAGACCGTGCAGACCGGAACAGGTCGTAGCAAAACTGCGTGATGCAGCGGCCACTCTGCATGCCGCTAAGGCTACTGCATCGGTGCTATCCGTAAACCTCCAAAATCCTAACCCGCAGCGTAAGCAAGGGACGGTTCTCGGATAGGCACTTAGCCATGCGGCAGCTTGCTCGAAGCACTATTCCTCCCTTCGCACCGCAGTTTGGTTTGCTTCCCCTGATCACCCTTGGCCAAAATGCTCCAGGGCAACGCGCTGCATCCCCTTAAGGTCCAGCTTGCCGGTTCCCAAGACGGGGATTTCAGGAACTTCCAGAAAGCTTTCTTCCGAGGGGAGATAGAGGTTGGGGAGGCCAGCCTGACTTAGCCCCTTGATCACATCGGCAGGTGTTTTTTCCATCGGGAGATGGAGCACGATCAGACGCTCCCCCTTCTTCGCATCGGGAACCGCCGTCACCACCGCAGGCACCTTTCCTTCCTCACCCAGTCCCAGGATCTGATGGATTGTCTCCTCGATCTGAATGTGCGGCACCATCTCGCCACCGATCTTCGAGAAACGGCTCAATCGACCGGTGATATGAATGAAGCCATCCTGGTCGAGGAAGGCGATGTCACCGGTTTCATACCAGCCATCCTTGATCACTTTGGCGGTCAGTTCTTCCTGGTGCAGATAGCCCTGCATCACGTTGGGGCCTTTGATCTGAAGCATCCCAGTCTGCCCGATTTCCAGTGGTCGGCCATCGTCTGCATCGACGATGCGTGCATGCACCCCTGGGACGCATTGACCAACAGATCCTTCGCGAAGGCCGCCATGGGGTTCCTTAGAACGGCTTCGCTTGGGAGGCAGATTGACCGAAACGAGGGGACTCAGTTCGGTCGTCCCATACCCTTCAACCGGCCTGACCCCGAAAGTCTTCTCAAACTCCTCGGCCAGCGCCAGCGGCATTTTTTCGGCGCCCACTACCACGACTTCCAGCTGCTTGAACTGATGAGGTTCAATTCGCTTGATATAGTTTCTCAGGAAGGTCGGGGTGGCCAGCAACACTGTCGCCTTGTACTTTTCCGCCAACTTTCCGATCGGCCGTGGCTCCAGAGGACTATAGTGAAACACCCCTGCGGGCGGCAGGGCCATCGCGGTCCACAGCGTCACGGTGTAACCGAAGCTGTGGAAGAAAGGGAGAACCCCAAGGATTACGTCGTGATCATCCAGGCCGATTGCGTCGCGGATGGCCAGAACGTTGGAAGCGATGTTCTCATAGGTCAGAACGACCCCTTTGGGAGTGCCGGTCGATCCCGAGGTGAAGATGATAGTCAGGGGGTCATGTGGGGCGACATGCCGCAATCGCAATGCGGAAAGGAGCATTGAGACAGGCGCCAATCGGCCGTAGAGAAAGGCGTTGGCTTTATCCAGCAGCGTGGCCTTATCCTTGAGATCCTCCAGAAAGACGACCTGGGCATCGAGTTTCAGATCGAGTTTTTCCATCACTTTGCGGCTGGTAAGAATATGACGAATTCCTGCCAGTTCGGTGCAGCGATTGAGGATCGAGGAGCTGACGGTGTAGTTGAGATTGACCGCAACCCTTTTGGACAAGGTCAGCGCAAAATTGACCACCGTCGCAGGGACGCTGGGAGGCAACAGCACGCCGACATATTTCTCGTCGTCGCTGAGCACCTCACGGTCGAGGATGCGACGGAGCGCCAGGGTCCGAATCAGGACGTCATAGCCCGTCAATTCCGTCCCGGTCGAGTCGGCAACTTTCAGACGATTTCCGCGACGCCGGCATTGTTCGATGAGCATCCGGGGAAGATGGGAATCGATGGGTGGAGGGGGTAGGGTCATCGTGCTGCCAACTCCAGACACATGGGGTCGGATCGAAACGAGTCATTAAGGAATAGCGAAACTTACCGCACCAGCGGGGTTACTTTCCCCAATGGGATTCGAAAAAACATCGTTTGAAACACATTTGGAAGTCTCGGCAGACATCTGGACGAGACCCACCGTCAGGAAAGTGTAGCTACTTGAGCAACCGGTCGCGACACGAATCTCCTGCAGAACCAGAGGGAAGGGAAGCGGATGGCAGAAACTTATGACCTGGCGGTCGTCGGCGGTGGAATCGTCGGCTTGGCCACCTGTTTCCAATTGAGCCAGCGGGCGCCAGGGTTAAAAGTCATCCTCCTGGAAAAAGAAACTGCCGTAGGTAGCCACCAATCGTCCCGCAATTCCGGTGTCCTCCACTCCGGGATCTACTACCCGCTAGGGTCGGCCAAAGCGACTCACTGCATCGAAGGGAAGGCGATGATGGAGCAGTTCTGCCAGGAGCACCACATCCCCTGGGAGCGATGTGGCAAGGTGATCGTGGCGACTGAAGGGGCCCAGGTTCCGTATCTGGAGAAATTGCACGATCGAGCGGTCGAGAACGGGATCGCGTGCGATCGGATCTCGGTCAAGGAACTGAAGGCACTGGAGCCCCATGCGGCAGGAGTGCGAGCCATCCACGTCCCGGGTACTGGAATCGTCGACTTTGGAGCCGTCTGCCGAAAACTGGCTGAACGGATTGTCGCCAGTGGCCTTCGGATCGAGCGACGTTGGCAGCTGGCAGACGTCGGTGGCTCCAGCACCGAGTTCATCCTCCGCGCCCGGAACGGTGAGACGATTCGCTCGCGATACCTGGTCAATTGCGGTGGACTTCACAGCGATCGCATTCTGAAAATGACCGGACAGCAACCCCCGGTTCGCATCATCCCTTTTCGGGGTGAATACTACGAACTGACTCCCGAAGCCTCCCATCTATGCCGGAATCTCATCTACCCAGTACCCGACCCTAACTTTCCGTTTCTCGGAGTTCACTTCACCCGGATGATCGGCGGGGGAGTCGAGTGCGGCCCCAACGCCGTGCTGGCGATGGCGCGCGAAGGATATACCTGGCGGAACTGGAACCTTCGCGACCTGGGTGAGACGCTGGGGCACTCCGGGTTTCGGAAAATCGCGATGCGTTACATGGGGACCGGAATTGGAGAGATCGGAAGGTCGCTTTGGAAACCGATGTTTGTACGGGCGCTGCAGAGACTGATTCCCGAAATTCAGGGAAAACATCTTCGCAAGGCTCCGGCCGGCGTACGTGCCCAAGCGATATCTGCAGATGGAAAACTGGTCGATGACTTTCTGTTCGTCGATCAGCCCAGCGCGATCCATGTCTGCAACGCACCCAGCCCTGCCGCCACGGCAAGTCTCCGCATTGGGCAGACGATCGCCGACAAAGTCATCCAGAGATTTCTCCGCGGCTGATGTCACCTTGGGCGATTGGCGATGCGCCCGCAACGACTCAAGATAACCGACCGGATGCAACGCCCCGGTCGGCGATGCGAGCGGCGGCTACTGCCCTTCTTCTTCCGCCCACTTGACCTGCATTTCGCTCTCCAGCTGGCGATACCAGTCAGCGAAAATCGGCTGGTTCTCCATGAACCCAAGCTGGCGACTTTCCATCTGAATCGGCGTCCTGGCGAACATCTCCTGAAGGTCCTTGCCCTGCGGAATCACTTCCGTGACTCGGGCGACGTAGTAGATCGACTTAGGTGCATTGGGAGCCACCGTCGACTTACCGACAGGTGTGGAAAAGACCTGACGCATGAATTCCTCACCCGGTGACTCCACTCCTTCGACGGTCGAAAGAAAGGGAGCACCAAGGAACGATTGGGGTGGCTGCATCCAGGAGAAAGTCGACGGCTGAACCACCAGGGGACGCTCGGTTTCACTGAGCACTGCGTTCCAAGGCGACTCCGTCTGCTGATCGAGCAGCCCGACAAGCTCCTGAGCCTTTTTCTCGGCCAGCTTCCGCGCTTCCTCCCTCTTCCAGGCCGCGACCACTTCCTCCTTGGCCTCCGAGAAGGTCGGCACCTTGGCGGCGCGTTCTTCCGTCTTCCAGAAGAGGTAGGTCGTAAATCCAGCATCCAGTTCCAGGGCGTTGGAACTGAAGGGCTGGTAGGTGCCAAGGCCTGGAACCAGGACCTGGGACGCAAAAGATGCCTGACCTACATTCGATCGTCCAATCGGTAAGGACTGGACACTGTCGGCATCGACCATCCCGGTCCGACCGTAGGTCAAGCCTGCTTCATCTGCAACCTTCGCCAGGTCGATCGGCGCTGGCTTGGCGACCGACGTGTCGCCCGCCTCCTGACTGCGCAGATAAATCTGCATCTCCTCCGAGTAGGTCAGCATCTGGTTCTGAACCTTCTCCAAGGCTTCGGTCATCTTGGTTCGGGCGTCATTCATGGCCAGGTCGCGAGTCAACTGGGCTCGGACTTCGTCCAGCGTCTGAGTTCTCATGGCGGGCGGGGTCACCGTCGAACCCGGTGCCGGTGCACTGGCGCCCGCGGGGGCTGTCAGGGCAGGGCCTGTTGGGGCGGGGGGCTGACCATCTTCCGGTGGTGCAATCGTGGTTGCGGCGGATGGTGGAGAGGGCTCTTGCACCGAACCTTCCGTGGCCGATTGTTCCTGGAAAGAAACCAATCTCACCGCCGAACGGCTGGTACGTTGGGACTGATCCCCGACCGCTGGTCCACCCCCAACCGGTTCACCCGGCGCCTCGACGGCCGGAGGACGATCGGCAGCCGGTGGTCCCTTCCCAGGTTCCGTGCCCTCGTTGGACGAAGTCGGGGCAGGAGGATCGAAAGGTGTTCCGCCCTCTGGGGTGGGAGGACTGGGCTCGGGTGTGGATGCGGGGGACGGGTATGGATTGGCCGGAGTCGGGTCGGAGGCTGGAGGGGCGGCATTCGCGGCAGCCGGTGGCTCGGTGGTCGCCGGCACGGGGACCTGGAAACGCCCCTCTTTGACTCGTTCCTCGTAAGCCTTCAGGATCTGTTCTTCGGTCAACTTGGACTGCTCGGCCGCGACGAACTTCTCCAGGCTTCCGCTGACAAATTCCAGATCGGCAGCATAGCGGCGAAGAAATCCTGGCTCAGGACGAAACCGATCGGCAGGTCTTTCCTTTCCTGCATCGAACAGGGCCTGCAGGTCGGAATCCGACGGGGTCCCCGTTACCTGGGGTAGGAAGTCGTCGACGAGAACTGGGAACGCCTCAATCCTGGCCCGCTGGCGGAATCGCAGAAACATCTGCCAGTTCTTGCCCGGCGTCAGAACCGGCATGCTCCCATCGGTCAGGCCGGCCATCGCCGCCTTCTCGATCACATTGGCTGCAAATTCAGTTTTCAGAAACTGGTAGAGATCAAACCGAGACAGTTTGTCCTGCTCCCGCATCATTTCGGAGAAACGCTGCGTGGTGATCCTGCCATCGGTGAAGGCCCGGAGGTAGGAATCGACAGCCGAGTCATCGAAATCGATCCCCATCTCCTTCGCTTTGGCGGCAAGAATCTGGGAGCGAAGGACGGCGATCTGGTTGTTCGGGGTCAGTCCCAAGTCGATCGAACGGCCATCGGAGCGGAAACCAGGAACCTTTGGGCTTCCCCCGCCCTTGATGACTTCGCTGGCGACCCGCTGAAGAAATGATTGGCACTGGTAGTTTTTCTGCAGCAATCGCTGCGCCTGCTCACCGTTGACGCTGGCACCCCTCCAGGAGACTAGGGTCTTCTTCGCCCCCGAACCGGCCGCCATGTTCTGATAGGAGCGATCGATCACACTTTGAAGTGCAGGTGCGATCACAAAGGCCAGCAAAGCCACGCCGACGAGGATCGCCATGGCTAAACGCTGATTCTTCCGAAACACTGTGAAAGGACTGGCCATGATGCACCCACCCAATGAAGGTCGATCTGCGATAAGCGTGCAAGTTGACAGGAATTCCGCATTTTAGGGAATCGAGCCTGCGACGCAATTCCAACATCCCGACAATTGCCCCCTCTCTCCCGATGCTTGGAAGCCGCAAAATTCACCTCGAGGCAGAGCGAGCGTCCGGCTGATGGGATTCCACACGACCATGGGATCCTCTGGAAGCGAGGATAAAACGAAGGCTGCCGCTGGAGTTTTGCCAGCCGCTTCCGGGTCGGCTCTGAGCTTGATACGGTTAAAATCGTCCGGATAGCTATGGTCGATTGGTCGCTCAGGGGGCCTGCATAGCTCGCTTCCATTGGGATTACCTTGAGCCTGCGTCCCCTTGCCGCCAGACCACCCTGGAGCCGTCCGGGGCGTCCGGATTGTCCGCCTGGGGTCTAGCCACCGTCGCTGCGGAACGCTAGCTTCCATCGGAGAAGTTGGGGTAGGCTGAGCCGTTTAGTCGCCTTTGGCCCGGAGCCGACGGTGACTTTCCAACGAAGTAGAATCGGTGGATCGACGACCGCAGTCAGATCGAGTCTTTGGGTCACCTGCGGCCCCGATGGAATGAGACGTTGAATTGGTCCGGTGAGGCAAGGAAAGCGCGACGAGTTATGGCGAGCGACAAAAAGAAGGCCTTGGTGATTGTCGAGTCTCCTGCCAAGGCGAAGACGATTGCCAAGTTTTTAGGGCCTCGATATCGAGTCGAAGCCAGCATCGGGCATATTCGCGATCTGCCTCAAGGATCGAAAGAGGTTCCGGCCAAGTACAAATCGGAGCCCTGGGCCTATCTGGGGGTCAATATCGAGGAGGACTTTGAGCCGATTTATATTGTGCCGCCGGAGAAGAAAAAACAGGTCAACAAGCTGCAGGAGGCGCTGAAAGAGGCGAGCGATCTCTATTTGGCGACGGACGAAGATCGGGAAGGGGAGGCGATCAGCTGGCATCTGCATCAGGTGCTCAAGCCCAAGGTGCCGGTCCACCGACTGGTTTTTCACGAAATCACCAAAGAAGCGATCCAGCACGCGCTGGAAACCACGCGGCAGATCGACGAGGGCCTAGTTCGCGCCCAGGAAACCCGCAGGATTCTCGATCGACTCTACGGCTACGACGTCAGTCAGCTGCTATGGAAAAAAGTGCGTCCTAAGCTTTCTGCGGGGCGGGTGCAGAGCGTCGCGGTGCGTCTGATCGTCGATCGCGAGCGGGAGCGGATGGCGTTTCGCAGCGGGACCTACCATGACCTGAAGGGGACGTTTCGCAAGGGAAGCGGGGCAGCATTTCAAGCGGAACTGGTGAGTGTCGATGGCCGTCGCATCCCCAGCGGCAAGGACTTTGATCCGGCAACCGGACAACTGAAAGATCGCAGTCTGCTGCAGATGGATGCACAGCAGGCGCAGCAGTTGATGGAGAAGTTGCGGGGTATTCCCTTCCGCGTGGTGAGCGTGGAAGTACGTCCCTACCGCGAAAGTCCAAAACCACCTTTTACAACCAGTACGCTCCAACAGGAAGCGAACCGAAAGTTAGGTTTCACAGCCAAGCGAACGATGCAGGTGGCCCAAAGTCTCTACGAGAACGGCTACATCACCTACATGCGTACCGACTCGACCCAACTGGCTCAGGTCGCCGTACAAGCCGCCAGGCAATTGGTATCCTCGCAGTACGGCGAGCGATTTCTGCATGGCGAGGGCCGTAGTTACAGCGGCAAGGTCAAGAACGCTCAAGAAGCACACGAAGCGATTCGGCCGGCAGGGCATCCCTTCCAACTCCCCGAAGCGCTTCGGGGGGAACTGGATCACGACCGATTCCGACTCTTCGAAATGATCTGGAAGCGGACGATCGCTTCCCAGATGGCAGACGCTCGCAAACAACGCATGACGGTGCTGATCGAAGGAGGCGGTGCAATCTTCCAGGCGACCGGGACAAGCATTGAATTCGAAGGGTTCCTCAGGGCCTATGTCGAGGGAAGCGATGATCCGCAAGCCGAGCTGGCAGAAAAGGAAAGCCTTCTGCCGGAACTTGCTCAGGGGGATGCGATCGCCTGCTCGGCTTTGGAAGTCCTCTCCCACACCACCCAGCCTCCCGCCCGATTCACCGAAGCGTCACTGACCAAAACCCTGGAAGAAAAGGGGATCGGTCGCCCCAGCACCTATGCATCGATCATCGATACGATCCTCGAGCGGGAGTATGTCTTCAAGAAAGGCAATGCACTGGTCCCTTCATGGACTGCTTTTGCCGTCATCCGCTTGCTGGAGGATCACCTCGGGTCGCTGGTCGACTACGAATTCACTGCGCAGATGGAAGATTATCTCGATGCGATCAGCCGCAACGAAGCGGAGCACCTGAAGTACCTGCATGATTTCTATCTAGGGGATGTCGCGCCTTCCGGAACGCCGATACCCGAGCGGACTACGGCGGCTCTTCGTGGCAAACCAACCGCCAGCGTGGGACTGAAGCCGCTTCTTGAGGTCAAGACCCAGCAGATCGATCCTCGGTCTGCATGCCAGTATTCCCTGGGCCTGCCGGAAGCGGCCGGTGAGGAAGAGATTTTCGTGCGAGTCGGCAAGTTCGGGCCTTTTCTGCAGCAAGGAGAGCGGCGAGCCAGCATCCCGGATGCGATGGCGCCCGAGGAACTGACACTGGCCAAAGCGACCGAACTCCTGCAGCAACAATCCTCTGCTGAGGAACCGATCGGGACCGACCCGCAGTCAGGCAAACCTGTCTACCTGCGGCAGGGTCGATTCGGACCTTACGTGCAGCTGGGGGATAATGACGACCCAGAGAAGAAGAACGCTTCGCTGCTCCGTGGCATGGAACCATCTGCAGTGAGCCTTGCTGACGCTTTGCGGTTGCTGCAGTTTCCACTGACCCTGGGAGTGCATCCGGAAAGTGGCCAACCGGTAATCGCCTCCAACGGACGATTCGGACCTTATGTCAAATGCGGTACAGAAACCAGGTCGCTTCCCGCCGGTGCTTCGTTGCTGGAAGTGAAATTGGGAGATGCCTTGGAGTGGCTGAGCCAACCCAAGACGGGGCGAGGGCGGGCGGCGCCCAAGCCACCATTGCGACAGATGGGTGATTCTCCTGTCACAGGAAATCCGGTCCAGCTAATGGATGGGCGGTACGGCCCTTACCTGACTGATGGACAAACAAACGCCTCGCTTCCCAAAGGAATGGAGGCCGGAGAGTTGACGCTGGAAACTGCACTGCAACTGCTGGCCGATCGCGCCGCATCGGCACCTGCGAAAAAAGGACGTGGCCGAGCGACCAAGAAGGGATCGACAACCAAGAAGGCCGCCCCTAAAAAGCGGGCAGCATCCCCGGCAAAGGCTTCCAAGCCATCCACCAAGAAAGTCGCCAAGAAAAAATCAGCAGGTGCGAAGCCCAAAGCAACGAAGAAACCGAGCGGGAAGTCGTCATCGGACGCCTGAGCCAGTGGGAGGAGCCTTTTGGTGCGGCGTTTCTGACAGCGACCAGAGTTCGGGCTGCTCCTCAATCCCTTCTCCTGTTGCCAGGGCTCCTTTCGCTTGGGGTCTGGGAGACCGACAATCGCTATGGAGATCTCGAAAGATCGAAAAAGGGCGCTCGGAGCGATCGTTCTGCTGGCATCGATCGCGGGAGTGGCCTGGGGTGTCGGGCGTCTTAAGGCTCCCGTTCAAGCCCTTCCATCCCCTGACCTAAGACCCACAGGCGCTCCGGTGACCGCGTCGCTGTGGCAGTGGGCCAGTCCGCAGCGGCACTGCTGGCTGGAGGGCCCGGCCGTGCAGTGGTTGGCGGGCAACGAACCGATTTTCGCCAGAACGCAGGATGGCTGGGTAATGGTTGGTGCAGTCGATCGCAAGCTGATCCCTCCGCCACCTCCGCCTCCCGGATCGCTGGCGCCGCAACCCCTCCTGTTCGATTCGGTGCAAGATCCCCAAGGACGACTTCGGGTGCGATGGTTCGATCCCCGATGGAAGCCGCGCACCCAAACGCCTTGGCAACTCCACTTCCCAGATGGAACCCTGGCCAGTGTGGCAAGGCGTTTGCTGCCCGCCAGCAAACTGAAGAGATGGACAGACGAACTGCAACGGCGATTTGAGAAGGACCCGATCGACTGGCCGCGGACGGTCGAGCCGTTGTTGATGGCGACGGTCCGCGAACTTCTGCCAGCGATTCAACTGCGACTGGGACAGTCGCTGCGAGAGCAGCTACCGCAGATGGAAGAGCTGGCGATGCGCTACCAGGTGGAGTTGCTGGAAAGCAAGGTGCTCCCCTTGGTGCGCAGCGAACTGCTTCCTGCTGCTAGGCAGCGGCTGTCACCGCTGGCCGCGATCATCGGCGAGGAACTGTTCGAGAGAGCATCCATCTGGAACTTCGCGCTGGGTTACCTCTACGACGCGTCGCCGCTGCCGGAACGCAATCTGGTGCGCCGCGAGTTCGAGCGATTTGTCGAAGAAGATGCGACCCCCGTGCTGACGGCTCATCTTCCCGAGATTCTCGAGGCGCTGCGAGCCCTGGCGATCGACTTGGCGCAAAGACCCGCTGTGCGGGATCTGGCGCGCGAAGCGCTGGGGCAATGGATGGTCGACCCGCAATTGCGTTCGATCCTCGGCAAGGTGATCACCGATGTCGTCAACGACGCCGGCACTTTCCGGAATATCCTCGACCGGCAGTGGCAGAGCGAAGCGGGGGCCTCGCTTTCCGCCCAGATCGAGAGGATCGTCGAACCATGGATGCGCGATATGGGAGCCGATCTGTTCGGATCGCCGGAAAAGGGTCTGACTCCCGAGGTGGTCGCGATGCTACGGCAGCAGATCCTGATGAAAGATCGTCGCTGGCTGGTGGTGGAAGTAGTCCCTGTCGACTCGATCCTCCAAGGCGACCTTCGGGAATCGTATCCTCTGATCTATCAGCCAAGCGATACGATGTATCCCTGGATCGAACAGCAATCAGCACCGACCAGCTCCACCGCCGCTCGTCCTTGAGCTGCCTACCGATCACACGATTTTGTCCATCAGGAAGATCTGACCGATGGTGCCTCCATCCGATCCCACCTCCGATGCCAACAGATCCTTGCCGGCCGTGATCGAAGCCCGGGGGCTCACCCTCCACGCAGGTCCCAAATGCCTCCTTCGGGATGCCAGTTTCTCGATTGATCGCGGAAAGTTTGTCGTGCTTCTGGGCGCCAGTGGCAGCGGCAAATCGAGTCTGCTGCGGGTCCTCGCGGGGCTGGAATCGGCGGGGGAGGGAACGCGAGTCCAGTGGACCGGTGAGATTCGCTACCAGCCCGAATCGATCCGCCAGAGGATCGGACTGGTTTTCCAGCAGCCGGCTCTTTTGGATGAATGGAGCCCGGTGGACAACGTGCAAATCGCGATCGATCATGCCGATCCCCGGCGATCGACTGACAGCGGGACTTCTCCCATCCGATCGGCGGCCGGATGGCTGGAACATCTGGGAATTCCTGCTTCGGTCCGGATCAACCAACTCAGCGGTGGCCAGCGCCAGCGACTCAGCCTCGCACAGGCTTTGGCATCTCGGCCCGCCGTCCTCTTCTACGACGAACCGACTACGGGCCTGGACGATCATACCGCCAGCCGCGCCTTGGAGTGGATCGCGCAGGCGCATCGTGAAGGTCAGGTCACCACCGTCGTCGTGACGCATGATTACGATCGATTTGCGCAGATGGCAGAAGAGTTCCTGTGGATCGATCCCTCCAGGCAGGCGATCGAACGCTACGAGCAGCACGATTTGGCAAGGCTCAGGGAAGCGATGCAGATCGATCATGGCAGCGCGACGGCGGAAGGAATATCGCCCTCGACAAAGCCAAGCCTGTCGCTTGGTGCAAGGATCTCCCGACCGCTTGAGGGACTCGGCGAGGTGGCGCTCTGGCTGGGGCGCGGCTTGGTAGCGCTGGTGATGGTGGGAAAGAAGGGACGCTGGAACGTACGTTTCTTCCTTCATCACGCCAGGCTTGTTTTCGGAGCGACTGCGATCACCTACCTGGCCATCGCTGGAGGGATCGTCGGCTTTGTCACGACCTATTTCTCCCTCCGCTACCTTCCCTTTCGCGTCTACACCGAACCGCTGCTGATGGAGGAACTGGTCAGCGCCATCGGATTCTCGCTCTACCGCGTCCTCATTCCGGTACTGGCCAGCCTCCTGATCGCGGCTCGTTCGGCCGCCGCTGTCTCTTCCGACCTTGGAAACAAACGCTACGGAGGGCAACTGGAAGCGATGCAGTTGCTGGGGGCTTCGCCGCATCGATACCTTATGCCGGCGGTGCTCTGGAGTTTTCTACTAGGCACTTGGCTGCTGACGCAGATTGCGTACTTGGCAGCATCGCTCTCCAGTCAACTGAGCTTCGTTGCAGCTCAGCCCCGACTTGGGGCTTCCTTCTGGCAGCAGAACTTCACCGCGCGACTCTACCAACCAGACCAGTTTGGTTACGCTGGCCTTGGCTGGAATCTCTGCAAGATGGGAGTCGTCGGCTTTGGAATCGGCCTTTTAGTCTACGCATTGGCGATGCGGCCCAAGTGGTCCGGCGCGTCGGTCAGCCGCGGGATCACCACGACGATCCTCTGGTGTACACTCTGGGCGCTGGTGGTCCATATGGCCTTTGCCTTCATTGAGTTCCAGCAGCCCTGAACCGTGATCAGGACGAGTTGTCGCGTTCCAACCAGCTGAAGGCTCAGGGCTTAGAAGGCTGGGTGGTTTGAACGTGTAGTTCTCGCAGTTGCCGGCCATCGACCAGTCCTGGGGCTTCCGTCATCAGATCGGTCGCTCGCTGCGTCTTCGGAAAGGCGATCACTTCGCGGATGTTGTCCAGTTGGCTGAAGAGCATCACGATGCGATCGATTCCCAGCGCGATACCACCGTGGGGCGGGGCGCCGAACTGCAGAGCGTCCAGCAGGAATCCGAAGCGATCCTTCGCTAGATCGGGAGTGATTCCCAGGAGCCCGAAAACCTTCTGCTGCGTGGCGTTGTCGTGGATGCGGATCGTACCGCCTCCCGCCTCGTAGCCGTTGATCACCAGGTCATAGGCCTGAGCGCGCGCCGCCTTGGGATCGCTGTCCAGAAGAGGCAGATCCTGGGGCCTAGGGGCGGTGAAGGGATGGTGCATCGCCACCCATCGCTGCTCCTCGGCATCCCAGTCAAACATCGGGAATTCCACCACCCACGAGAAATGCATCTGCTTGGGATCGTAGAGTTTCAGCTCGGCCCCCAGTCGCTTTCGCAGGCCATGCATCCCCTTGCAGGTGACTTCCCATGAGTCGGCCAGTATCAACAGCAGATCTCCGGGAGTCGCCTCAGTGGTTTTGATGATGGCCGCCAGCACTTCTGGCTCGATGTTCTTTGCGATCGGAGACCAAAGGGAACCATCCGCTTCGACGCGGAACCACGCCAATCCCTTGGCTCCACAGTCCCTTGTCACAAACTCCGTCAGTTCATCGATGCGTTTCCTGGAAAACTCCTCGGCTTTCCTCTCCACGCGAATGCACCGGACGACTCCCCCTTGATCGAGCGCTCCGCGAAAAACTCGAAAGGCAGTTGGCTGGACGCTTTCCGTCAGATCGATGATTTCCATCCCGAAGCGAAGATCGGGCGCGTCATGGCCGAAACGGCGCATCGCTTCATCGTAGGTGATCCGGGGCAGGGGAAGCTTCAGATCGATCCCCAAAAGCTCCTTGGCCAGCTGCTGCATCAGGCCATCGATCATCTGGATCACATCCTCGGCCACCACAAAGCTCATCTCCAGGTCCAGCTGGGTGAATTCAGGTTGGCGGTCGGCTCGCAGGTCTTCATCTCGAAAACACTTGGCCACTTGGACGTAGCGGTCATAGCCTGCCATCATCAAAATCTGTTTGTACAGCTGCGGGCTTTGCGGCAATGCAAAGAAGTGGCCGGGATGGACGCGACTGGGCACCAGATAATCTCTTGCCCCCTCCGGCGTGCTTCGCCCAAGTATCGGTGTCTCGACGTCGATGAACTGATGCGACTCGAAGTAGTCTCGCATCCGCTTGATGATGCGACTGCGGAGAGTCAGGGTCTGCTGCATCGCCGATCGGCGAAGATCCAGGTAGCGGTACTTCAGCCTCAGATCCTCGCCCGGCAACTCCTCCTGGTTAGGAAAAAATGGAGGGGTCAGCGATCGATTGAGCACCTCGACCTGTGAGGCTCGCACTTCGATCTCACCGGTGTCCAGCTGGGCGTTCTCCTTGCCTACTAGGCGTCGAGCGACAGAGCCGACGATGCGGACCACATCCTCTCCACGCAGCGATTTGGCCAAATCCAAGGGGCCACTGCCACTCTCGGGTGCCACCACCACCTGGGTTTTTCCATAACGATCGCGCAGGTCCAGGAAGACAGCTTGGCCATGGTCGCGCAGCGTGTCGACCCAGCCGCACAAAGTGACCGTCTGTCCGACATGGTCGCCTCGCAGCTGACCACAAGTATGCGATCGCATCATGGAAACAGAATTCCTTCCTCGAAAGGGAACGATGAATGGGTGGGGTCGATCCAAGGCGATCGGCTTCGTTGCGACGATTCCTTGGGTGCCGTTGGATTATCTTCGATTTTCCGATTTTTCGGAACCTGGGATCGACGGCAAGCTGGTTGGCGGCATCGAGAATCCTAAGGCCTTTTGCCGGAATCCGAAGAACGATCGGCGAATTGCTGGTTGAACTGCTGGGGATCAAAAGGGTCCCCCGTCCCCATCTGCCGTTCTTTTTCCTCCAACCGCCGAATCCAACCCTCCAGCTTTCTCCACTCCGACTCGGGATCCAACAGCGTCGGTGCTTCGGAGGAGGGTGGCGTGGCGGTTTGCCACTGAGCGGTTGTGACGCTCCCACCGACAGGCGCGCTGCCGACAGCCGCCTGGACGGCCGGAGTCGCTGCAGCGGAAGTTTGGCGATCGGTCGCCGTATGCACTCCAGTGGCATTCTGGGTATCGATCGCCTGCTGAACCGTCGCCATCCACCTCGACATGGACTCGACGTGAACGCGATCCGCCGCATTGCTTGGGTCGATCGCAGGCGTTTTCTGGGACGCGTGGATCGACGTCGCCTTGGCGATGAACGCTTCTGTTCCTTCCGGCTGGCTGCGGAGGTAATGCAGAACGGCAGTCAAACTCGACTGAAAACTCTTGAACGATTGAGATGCGGCGGGAGGAAAGAGAATTGTGGTGCGGGTTTGGTTGCCGTGGCATCCCGATGAACCACACCGGTTCCGCATCAATGGCAAGACGATGTCCCGATATCCATTGGCGATCAGAGGCTGCCGAGATAGCTCCTCGACCTGGCGATCCATACCCGCCGCCGTCGACTCGATCGCACCGGCTGCCACTACCTGCGAAGGGTTGGGGGGAAGCGAGAAAGCACTGCGGGTCACGGGATCCTTCAGCAGCCTCGCGCGATAGCGGGCTTCCAGCAACCTCAGCTTGGGATGCCCCGGAATCTTCCGTTCCAAGGCCTGATAATGTTCTTCTGCCTCTTCTAACAAACCGTTATCGATGCACCAGGTGGCAAAATGCAGATGCTCGCCAGGCCCCATCCGCGGCGTTCTGGCGCGCTGGAAATCATAGAGCTCACGGACCTCCTTGCCGAAGCACCGTACCTCCGAAGCCCGCACGGTCACCCTGGCGTTGGCATCGATCTGAACTTCAATCTGATCCCCAAGCACCTTCAGTTTCCCGCTCAACACCGCTCCGTTATCCAGTAGCAGACATCCCGGGCCTGATGGAATCTCGGCAGGGTCAACCGCCCAAATCGGCATTGCCCAAAGACAAGCCAGCAGGATCATCAAACAGGCAATCCCCAGTTGTCGGCTCCAGGAATATCCCTGCCCAGACGAGTCTGTAGGTGGATAGAGAGGCATGGATGGCAGTTTCCGATGGCGAGACAACCTGCAGCTTTCCAGTTGGACCAATCCCATCCACCCTGGAAATTGAATAGCTTCCTCCGCCGCTGACAAAGCAACGCAGGACCGGCGGAGATTAGAAATCTCGCAAGGGGGGGTCAATGGCAGTCCTACATCTCAAGCAGCAGATGGGGGCCCCCAGACCTCGGGGAAGGAAAAAGCGGTAGGAAGACTGTATCCGCCGGACTTGCCAAGCGATAAGCTGAGGGAAAGGATGCAGTGAGCGGGCGGAAGGGTAGGGATTGCTCCGACGAAGCCATCGAAGGGCCATGTCATTTCCCGTGAGGATAGGAGGTAGGTCAAGATCCATGCCATCGACACCTGAAGATCCCCTGCAGCCGACCCCTCTGGCCGTCGATTCGACTGGACCCTCTGCCGCAAGCACCTCCCAACCGGAGGATAGCCAGCCAGCCACGGCGATTCGAAGAAAACGCTGGTGGCAGATGATGCCGGCTTGGCTGGTCAGCATGATGCTGCATGTGGCGGCGCTGCTGGTGTTGGCTGCGATGTCGATAGAGCCGATTCAGCAGGCGATCTCGACTCTGATGGTCTCTGGTGGGGCCCCCGAGGCACCGACCGAGATGAAGGAATTCGACATTGCACCGGCGGATGAATCGGTGGCACTCACCGATCAGGAGATGGAGTTTGTCCCGGAATCGCTTCCGGTGCCCCAGGAACAGTTGACCGAGGTGGTCAGCAATGTTTCGCTCGATTCTTCCATGACGGCCCAGCTGCAAGTAGAACTGCCAAGTCTCACTCAGCAACTGACTCCTTCCGACATGCTCAGCGCCTCCTCCCGCTCGCTCAGCAAATCGCTCAACAGTCGTTCCTCCGCCGCCCGCGCAGAACTGCTCGATCGATTCGGCGGAACCAAGGACACCGAAAAAGCTGTGGCCAATGCGCTGAAGTGGTTGGCGGAGCATCAGCTTCCGGATGGCTCCTGGACCTTCGCGCATGCGGCTGCGTGCCGCGGTAAATGCGATCATCCAGGATCGTTGATCCGCGCCCGCAACGCAGCGACGGGACTCGCGTTGCTTCCATTCCTGGGCGCCGGCCAGACGCATCTGGAAGGGGAATACAAACAGGTCGTCTACGGCGGCCTGAAGTTCCTGCTCGATTCGATGAAGGTGGAACGCGGGGAGCTACCGACTGGAAGTTGGCATGGCGGCGGCGACAACATGTATGGCCATGGGATCGCATCGATCGCGATGTGCGAAGCCTATGGGATGACCCGCGATGAATCGCTGGCCGTGCCTGCCCAGCTGGCAGTCAATTTCATCGCCTCTTCCCAGGATCCCAACGGTGGTGGATGGCGATACATCCCGCGTCAGGCTGGAGATACTTCCGCCGTCGGATGGCAATTGATGGCGCTCAAAAGCGGTGCAGCCGGCGGCCTTGCCATCCAGCCCCTGACGCTTCGCAAAGCCGATGCATTTTTGAATTTCATCCAGACCAACAATGGTGCCTATTACGGATACGATGAACCAAGCTCCGATATCGAAGGCAGGAAAGCGACGACTGCCTGCGGACTTCTTTGCCGCATGTATATGGGCTGGCCCAAGGATCATCCGGGACTGAAGACGGGGATTGAATTCCTGGCGCAAAAGGGCCCCGATCCTACCAACATGTACTTCAACTACTACGCTACCCAGGTCCTCAAACAGTACGGTGGCGAGTACTGGGAACCATGGAACCAGAAGATGCGGGATCAGCTGGTCGCCACCCAGGAAAGCAAAGGCCATGGACTGGGCAGCTGGGTTTTGGAGGATCGTTCCGCCGGTGACCCACTGGGCGCCGGTGGCAGGCTCTATGTCACCTGCATGGCAACGATGATCCTGGAAGTTTATTACCGCTATATGCCGATCTACGGCGATCAGACGGAAGAAGAAGCCTTCAAGCTCTAGCTCTTCGTCAGCTCCCGCCACGCCACTGCTGCATCGCACTTTGGATCGCTACCGCCA
>JBIINB010000009.1:0-67970 GCA_044337705.1 Pirellulaceae bacterium | reverse complement strand
GAGCCAGCTGCTGGATCGCCTGGGACGCCTCCTCGACCTTCCCCATCGCCGTTTCGTAGTCTTTTTTCTTGTATGCGTCCGCTGCCTGGTCGACCAGCGAGCCGATGGCGTCTGCCTGCTGACGCTGTTCTGCAAGGGACTGCGTCTGGGCCATCAGTCTTTGGGCGTTCCCTAAAGAGATCAGGAATCCGACGGTCAGGGCGATCCATCGCGGGGTGCAGCGAATCATCAGAACGGTTTCCCGGGGGTAGAACCACAGCTATCCAGGTGATCGTCGATCTCGACCAACCCATGATAGGCCAAGCTGACGCAAGGGGCGAGATCGGCGCGGCGGTAAGCTGTCAGTTGGCAGGTAGAAAGCTGGGGGCAGCCGATCGGATCGCGGACCGGCAGTCAACACCACGGAGGCAGGCGATCGTCCGGAGCTTCCAGGCTATCGAGGCAAAAAGCCGGGGCACCGATGGTCTGTGGCGAGGTAGGCGATTGCGAAACGGCGGAGTAGCGGCCGATGACAATCCCGAGGGCAACTGCGAGAACAAAAAGAAAAACAAGCAATAGGATCAACCACAGGGGAGTCGTCTTGGCGGGAGTTGCTTCCTGGGCGGCAGGAGTGGGCGGCTGTGGTTTCGGTGCGGTGGGTGATTTGGCGGTGGCCGGCCCTTTGGCGGCGCTGGAGCCGTTTGTTGGTTTGGGAGAACCAGAGGATGCAGTAGATCCTTTGCCGACGGAGTTGGAACCTGAGAGGGAACGGCGGACCAGATCGTTCTCAAGATCCAGAGCGCTGCTGAGCGAAGCGCTGGCTTCTCGCTGCGCGACCGATCTCAGGATGGCGCTGTCCGATCGCGCCAGATGGTAAGGGTCATCGCTGGTGGACGATTTTCCGCTGGCGGTGTCCTGCGATTTGGCGCTGACAGTCTCGCTTGCATCTCCTGGCTTGGACAACTCCTGGTGGAGCTGCAGGGAGGAGCTCGATCCACCGGCTCCCCCTACCCCGACTTTTACCTTGAGGCTCTCTCGATACTTGACTCGCCAAGCCTCCAGCACTTCGGCGACGGTCTTGCAATCGGGGTACCGGTATTTCGGATCCTTTTGCAGCATCTTCACGCAGATCCCGTCCAGTTCACCAGGGCAATCGGGGCGGGACTTGCGAATGTCCTCTGGCATCACTTTCTGATGTTTGGCAATTCGCTGGGCGATGGTGCCATCTGGGAATGGAGGGTGGCCGGTCAGGAGAAAGTACAGGCTGCCGCCAAGTCCGTAGATATCGGCGCGGACATCGACTAAGTGGCTGTTGAGCGCCTGTTCGGGCGCCAGGTAATCAGCAGTGCCCAGCACCTTGTCGTTGAACTCCGCAGTCAGTCCCGCATCGAGTTCCTCGGTGAAGAGCGCCAAGCCGAGGTCGAGCACCTTCACGACACCTTGCGGATTGACCAGCAGGTTGGCCGGTTTGACGTCGCGATGGATCAACCCAAGATCATGGGCATGCTGCAGTCCGCGCGCTGCCTGAGCGATGTAGTCGGCCGCTTGGTCAAAAGGAAGTGGGCCCTGCTTTTTGACCAGCACCTGAAGATCGGACCCCTCGACATACTCGAGCACGATGTAGTGGGTGTTGCCTTCATTGCTGATGTCGTAGGCCTTGACGACATTGGGGTGGGAGAGTGAGGCAATCGCCTTGGCTTCGCGCTGAAACCTCGCCAAGTGGGAGGAATTCCCGAGCTTGGCTTTGGGGAGCACCTTGATGGCTCGCTTGTGCTTGAGCACCTGGTGCTCGGCCAGATAGACGGTGCTCATCCCGCCCGTCCCGATGTGCCCCAGCAGTTTGTGGTTGCCGAGGAAAAACCCCTTGTACTTGCCCGAGAGAAGTTTCTCGCACTGCCACCGCGTCAGCAGTTCCGACTTCTGGAACGCCAGCGCCAGTTCCACCGGGTCCTCGGGAAGGCCTCCCGAATGCGTCTCGCGAAGCCGCACCTCCAGCGCACCAATTTGTTCCGCCTCCACCAATTGGCTTTTGCGGATATTCTCAAGGAGCTGGTCGGATGTGATTTTCGACATTGCCTTCGAAGCTTCCAAGGCGCATCGTTGCCTTGCAGGAATCGCGAGAAAAGATCGATTTCAGGACACGGCGCCGTGGAGCGAGAATCGTAGGATTCGGTCCTGGATCAAGCTCCACCCTCCAATGGATTTCACCGACCACCTATGATAGTACGAAAACCGAGTCGGATGTCAAAAAGAACCCCCTTTTACCCCTGTTTGTGTTTCCTGGCGCCCCATGGATCGACCGATGCATGATCTGATCGTCGTCGGAGGGGGGGTGATCGGCCTGTCGATTGCTTGGGAAGCTGCAGGGCGGGGACTGAGCGTCCTGGTTCTGGAGTCAGGTAAGACGGGCCGAGCCTCGTCGTGGGCTGGTGCTGGTATGCTGCCCAGTCCGCAGAGAATCGGCGTTGTGGAACCGCTGGAGCTTTTGCGTCTTCGGTCCCATCAGCTGCATGCTTCCTGGGCCGAAAGGCTTCGGGAAGTGACTGGCATCGACACCCAGTACCGACGATGCGGGGCGTTAGCGATTGGGAGGACTGTAGGGGAGTTTGCCACTCTGGCGGCTAATGAGGCTTGGTGGAATCGGCATGGAATGGCGTTCCAGCGTCTGGGACCTGAGGAGCTGCAAGGCAGATTGCCGGGGCTGCGGCCGGAACCGGCAATCCGTGGTGGCTGGTTTTTTCCGGATGACTGCCAGCTTCGCAATCCTTGTCATCTCAATGCGCTTCGGGAGGCGTGCATTCGAAGCGGTGTGGTGATCGAAGAGGATTCACCGGTCCTTTCTTGGACGCGCCAGCAGGACCGTCTGATCTCCGTTCAGACTTCCAGGGATATTTTTGCAGCCGCCGCTTTCTGCGTCGCTGCTGGGGCTTGGTCGCGCGATGTGGGGCTCCCGGAAACCAGGACCCTTGGGGTTCTGCCGATTCGCGGCCAGATGATTCTCTACCGGTTTCCGACGCCTCCCTTCAACCCGATCGTCCATGAAGGCCATCTGTACCTAGTCCCCAGGGCCGATGGCCGCCTGCTAGCAGGTTCGTGTGAGGAAGAGGCAGGGTTCGATGCGAGCACGACGCCCGAACGGATCGATCAATTGCACCGCTGGGCCCAGTCGCTGCTTGGTCCCCTGCCGGAGCATACGATAGAAAAGTGCTGGGCGGGGCTTCGCCCAGGTACGCTCGACGGATTCCCCTACCTGGGCCAACACCCGCTGATCCCGAATCTTTATGTCGCCACCGGGCATTTTCGGCATGGGCTACACCTGTCTACCGGGACGGCGGAGTTGATGGTGCAGCTGATTTGCGGGGAAAGATTAGAAATCGATCTAAGTCCATTTCGTATACGATGATCTCTCAGTACCGGGATCCCTCGGTGTCGGGCAGTCTGGCAGCTCAGAGCGGGAGAGGCATGGAATGATGCAGAGAACAGGAACGATGCGGGACATGCTGGCTGCAAGAGCGTCGAACGGATGGGCATTCCAACAGGTCATGGTGTTCACGAGCCTTTTGGGCTGCTTGGGTTTTTCGATACCGTCTCTGCCGCCACTTCATGCCGCCGATTGGATCGTCGGTGCGGCCCGGCAAGAGATCACTCCTGAGCACTCGGTACGATTGAGCGGCTATGCCTCGCGAGATCTGCCGCACGAGGGGGTCGACGACGGTTTGGAAGTCCGGGCGATCGTCTTTCGGCGGCTGATGGCCGATTCCGCGACCGAAGAGTCTGTCGACCCCTGGCAGGTTTTGGTGTCGGTCGACAGCATCGGAGTCCCCGCCTCATTGACCGAACGGATCGTTGCTCGGATCGGCGCCAGCCATGGGATTGGCAGGCATCAGATTGCCATAGCCAGTACCCATACCCACTATGCTCCGCATCTGATCGACGCGATTCCCAATCTGTTCACCGTACCGCTGAACGATCAGGAGATTCTTCAGGTAGCCGCCTACACCCAACTGGTTGAAGACCGGACGGTGGGGGCGATCGCCGAAGCGATTTCTAAAGCAGTACCCGCCAAGCTGGAGATCGGGCAGAGCAAGACGGACTTCGCCAGAAACCGGCGGCCTCCGCTGGCTCCTTTGCCGGGGACTAGCGATCCGGTCGCCGGTCCGGTGGATCATCGGGTTTTCCTGCTCAAGGCGACCTCGATCGATGGCCGGCCTATCGCTGTTGTTTATCAGTATGCCTGCCATGCCACAACCATCCCCGCCGAACGCAATCGGGTCAGTGGCGACTGGCCCGGTTGGAGCGCTCGAAAACTGCAGGAAGCTATTCCCGGTTGCGTGGCGCTGCCGGTGATTGGATGCGGCGCGGATGCCAACCCAACGCCTCGGGGCTCCCTGGAGATTTCCAGGGAGTATGGAGAACGTTTGGCGGACGTCGTTCGCTCGGCCATCCTCCAGCCGATGGAGGAACTTGCCAACCCTAGCACTCCCTCATTTGATCTGGTAGCTCTGGCCTACGATCGACCCGATCCCAAGTCGCTGGAGCCGATGCTGGAGAGCGATCAGCCACAGCAGCGTTTTTTCGCTCGATCGATGCTGGACACCTACAAGCGAATGGGACGGCTTCCGGAAACCTATCCGGCACCGGTGCATGTCTGGAAGTTTGGTGATCAACTTGCCTGGGTCTTCCTGGGTGGCGAGGTGGTGATCGATTACCAAATGCGTCTTCAGGAAGAGCTGGGCGGTTTTGCAAAGGTCTGGGTCGCTGGCTATTGCGATGATGTCTTTGCTTATGTCGCCTCGGAACGGGTGCGTCGTGAGGGCGGTTATGAAGCTGCTGGATCGATGCTCTACTACAACCGTCCTGGCCCCTGGGAATCTGGTACGGAAGATTATCTGGTCCGGCGCATCGCTCAGCAGGTGGATCAACTTCGAGACCCCAACCTGCCACTGGAGCCTGAAGCAGCCCTAAGAGGCTTGACCCTTGCTGAAGGATTTGAGGCGAGTTTAGTGGCAAGCGAACCGCTGATCGAGGATCCGGTGAATGTCGCATTCGATGCGCGAGGACGCGTCTGGGTGGTCGAGATGCGAGACTACCCGACGGGGCCGGAGGGAAGTGGACGGATCCAGATCCTGGAGGATCGCGACGGGGACGGTCGGATGGACCATGCGACATTGTTCCTAGAGGGACTCTCCTATCCCACCGGCGTCTTTCCATGGAAGGATGGAGCTGTGGTGGCGTGCGCGCCGGAGATTTTCTTTGCCAGAGATACCGATGGCGATGGAAGAGCCGATCAGAGGCAGACGCTGATCGATGGCTTTCACCTGGCCAACCCGCAGCACCGCGTGCATGGATTCACCTACGGATTGGACCACCGACTTTACTTTGGAGCGGGGGACGAGACGCGGACGATCCATCTGCCGAGGATCGATCAGAAGAAACTGCTGTTTGGTGGCGACTTGGCGCTGGAGGTCGATTCCGGCGTGGCGACAGTCGAGCCGGGGGCGACGCAGTTCATTCGAGGGCGCGACGACTTTGGCCAGTGGTTTGGCAACGACAACAGCCATCCGATTTTTCATTATTGTATCGATCCCAAAGAACTACCTTCCGGGGCGACTCGCGGAGGGAGTCTGCAGCACTTTCCTCATCAGCCTTCTCTGGCACCACCTGTCTTTCCGCTCCAGCGCAATGAGAATCGCTTCAACGACCTCTTTGCTGCCAATCGATACACCTCGGCCTGCAGCACCATCATCTGCCGCACCCTCGAAATGGGCGCTGCGATGGCAGGCGCCGGATTGACGTGCGAGCCGGTGCATCAGATGGTGACTAGGTATCACCTGGTGGAGTCGGGACCGACGTTCCGAGCGGTCCGATTTGCGGAAGATCAGCAATCGGAGTGGCTTCGAAGCGATGACCCTTGGTTTCGGCCGGTGCGGGTCGAGAATGCAACCGACGGTACGATCTGGGTGGTCGATATGTATCGCCGCTACATCGAGCATCCGGAGTGGATTCCAGAAGACTGGCAACAGAGAATCGACCTTCGGGCCGGTTCAGCTCGCGGCCGAATCTATCGAATTTCGCAGACCGGTCGTCCTCCGCAGAGGCTGGAAGATCTGCAGGCCAAGGGACCAGCAGCCTGGGTAGCGGCCCTGGCATCTCCCAACGGCGCCCGGCGCGATCTGGCCCAGCAATTGATCCTCTGGAATCGTCATGTCGATCAGGCGTCTGCCATCTCCCGGTTGGCTCGAAGCGACTCCAATCCCGCGGTCCGACTACAAGCCCATGCAACGCTACGCGGCCTCGATCGATGGACACCGGAGGATCAGAGGGCTGCCATTGGAGATCCGGACCCTCGCGTCGTGACGGCCATTGTTCCGTGGCTGCCTGCTCAAACAACTGAGTCCGACAATTTGCTGGCGCTCAGAGATGATCCCAGGGTGCACGGATCCCCTGCCCTTGCACTCCGGTTGCTGCTGTTGGAATTGCGGCGACCGGATCCATCCCCCAACGTCATCGCTCGCCTGTTGGCAACCCATGCAGAAGATCGATGGTTCCAGCAGGCCAGTCAGTGGATCGATCCTTCCAAGGTCGATCCGGTGCTGGAATCGCTCAAGGCAGACGGCCAGGACCCGATCGGAGCCTCTCTGTCGGCTCAGCGCTGGGATGCTCTTTTCAGGACGCTTCTGCCCCGTAGTTCGCAAGCGCTAAGGATTCGGTGGCTAGAGTCTCTTCAGCAGTCTACGAATCGTCCCCTTTGGCATTTCGTTCTGGCAGGTTCCCTGATGCAGGACCGGACCAGCGTGGCGGATCTACCGGAGGCAGAGAAATCGCTGTTGGCTATTCAGAAGGATGCCGTCGCCTTTCTGGCCAGCGATGGGGCGAAAGTCGATCCCGCGGAACGAGATGCCATGCGGGAAGTGGCGGTTCGTCTGGTCGGTCAAGGGTACCAGAGTCCCGGTCCGCAGAAAGATGCGTTCGAGGCTCTACTTCTTCAGCAATCGCTGAACCCCACAGCTCGCATCGCCACCGAAGCGATGGACTGGTTGGTGCGTGGGGAGTCCAGGCTGGCGATTCCTTTTTGGCTGGAGCGGTGGGGCGAGTTGCGTCCCGAGTTCCGCGCGGCCTTGCTGGCGCGATGGGTTCGCCAGGTGCCCTGGCACGACCCACTCCTGGAAGCTCTCCAGTCTCAGAAGCTCTCGCTGAAGGACCTGGATCCCGACGCGCTGGAAACCCTGGCCAATTCCCCCAGCCAGCCACTGGCTCGATGGGTAGCTCAGGCATCCTCCAAACCAAATCCACAGCGGATGACCATCGTCGGCCAGTGGATCGATCAGATGCCGGAGCAACGCGATGCAGGGCGAGGAGAAGCGATATTCCAGCGGCACTGCGCGGCCTGTCATCAACCGGGTGAGGATGGTCGGGCGATCGGACCCAGTCTTCAGGCGTTGGCCGGATGGAACGATCAGGCCTGGGCAACGGCGATCCTGGATCCCAACCAGTCGGTGGAGCCGAAGTTCCGGAAAACCGTGGTTCTTTCGACCGACGGTGCCGTGCTGACGGGCAAACTAATCGACGAATCGCAGGAGTCGATCGAATTGGAGTCGAATGACAGACGGATCACGGTCCTCCCTCGCGATCAGATCGAGTCGATGGAAACGACGACCCAATCGATCATGCCGGAGGGATTCGAACAGTTCGTGTCGCCGCAGGATCTAGCGGATCTGGTCGCCTGGCTGAGACGAGAGGCAACCAGTCGCTAAAGCCTTTCGGAGATAAAGTTCCCAGGGCAACGCGCAAGGCGGGGGCCCACCACGCCGCGGAGTACCCAATCTACAGGTTGCAAGCTACCATCATGGAGCACTCGACCCTGTTGAAGGAAGAGCTGTGCTCTGGTCATGGTTCCGTCGGTCGCTGGAGGACTCAAGCAGCATGAAGTGGGACCCGGAAGTAGAAAGTCCAGCGACGATTGGCATCATCGGAGGTGGATGGACCGGCTTGGAGGTAGCTCTTTATGCCCGCTACCTTGGCTACTCGATCGAACTGTTTGATGCGAGGCGGATCGGCTGGAACTGGGCCTGCTGGGAAAATAAGCCGATGCCTTCCTGCTGGGAGGAAGCAACTACGCCACTGGGACGGGCTGCGCTGGAAGCACAGGGGGAAGGGATCCCCAGGGATCAATGGCAGATGGTCCCAACGCGAAGAGAGTTTGCCGATCGCTATCTGATCGCTTTGGCCAAATCCGATCTGCTCGTCGATTTCGTCCATTTCAATCATCGAGTGATCGACGTAGGGCGTCGCACCGTGCCTGGTCGCTGTCTGGATGCACAGGAACGGTGCAACGACGAGTTCCGAATCCTTTCCGAATCGAAGTTCCAAGGGCAGCGGGTGACTCGAGCGGACGTGGTGGTCGACAGCAGCGGATGGTCCAACCAGCCCGTGGGCATGGGACCGTGCGGATCGGTCGCCGCAGGTGAGGATCGCGACGCACCGGGGGTTTTCTTTACGCTTCCCACCGACGAGCAGCAGGATCGCTGGAGACAGAAAGACCTTCTGATTCAAGGAGACAGCGAGGAAGCGTGGGAACTTGTCCGGCGATGGCTGGATGTTCCGCCCGACCGGCAGCAGGGGACACTTCGATGGTTGGTTCAGGATCCTGATGTCATCCGATCCGATCGGTTCCGATCGTTGGAGACGCTCTGGTCCCAGCATTCCCAGAGCGCTGCGTTACTGAACTGTCTGGGGATCGAACGGCTGACTCCCTCGCAGGCTCCAGGGGCTTCCAAAGCCCGCTGGAGGGTCGATGTTTCGTTTGCGGACGAACGGATCGAACCGATCGAGGTAGATGCGATCTTCCATCTTCCGAACCCAGGGCTCGACTGGTCCTTCTGCCGATCTTTATGGGTGATGGAGCCACGTTTTCTGTCGTCGGCTGAGAAGCTGGGTGCAAGCCAGCGCGAGCCACAGGACGGGGGATGCCTTGGGCAGGTTGCGGAACTTTTTCGAAGTATCGCGACGGCGGAACCTCATTACTACGTTCTGGGAAGCAAACGCAGCAACGCTCCATCGGACAATGCGTTCCGCCCGATCCGCGAGCAAATTCGTTCGCTCTTTGCGGTTCTAGGCGAACGTGAGGGGCTGGATCTTTACGCCGTCTGGGAATCTCGGCTCGCTTCCCCCTGACGCTGACAGGGACCTCGGTACCAAGGCAACTCTACCTGGTGATAGAGTAGGTTCGCGGCGATCCAGGAGGTCATCCACGCCAGTGGGAGGGAAAGCAGGATTGCAAAGAGGGCAAAGCCCTTCGCGCTCGTTAAACGATCCAGAGACCAGAAGACCACCTGCAGGCAAAGCCCGTGGATCAGGTAAAACGAGTAGCTGATCCTGCCCAGTTGAACCAGAGGCAGCCAGGAGAAGCAGCGAGCTGTCTGCTGGGGGCCCTTGTTGGCCAACCCCGCACTCAGCAGCAGCCATGCCGAGGCGCCTTGGAGTATCGTTTTGGCCAGAACCCACACTGGACCGGACCATGGCATCATTCCGGACGCGATCAATCCGAGAACGCCAAGGATGGGCCTATCCCAATCCTCCGGCAACCTCCAGCCGCAGTTCGCCTGTTCGTAGATCAACATCCCGACGAGGAAGAGGGCAACGGGATAGGGACCACCCCGAATTGAAAACCAACAGGCCATCGCGACTGCCATCGCTCCCATCGCAACGCTTTTGGTTTTCAGCGACGGTCTTTTTCCCGCCACCCAAATCACCCATAGCGGAACCAGAAGATAAAAGAGCAGTTCGTAGCCCAGTGTCCAGCTGACCCCAATCATGGGTGCTTCCAGGTAGATCACCGGTAGGAGAAGGATATTGAGCATCATGTAGAGGGTAGCCTGAGCCGAACCCGCTGGGATCTTGCTAGCCGAAGGGACGACCCAACTGGCCAGCAGATACAGCAGCAGGACGGTCCAATAGGCCGGCATGATGCGGCATAGACGACGTCGCCAAAACAACCAGAAGTTGCTCTGCGAACGTTCCAGAGAAACGAGAATCAGAAGCCCACTGAGCGCGAAAAAAAGTCCAACCGCGCCTTCTCCCAGACGATCCAGCGGAGCGATCCACGGTTTCACAGAAGGTTCGTAGCGACTCCAACGCTCGCCGGCCAGCGTGCAGAAATGATTGATGAAGACCAGGAGTGCGGCAAATCCGCGGAAGCCGTCCAGCCACAGGGATCGCGAAGTGGAAGGAAAGAGCTTTGCGGGACCAGTTATCATCGCAGTCTTCCGACGCGCAGAGGGACTGGTGCAGGTCGGAGCATGAGGGCGCGTTGGATGAAAGAAAAGCGATAGGTTGGCGACGATCGTACACTCTGCCAATCGACAAAAAAACCGGCGACCTGTCGATCGCCGGTTTGTTCTTCGCGGAATGGTTCACTCGTTTCAGATGAAGTCATCCCATTCGTTTTGATCGAACACCTTATCGACGCTCGACAGATAATACGGTGATTTCATCGGAGGTGCTGCCATGTTGACCGTCTCCCATGTCAGATCTTCCTGAGTCGCCAGGATCCGCACCAGGCGGTTGCCTGCAGCGTCAGTGACACGGACGTTGCGGTTCTTCGGAACCAGTGCAGTATGAACATTCTGGGCTGCATCCACACGAGTCAGGTAAACATCTTGACCATTGGCCCCGATCACCACCTCGCTGAAGACCGTCCCTTCGAATCCATCCTTCATCGAGGACCACAGCGGACGGCCAGCAGCATCGACTGCTGCGTAGAAGCCTTTCTGCTGAATTCCTGGGTACTTGCCATAGAAGCTGGATGCCAGATTCTCCACGATGTTGGCGTATCCGGGTTCAACTCCGATCATCGCGAAATTGTAGTCGCAGGCGATGATGTCCCCTGGCGGGTCAATCTGGATGGTGAACTGGTTGGCGATTCCATCCAGATCTCCCATCGGTCCCGCATGATCGGCACCGTCGGTGATTAGTGTCGGCGAGACGATGCGGACCGTGTAGGTGCCGGGCGCTAGATCGCGGAAGTCGTAGGATCCATCCCCCATCGTCAGTTCCTCGACCGGAGTGATGTCGGTCGATTCACCGACGACCCTTCCCGTAAGGATCACTTTGACTCCACCCAGTCTGGTCTCCCGGTCGCCAACCTTTCCATCGTAATTGTCGTCGGTCCAGACGAACCCCTGAACCACGCTTGGCACGAACGGCTTGACATCGATGAAGAAAGTCGCCGTGTCTGTCAGTGCGGGGGTGCCGTTATCGGTAACGATGAACTGGAAGCTGTCTGGTCCGACATAATCGGCTGGGGGAACGTATCGAAGTAGTTTGGTGACAGGATCGAAAGTGACGGAACCACCTTGTGCTGTAGTCTGACTGACCACACCGGCGAGCGTCACCACTTGACCAATTTCACCAGGGCCTGGCGAGAAGGTAGCTACTTCGGCATTGACGTCGAACTCGCGGACCAGATTCTTGTAAGCGATCCGATTGATATCCTGCGCAACTGGTCCGTCATTGACCGGTGCAACGGTGATGAATACGGTACCGGAACCGGTCAGCGGAGGAACACCATTGTCTTCAATCGAGTAGGTAAACGAATCCTGACCGAAGAAGTTCGCCGGTGGCGTGTAGACTAGGTCGTTGCCGTCACGCACGACGGTACCTCCACGAACGGTTGTCGCAGAGAAGGATTTGAAGGTGATCGTCTGATCCCGCTCGGAAATCGCCGTTTCGGGGCCAGGCCGATCGTTGGCCATCAAGCCGAAGCTACCAGGCTGATTGAAGCCGGCATAGAGTCCGATGGCGTAGCGGGCAACGGTGTCTTCCGTCGCGCTCACTTGGTCATCCCCGACCACCGGTGGATCGTTGATTTCCGTGACATTGATCGTCACGGTTCCGACAGCCTGCTTGGGATCCAAAGCGCCGCCCGTGGTCCCGTTGTCCTGCACGGTGTAGGTGTAGACAAACGGCCCGACGAAATCCTGAGCCGGATTGTAACGGACTTCATTGCCGATCAGCTGGACCGTCCCGGCACCGGTCGTTTGGGCCTGTACCGAGATCACGGTCAGCGTCTGATTGCCTTCATTGGGACCGGCGCTGGAATCATTGAGCAGGTTGCTCGATGGCATCGTGAAGATGGTGTCTTCCGGCGTCGTGTAGGTGTGGTTGGCCACCGTCGGGCCGTCGTTGATCTCGCGGATATTGACCGTCACCTTGGCCGTCGAAGGCTCGCTTCCGGCCTTCCCGTCGACCATGGTGTACTCGAAGACAGCACGTTGGGTCTGATTGGCCCCAGGTACGTAGAACAAGGTATCGTCGCTGGTGTCGGCCGTTCCCTTGGTATCGAGCGTCACCGTTCCATGGCTTGGCTGGGTAAACGAGAGAATCTGCTTCGATTCGCCGGTGTTGATGAAGTCGTTTAGCATCACGTTGATGTCGATGCCGGGGGAATCCTCGTCAATCGTCCGGACATCATCCACCGCGAACGGCAGGGTTGGCGGAATGACGAAGACAGCGATATTACCGGTCGCCTCCACGCCTCCCTTGTCCCTGACCGTGTAGGTGAAGGTATCTTCGAGATTGACGGCTCCGGGAGCCGGGGTGTAGTTGATCGACTTGCCATCGGCAGCGATCGTCACCGTGCCTCCTTGCGAAGGAGTGCCCACTGCGACGATCACCAGTTCGTCCCCCGGATCCGGGCCAGGGCTGTCATTGGCCAGCGGGTCAAAATTGGAGGTGACTCCCGTGAGCCCGACCGCCACAAACCGATTGGCTCCCGTATCGTCGACCACGATCGGACCATCGTTGACCGGGGTGATATTCAGCGTGACGCGACCAGTCGCCTGCTTGGGATCCGACACGCCATTGGTAGTCCCATTGTCCTGAATCGTGTAGTTGAAGAAGTCCTGGCCATTGTAGTTGGCTGGGGGCTGGTATCGGTACACCCCGTTGGAAAGGGTGATCGTACCACCCTTCTCGGTCGTCTGGTCGATCGAGATCAAGGTCAGCGTCTGATTCGACTCGTTGCTGGGCCCTGGTTGGCTCTTGGAGAGAAGATCATTGTTGGCCCCAGTTCCGATCAGCGTCAGAGGCGCATCTTCCGCAGAGCTTATTGGACCGGTGAACGGAATTGGCGCGTCGTTGACTGGCGTGACGTTGATCGTCACCGTCGTCGAAACGGTCTGAGCTGGAGTGCCGCTATCGGTGACCTCGACGCGGAACCTGGCTGTTCCGTTGAAGTTGGCTTCGGGAGTGTAGGTGATCGTGCCACTGACCACGCTGACCGTGCCAAAGGTTTGGCCGGCAATCGGAGTGGCAACCACCGAAGTGAATGTCTGTGCTCCTTCCCCTGGGCCCGGGCTGAAGATTTCAGTCGCCAAAATGCTGATGGCCGTATCTTCGGCGGTCGAGAAGGTATCCTTGATCACTGTCGGTGCATCGTTGACTGGCGTAACGGTCACCGTCACGGTGGCGGTGCTGGTGTCGCCCAGCGCATTGGTGATCGTGTAGGTGAATGTGGTCACCCCGGAGAAGTTCGGGGCTGGGGTGAAAGAGACGTTGGTGCTATTGGCTGCGAAGGTAACCGTTCCTCCACCGCCGGATGGCTGTGTCACCGATTGGATGAAGAAGGGCACGCCGGTCAGGACGGTGGAGTCATTGGCCGTTACCGGAAGGATGGTAGGTCCCTGGTCTTCCAGAATGGAAGGCTGACCGGAGATCGGGAAGGAATCGTCGTTGGCGGTGAGGTTCTTGACCACCTTGAGCATCACATTGCGTGGGAACGAGATGATCGAAGGATCGACCTTTTCGTTCTCGCCGATCAGCAACATCTCCGACGTGGTGGCTCCCTCGCCCGTGAAGTAGACAGTTCCTTCTTTCCCTGCAGTGAACGTCGCTTCCCAGATTCGATAGAAAGCAGACGGATCGACGCCAGAAGGAAGGCTCAAGCCATTCAAACCTGCACTGGTATCGCGAAGCTTGTAGGTCGTCGGATTGACTCCAACGTAAAAAGCCTGCGGGAACTGGTCATACTGAACCGGTTGAGCCGCACCGGTCGGGGTCTTCATCTTGAAATCAAATGCTGCCAGGGTCACCTGGGATGTGGTGGCGGGATCCGGATTGGGATATCCGGTAATCGAAAAATTCATCGGCGACGT
Organism: Pirellulaceae bacterium; assembly: GCA_044337705.1. Classification (GTDB taxonomy): domain Bacteria; phylum Planctomycetota; class Planctomycetia; order Pirellulales; family Pirellulaceae; genus JBEISR01. The sequence goes on along the minus strand of JBIINB010000009.1, from coordinate 53,838 downwards.
GGCGCTGGTGTTCTTTTCGATAAATGTTCCGGACGCACCGACCATGATAGGATCGGGGAAGTTGGTCCGCGCCAATTCGTTGATGAAGGTGATGTTGTAGTGCGTGAAGGCTTGGGTGCTGCTGTCCAATCTCGCCACACTCTCGACTCGCACATTGCCCGCACCGACGCCAGGAAGATTCGCCACGGCGGTTTGGATACGAGTTGCCAATTCTGTCTTGTTGAGAGCACCGGTCGCCGAAATCGGCATCTCAATTGGTGCCGTTGTCAAAGCATCCGGTCCGCTTCCGAACTGAATCGAGAACGATCCCTGCTGGTAGACCCAGACTTTGCCCGTCTCCTTAGGAGGGGTCGAAATGCGCAGAAGATCAACCTCGGCCCATTCCAGCTCGACAATCTCGTTGGTGATGCCGTTCTGATTGGCAATCAACACATCGTGAGCCACGTTGTAGAGACCCAGTGGGTCGATCGCTCGTGCATCCCGAGCTAGTACGCGAAGCTTGAACTGGGAACCGACGGAGGCTTGGTAGTCGGCGACGCCATTACCCGGAATCGGGTCAGGCAACAGCACGCCATTCATATCCACAATCTCATACTTCAGTTCGACGATTTCCCCCAAACCTTCCCCTCGGTTCAGGGAGTTGACCACCATCAGGGCGTCCATCGGGGTCAACATCATATCGCCGCTGACGTCCATCAGAGGCTGGCCCGAATTGCGATCGAAGTTCGGGTCGAGCGATCGCGGACCTTCAGAATTGAGGGAATTGACGACGTAAAGGGCGTCAAGAGGGGTCACCCGGAAGTCCCGCGTCACGTCCGGTGCAAAAATCAGATTCTGGTGGGGAGACAAATCGGCAGCAAACAATTCGCGTCGCTCCAGACTCTCCACCTGCAGCGCCTGGCCAAAACGGCGCCTCTGCTGGCGCAGCTGCTCTCCGCGATCGCAAGCTCGAACCCGTTTCTGACCGCGACGATCGTTCTGTCCGCTCATCGATCAACCCACCCTTGGGATAAGAGATAAGAGCCCTCGAAAGCTCTCTAAAACACCACATTCTCCATGCTGAACGGTGCAGCGACTGCGTTGAGCCACCCCGCTCCAGCCCTTCCTCCTCGCCTACAGCCTTCCGGCGAGCGAAGAGTCCATCGTCTCAGTAAAAACATCGGGACTCCGACTGCCCTACCTTTGACAAGAGTTCCCTTCCTGGAACATCTTTCCTATTTTTACTGTTTTACCAAGTCTTGCGTGACCCATTTCACTATTTTCTTGGATGGCTGTCGTGTCGCCAAAGTTCCCTAAAAATCGATTGGCGGATCGGTTCGCGTTTCTGGGTCCCTAGAGTTGGGATCTGCCCAGCCAACTGGCTAGGTACTCCGCCAGGGAGCCGTCTGCTAGCGACTGCCCCTGAGCTTCAACCGTCCGGTTGGATCGGTAGGGACCAGGTAGCTCTTTAGGCAGCGACCCGGGCAGCCACTGGGAAGCCGATGTCATCACCTGATCGACGGCAATCGCTACGGTCGTCAACTTGCTGCTAGCCCCTGAAAGTTCAGCGAGCATGCCATCGTTTTCTGGGGCACGGATCGAATCGACAGTCGGGGCTCCAAGTTCCCCTTCCCCCTGTCCGCCCGATCCGTTGGAATTCAGGTAGTTGATCACCAGCAGGGCATCCAGTGGCGTCAGCATCAGATCGCCGTTGACATCGATCATCGGAAGGTTGGTCAGTTCGGTTTGGGTAAGCTGGATCGAACCGAAGGCGTTCAGCAGATTGATTGCCAGCAATGCATCTCGAGGGGTTACTGCCCCAGATTCATCGGCATCGGGAGGGAGGACCGCGTTCATCCATGGACTTCCGCGGAACTCCGCACCGAAATCGACTTGGTTGACCACCTGTCCTGACTGATAGACGACCGTTTGCGTTCCGTTGGACGGTGAGCTCCATGCAAACCCGCCTCCCGGCAAGGTGACGCGCACTTGATAGCTACCGCTCGGAATTCCCTTAAAATGATAAAAGCCGGAGCGGTCGGTGGTAGCGGTCACCATGGGCCCATAGGAGACAAGGTCGATCTTGATCGTGGTATCTCCTTGGCCGCGGATCAACACATAGTCGATTTCTTTCGATGGGCGGATGATATCCAGTGTCGCTTTCTGACCTGGCTGGAGCGAGACTGAATCGACCCGAGCGACGAGGTTGCCGCCGTTCTGATAGGCTTCCATCCGAGCGATGCTGCCATCGCTAGCCCCCACAACATCGACTCGCACTGCCTCGACCCGGCTACCGAACTGAGCTTTCAGGCGGTTTCCGTCCCCTCCCCAGGTTGTCACAAATCGATTCGACTTCACCGAAAAATTGCTGAACAGCTTCGTGCCGGTGGTGGCATCGGCATCGACCGCTACCCCCAGTCGTCCATCGCTGTCGATACCGACCGACGAAAGAGTAACGCCCGGGAAGGCATTGTTGTCGATCGCGCCTGTGGGCATCTGATCAGGTTCCAAAGTCTTGGTCCAGCCGAGGGGTTGGCCGGTGCTGGAAAGGAGTTCCACATCCCATCCGCTTAGCGGCGACTCCTCCCCTTCTGGAACACCATCTCGGTCTTGGTCTAACCAGACAAAACCTTGTACCCCAGGAGACCATGTCGCCTCCGGTGTTCCGCCCAGGGCTCCCGAAAACAGATTGCTGGTCACCCCCGTTCTCGAATCGACGGCACGAATCGAGATCTTTTGAGCTCCAGCCGGCGCCACCCAACGCTGATCGATCGCTACTTGGTAGCCATTGGGGGTCGCTCCGAGAACCCAGGGTCCATCATCCCAGCGAATCTCCAAGCGATCGATCCGGTTTAGAGTGATATCCGACTGGAAGCCCGAACTGTTTTGGTTGCGAAGGGTCTGGACCGATGCGCTGCCCAGGAAATGGTACGACTGAGTGACCGGGTCGAATCGACCCGAACCGGACAGGGAGTGCGGTACATCCATGACGTCGAAGATGCCATCGCCGTCCGAGTCCTGCCAGCCGATCATCGCAAGGGTGCTGGCGGGGCTGACCAGCCGTTCGTAGGCATCCTCCAGCATGTTGCCAGCCGTCATGATGCTGGGAGACTGCACAAAGCCCGGTACGTTCAGGTCGATCGCATTCAGATTCTGTGTGTTGTAATAGCCACGGCGCTGAAGGTAGTTGCCACCTCCCGAATACTCATCACGCGCCCAGAAGATGTGACCGGCTTCGTGTGCGAACGTCGAGGCGGGGCGCGTCGATGGGGAAACATAGAAGAGGCCACCGGCGAAGGCGAAAGCCCTCGAGAAAGAACCACCCGTTTTGAAGGTGCCCCCCTGCCCGTCCATGGCATCATTGTCGGAGTCGACCACAAAGATGGTGAACGACCAGTCGGCGTTCAGTTTCTCCCGTTGCCGTTGATTGAAATCCTTGATGTTGTCCTGGATGCCGTTGGCGGAAGCATACCCCACCCCTTCCAGGAAATCGTTCACCCAGAAAACATACTCATTCGAAGTTCTATTGATCGCTTCGTAACGGCTCGGTACCGGATTGACCGCGTAGGTTGTGTCGTAGACAAATTCCAGCGAGTGGACGTCGGTCTTGGTCGCCAGCAGATCGGTCCACCAGGAAAGCCCCGTTTCAATTTTTGCCAGGACTTCGGTGATCTGTGCCGCAGACCAGTCTTCGGTACTGATATCGTTCGACGGTTCGGTGGTGCTTGGCCCTTTGCTCTCCAGGAACACCGGAGTCACAGCGACTCGACCCAGCATGAACTCGCCGGTGTCCCTTGGCGTGGCGCCGTAGGGGAGCACCGCCATCAAACGCCGTTCCTCCAGCACCTCCAACTTAAGTCGGCGATTGATTCGTCGTTCTCGCATCGGCCCCGACTCCCAACGGACAAGCTTTCCCGCAACCCAACCCCTCGTACGAAACAAAACGACTAAAAACAGTGACGGACCCAGTGGTCCCAAAACTCCTAGGAAGCGATTCGTCGCTGAATCAACATCGGCCTACCTCTTACCGCTTCCAGATGCACTTTCCCGAAATCCTGGGAAAAGGCATCCGAAGCCCCCTATTTTAACATTTCTGAAACGGTGAGCAGCCCCGCGGGCTGACTTCCATTTGGATGGTGGAAGCGAGCAGAAAATTCCATCTACCGTCCGGAAATCTCCATTCCCAAGTTTTGAAACCGTTAGGGCCGCGGCTTGGCAAAAGGGAAATGGGAATCGCAATCCGACTGACAGAAAGCTAGCTAAGGTTGTAGCCTGCGTTTTGGTGCCGGAGTCGAAAATCGGAGCCTACCCGCGACGCAAAGATGCTTTCGGCTGCAGCAGTTTGGCAGAAGTTGGCCACACCAAAAAAGAAACGGGCCGTGGTTTTCAGCCACGACCCGTTATGCGGTTGATTTCATCTTGCCGGTCGACGGATCGCTAATTCCAGAAATCAGATTCTATGCCGTCCCATTCGATCTGATCGGAAAGCTTCTTGCCCGACTGGTCGGATGCCAGGAGGTCGAGAAGGTCTTCAGCTTCGATCACTGCTGGATCGTCGAAAATGGATCCCCAACTTGGTCCCATCGAACGCGGCTTGGACACAAAATCGGCAAGCGATACGGTGGTATCGGCCTGCACGAGACGACGGTTATCGGTTGCCGAAGCAATCGGTTGCATCCCAACGCTCGAAGAAGCCGCAGGGCCGCTGGAGGGCTGGCTGTTCTGAGGCATTCCCGTGGCCGACAGCCAAAGGTCGCCGCCACCCTCACCTTCCGCTTCCCCTTCGCCACTGCCAGCATTGAGGAAGTTGATCACCTGCAGGGCATCCAGCGGCGAAATGACTCCATCGCCGTTGACGTCCAGGTAAGGAGGCATCGTCATCGTCGGTGGCACGGTCAGGACCGTCGTACCGAAGGCGTTCAGGTAGTTGATCACTTGCAGGGCATCGATCGGTGAGACGAATCCGTCACCACTGACATCCAGTCGGTTGTTGGGGTTCGTGTACGGGTTGGCACGTAGCGTGATCTGCCAGTCTTCAACTTCTCCATCGCTGGCAGCTCCAATTGGGGAATCAATCGGAGTGCTGGCGAACCGGAATCTTGCAAAGGTCGTTCCCGCCGTCGCACTGGCGGGGATTCGGATGGCAGGGAGATTGTTGACGCCGTTGATCAGTTGGCGGCCCAGGAAGATTCTTTCCTGGTTGTTTTCAAACTGCCCATCGCCATCGAAGTCGATCCAGGCGGTTAGGTAGCCTTTCTGAGTTGGAGTGATGCCAGTCGTTTGAACGACGATTTGGGTGTTGAAGGCGACATAGATGTCGCTGGCCCATGTCACTCCATCATCTAGGTCCGCATCGATCAGTCGAGCATCCCCATCGACGGTATTGGTAGATCCCAGGGAGAATCCTGCAACTACCGTGTGTCGCGGACCGTTGCTGCTGTTCTTGGTTGGATACTTCGGATCGGCAGCATCGCCGTAGTCGAGTCCTTCACCCAGTTGGATCACCACCTCGGTCGAACCATCGATCTGGTTGGCTCGAATCGGATTGCCCGCCAGGTCGGCGATCGGGGATACCAGTGCGGCTCCTTCCCCAGCGACCCCATTGGCACCTTCGATCAGCAGGCGATCACCGAAGCGGGTGACCGAGACTCCTGGGATGTTGGCGGCTTCGATTGCTGCCTCCAGCACAGCAGCAAGTTCGCTGCCGCTGGTGAGCGTCGACAGGTCGACCGGCACTCCATTGGAGGCAGGTTCACCGGGAACACCTACGATCGATAGCACCGAGGTACGCAGGTCGATGGTCGTGTTGACATCGCCTCCAATCGCTACGAATCCGCCACCGGTGTTTACGGGGCTCAATCCCAAGCCTGATCCCGAAATCGCGGTGACGATCGATGCGGCCACACCGTCGACCGACATGGTTGCGGTGAAGGGGACCGGACGGTTTCCACTGGTGACTCGGCCGTTGGAATCAAATTCGAAGATAGCCGTTCCGCCGTTGCCAAGGGTGATCGAGAAGATCTGGCCATCGGCCACGCCATCGAATTTGCCCGCCTTGGTTGGAATCCTCAACCCAAACCCAGGTTGAACTCCAGGGGTACCCGCAACAATCAGACCGCTCGTCTCCGGAAGCAGGCTCAGCGTCCGCGCTCCCCGAATCTGAATCTTGCCATCCCCTAGGCTGGATGCCGACAGTTGCAGCGGTGTGGTGAGGATCGCTGAAACGGTCTTCTCGGCAACTGCCTGAGCGTTGTCGGTGGCCAGAATCGCAATTCGGTTGGCACCAACCGAAACACGGTTGTCGAAATCGTACTCGAAGACCAGACGACGCGTGCCATCGTCCAGGGTGAACTGGTTGCCGTCCTGGATCGTCACCTTATTCTCGCTGTCGAATGGGACCTGGACCTGGTAGCCAAGATCGAATTCGAAGACGTGAATCTTGCCGGTGGAATCGACGATCGATACCTGGGCTCCGTCGACGTAGGCGTCAGGAGAACGGACCTGGATACCGCTTTCGCGATTGTTGAGGAACCGGATGGTATAGACCGCATCGCTGGCCCAGATGCCGGCGATTGGGGTCAGTCGAATGATGCCGTTGGTTGTGTCGTATGAAAATCTGTAATCGCGACCATCGACCAGAGGTTGGCTGTTTTTATAGACCTGCACCGCGGCAGAGGTCACCGTCATGGAATCGATGCCAGTGCCTTGAGCCAGGGCAGTCTGCTGCGAAGAATCGATCAGCTGGATGTCGAAGAACTTGGCGGAAGTCTTCACCAGTTCGACGATTCCTTCGTCGGGGTTTTGGTCGAGCCCGGTGGTGTCATTATCGAGCGGTCTCAGGACGAAGGCCATCGGTCCGACAAAGTCCGATCGGTCGGTGGCCCCGCGATCCTTGAACACGTTGTCGCCCAGGCCATTGGGCGTATCGACCGACGGATCGTCGATGCGAGGCAGCCCGTTGATGTCCAGATCCGGAGCGATGATTGGGGAGACCTGCAGTCCAAGCGGTTCCTTGACCGCCACGAGGCTGGCGCGATCTTGCAGCGAGTCGATCGACGCATCGATGATCGGAGCGCCGGGGCTTGGGTAAAAATTGCCTGCGACAGGATTCAGGAAGAGCGTTCGATTGTCCGCGACCAACGAAGCGAACTGCCCGACGGTGGCAACGCCACCTGTGTTGGCTGTGTTCCGCTGGAACGTCGTCCCACCGATGACGGTGGAACTGCTGGAAGCATCGATCGCAAGCCCCGTGGTGCTGTTGACCAGGATGTTGTTGAGGAGCGTCGGGCTGGCGCTGTTGCGGACACTGATGCCGATACCGCCCGCACTGTATCTCTCACGCGGCGAGGAGCTGATGGCCCCCACGGCATCGATGTCGGCACCGACACTATCACCGGTGGTTGCACCCTGGTTGGGATCGTCGGTGATGCGAACATATTCGAACCGCTCACCCGTGCTGATTCCAAACGCATCCAGGTCGATCGTCGACTGCGTGCCACTGATCCGGCCGACCGCACGGTAGGAAAGACCGTCGGAGGAGACTTCGACCGTCGCTTCCTCGCTGACTCCCACTTCGCGTATGTAAAGATCGGGTTTGGAGTCGCCCGAGGCGACCAGAAGGTTGTTGGTGAACCGAATCACCAACTGACCTCCGCGCCCAAGGCTCACCGCTCCCTGATTCGGAAGCGGCTCAAGGTTCCCCACAAAATTGGGAACTCCCAACGCGACATCGGGATCCTGAAGCCCGATGATCGGCGCGGGACCACCGCCAAATAGCGGGTTGTAATTGGAAACGACATCGCCAAACGACTGCGTTCCCATTTCGAAGTAGATGCCCTGGATCACTTGGGGATCGGCTGAGGCGTCCAGGCCCACCGCGCCACCGACGATGGTGTTGTTGACAATCCTCGCGAAGGGAACGGGTGCCGCGATTGCCGGAGCTGCTGCCGTGTCTCCAACGATTTCGATTCCACCAGCTCGGTTGAACAACAGCTCATTGTTGACGATGACCGCCCCTGGGATCCAGCGTTCGCTGTTGAGTACCACGGTGTTGCGAACCGAACCGGGGTTGGGAGCACCTGTCACGGGATCGCGAGGTCCGGCAGCGACGCGAATGCCAAACCCTTCGGAATTGGTGATGCGGGTGCTGTCGATGACGACCTGGCCCTGATCTCGGTCTCGATTTCGGTCGCCATTTCCCTGTACCACCTCCACAGTCCCGAAGGACGAAGGGATCTGCACCGTCGGGGAACCCGAAAGGACCAGCGTGTCGCTGGTGGCGCCATCGAGATCTCCGTTGACCATGGTGGCGGTGGTGTCGAGCATCGACTGCACCAACGGGCTGTTGATCACATCGCGAACCGCCGCCGCCATCTGCTCGGCAGTAAAAGGTCGGCGTCCCAGGATGGGATCGATGATCGAGCTTTGAAACGGTATAGCCACATGACCGGGAGAGACGCCATTGCCGACATCGGTGTTGTCGAACTCGAAGGTGACTGTCCGAATGCCATCGGAAATCGTCATCAGCGCGCCGTCGGCCATCTGACTGCCGCTCACCAGCCGCAGGTTCACCCCTTCAGCAAGTCGCTCGTTGACGCCAAAAGCATCGACCAGAACGATCTGACCATCGGCAGTTGGGATGCCGTAATTGTCGCCGTTGCGGACTTCCAATTGGTAAGGTCCAACCTGAATACCTGTCACCCCTGCAGGGTTTGCGACAAAGTCCGTGCCAACTGACGCGTTGAGCACCATCTCCCCGCGTTCAGCCATCCCGATGATGAAGTCATCCAGATAAAGCCCTTCGATCGCGTTGTTCTGTGCCCTGAAGGCAGGACGATTGAATGGATTAGCGATCGAGTACTCGGAGAAGAGGTCTTCCGTCCGGCTGCGCGTCAAGCCAAATGGGCCGGGGTCGGAAACCGAAGAGCCGGTCAGGTCAATCGAATCGCCTCGCAGCGGATAGGCCGTCAGCGTACCCTTGGCCAGCGAATCCGCTAGCGCCTTCTGAACGGCGCGAGCGACTTGGTCGCTGGTCGCGTTGCGTGAGATCGGGACGGGATAGCCGGTCGTGCCTGCTGCCCCGTCGACAAGGATCGAAGATCCAGCCGAAGCGGAAATGTCGTAGGCACCATTGAGCTGGATGACACCGCCATCCAGGGTCGCCGTGAAATTCCGTTCCACTTCGATCGTCAACGAGTAGGTACCGGTCGAGCCACCCGATCCGGCAGTGCCCAGAACGACCGGGCTGTAGGTGTTGTTGGAGGCTGCCGAAACGCCGATGTAGTAGATGCCGTCGGCAGGGGCGGTGAAGGTAATCTGCGAATCGGATGTGCCGCCGAAGTCATTGTTGGCAGCCAGTTGTCGCCCCGTGGCGTCGAAAACACGCAGGAAGGTATCGAGGTTCGGGACGGCCAGGGCTGCGGTTGCTGTAACCGTCAAACGACCTCCCGCCTGCATCTGAATCCGCACCAGATCGACGTCGCGATCGGGGGTGACTGCTAAAGTCGGATTGTCGCCGATCACCCCTGTGCCGGTGATGATCATCGATCGTCCGTCAGCTGCCGAAATCACCGCTGTGCTGATCGAATCGTTCTGTCGCACCAGTTCATCCGAGAAGTTGACACCTGTGATGACTTCCGGCGCATAGGTGGCGGTCTGGATCGCAAACCACAGTCGCTGCGCGATCTGCGAAGCCGATTCGGTTGGGCTGAAGTTCACCACCACTCCCGTAGCGGGCGGGGATCCGGTGCCATCCCAGAAGACGAACTGAGTCCCTTCGATCGTCACCGACTGGCCATTGGTGATCGCCGATCCGGATGGTACGACCAGGGAGCCTCCCATTTCGATTTCGAATGTCTGGCCACCGATCACGAAGGTGTCGCCATCGCGAAGCTGCGAGCCAGCGACCATGCGAATCTCCGGACCTCGGCCCCCCTCGCGGCCGAAGCCGAAACCACCAGCGGTGCTGAATTCGAACCGCAACCTCAGGTTGCTCTGGCCTGCAAAGTCCGAAAGATCGACGCGTGCCTGACGCCAGGTGGCGGTGTTGTCGAAGGCTTCCTGGGTCTTGTCCGAACCGCTGAGTAACGGATCGAATTCATCGTCCGCCAGACCTGGACCCCGCTCGCTGTTGTTGGTCGTCAGAAGCGTCCAATTGCCAGCGTCATCGGCCAGGTAGACGCGGAAGGAATCCCGCATCACTTCGATATCGTTCAGATCGCTGTTGGCGTTTTCGGTTTGCAGGAAATAGTTGAAGTACAGCATCGGCATGTCGCTGGCCGAGACACCCGACAGGCTGAAACTCTTGGTCTCCAGAACCCCCGCAGCTCCACCAGGGAAATTCAGCGAATTGCGGAGCGTCGGATCGGTCACCTGAGTGTAGCGAGCATTCGGATGGGAGCCGTTGAAGGGATCCTCAAAGCCGAAGTACCAGCTGAGCCCGCCGTCGCTGGCCGGGCGGCTGTTGTTGGGTGTGGCCGGCAGACCATGTCCTGCATCGGTCGCCCGATTGGTCGAGGTGTGCCAGAGGTTGTAATCGAGGGTCGAAAAGGAAAGACCATTGATTCCAAATAGGTTGGTCTCGATACTGGTCGCTCCGTTGGCGAAGATCGGCTGCAACACACCCTGGGTGTTGAATGCCCAGATGCGGCCCTGGCGGTCGGTGCCAAACAGCAGGTTGGCAAAACGGCCATTAGCAAGGTTGCGCGGGCCTGCGGTAAGACCGGTGAATTCGATTCCCAGCAGGTCTGATGAACCGCTCACGTAGGTACCGGTCTGTCCGCCGCCGACGCCAAAGGTCACCGTTGGGCTGTTGACGCGATAGAGTCCGCCTGCATCGCTGACGGCAAACATGACTCCATTGACCACCGCGATCCCGGTGACATCGCCGCCGGGAGCCAGATCGGCCGCCTTCAGTGGCAGCGTGGGAACGCGGGCTGGGGAGGTATCGATCGAGGCATTGCTGATCACGACGTCACGACCGTTGGCGCTTGCGGTGATCCCGGAAATCGCCGCCACATTGATCGCCTGTGCCGTTCGAATCGCAATGGTTTCCGCCGTGTCCTCGGCCAGAAATGGAATTGAAATCGCACCACCGCTGACGGAGCCATTGGAGCCCAGATCGGTGGCGACGCCGCGACTGACCAGCGTCCCGAAGGTACCGACTGTCGCGCCGCTGAAGTTCAGACGGTCGCCGTCGTATCCAATCGTCACGCTCGATGGCATCGCGCTCCCGAGGGCTGCGACGAAGGCGTTCTGGTCCATCGTGTCCTGATAGAAGATCGGGGTTGCCCCGGCGCTGACGCCGAGGCCTCCGCTGATCTGGATCCCGGTGCCGACAACCGCAATCCCCTGAGTGCTGCTCTTTCCAGTCACCGAAATGCGCCCGGTCCCAGGGATGTTGCTGGCTTTGGCGCTGAAGCCTGCCTGATTGATCGCCGTCACCAGGGCGTCCACCATTTGCGCACGTGTCGATGCGTTGGTGATCGGAACCGAAATGTGGGATGGATTGACAAGCGAACCATTTTTGTCGAACTCAAAAGTCCGAGTCACCCCTGGAATCGCTTCGTCGGTGATCCGAACCGTTGCCCCGTCGCTGACACCAAGTCCACTAGTGGCAGAGATGACCAGAGTCCCGCCTGTCTCAAATTCGTAGGTGACCCCATCTAGCGTGAATTGGTCGCCATCGATCAGGTAACGGCCGCTAGCAGGGTCGACATTGAGCAGCAGTTCGGGGCCCGAATTGTATTCGAAAGTGATCGGGAAATTGGAACTGTCGCGAAGGGTGAAACGAGACCCATCGAGGATCTGACGGCGCGTCGATCCCCCCTGTACTTCGGTTGCTTCGGTGACCACCAGCCGACGGGAAACGGCGCCGGTTGCCGCTTCGGTCCGTATCCGGAACCGTTCGACAATCTGCGTTCCGGCTCCCAGTCGCCGCTGATCGAAGTTATTGACCACCTGGCGATCCTGCGAAGGAGCGCTAAAGGCCGTGCCGCTATCCAAATTGAACTGATAGACGACATTGTCATCGTAACCGCCGGCGCTCGGGCCAAAACCACGATTGCCGACGAAGAAACCGACTTCCTGGCCACCGATCTCGGCGAAGGTCAGCCCCTCGACGATGAAGCCTACATTGCTGTCGATGGCCGAGGCGTCGGCTGGGTTGGGATGGAACGTTTCCAGGCCGTGGCTTCCCAGATCGGTCGTCGCTGCGGTGCCGAAGTCGATCGCCAAGTAATCCGACAGCGGATCCTGGTCTCCCGCGATCAATTTTTCAACCGGCGTATCGAATGCCCGCAGGCCGCCGTTGAACCGGAAAGCAATGTCGCGGACATCGGTCGACAGACGCCCGACGTTGTTGGACATCTCGCCCGTGAACGGATTGACGATGTAGACATCCGTCAGATTGAATCCCACATCCCGGCTGACATAAAGATTCATGTCGCTCAGGGTCCACTGCAGTGGCGAACTGTTGGGGTCGACGAACTGCGGAACGATCGGTGGCAGGGCGCTTGATCCACCATCAAAGCCGACATGGTCCTCAACGATCAACTGCCCATTCTCCGCGGGCTGCAAGCGCATCAGCGGGTCACCGCTGCCAGGCGCAAAATATGCCTCCAGGCCCGAGGGAACGCGACCGCTAGGAGATACGGCGACGAAGTACCTGCCAGCCGGCAGTTCGACCGATCCGAGGAATGGATCCAGAGTTCCCGTAGAACCGCGGGACAGGTCGCTGTCGTCGGAGCCTCGCAGAGGCCCGGCGCGGTCATCCACCAGATTGCTGTTCAGACCAAAGCTGATCAGGCTTTGGTTGGCATTGTATAGATAAAGCGACGTATCAGGCCGCCCGATCCCGTCGGCATAATCGATATCGAAAATCGTCGACAGATACTCGGCCAGATCGGTCGCCAGCAACTGGTAGTCGATCGTGAAGGTGTACCAGTCGATATCGGTGGGGGAGCTGAGCGAACCGGCGACGCTGATCGCCTGACGATCGGTCGCCAAAATATTCCCCAGTTCCTGGGCGGTCGCCGGAGTGTTGTTGTTGACCGCCCCCGAATCCAATTCGGCTGTCTCGCCAACCAGCGGTGAATGGCGCGGAACGCCGATCAATTCCAGCGCATTCGTCGCGAATCGAATATCGGCGTGCTGAACCATCGATCCAGGAAACTCGTCCTGCTCCTGCAGACGAATCTGAAGGGTGTAGGGACCCGCTGTAAGGCCGGAACCTAATAGATTGGGATCGGTCAGGTTGGATGCCGGATCGCCTACTTGAAGGGAACTGCTGCGGACGCGGACGTGGTAGAGCGTTGTCTGGGACGAAGTGCCCGGCAGAATCACCCGCATCCCGGCGTCCCGCGGATTGGTGCTGTACAGGTCGCGTGGTGCCCCGCTGGAGTCTTTTGGATAAAGATCTGGGTTGCTCTTGCGCAGCGGATGCACCGAGTTGATCGGCATATCAGGGGATCGGACCAGAAGCGTCGGATCGAACTCCTCGTCGTACGACTGGTCGCTGAGAGCCAGAATGTTGCCGTTGGCATCGACCAGTTCCACGACAGTATCGAGCCGATTTTGGGTTCGGTCGATATCGAGCCACACTTCGGTGCCACCAGCCGCCAGGAAACTGTAAACGTCGACATCCGACGGCTTGTTGATCGCACCGCTGACCTCGAACCCCAGTCGCAAGTTCTCATCGCCACTGGTGGCTTTAGGCGACAGCTGGCCAAGGAACTGGGAGTTGAAAGGAATGTCATTGACACCCGGCAGCGAACTCCGCGCCGACTCCCGCTCGGCAACCACCGCAACATTCCGATCGTTGCTCATCGTCTGCAGCGCGATGCTGCGCCAGTCACCGGGCGACGCTGGGTTGCCACCAGCCTGAGTGACGATCGACGAGACCATCGCTGCACCGAAGCTGGTCGCCACCGATCCACCGAACTGAATCTGGAAGATGTCACCGGCCAGCCCCCCCAGGTCCCAGATCATATCGACGTAGTCTGTTACCGTCGTGTCGAAACCTGGCAGCACTCGTCCGCCCGGCGATGTGACAAAGCCGCCCGCACCATCGGCTGCATAGGCCAGACTGGCCGCATCGACAGCCAACGCGCGATTGCCCACTGCGTCTTCAAAGTCAGCTGAGACAATCCCCTGCATCTTGATATCGGCGGTCGTCATCCGCGTCACCAGGTCGGCGTACGACTGTGTCGTGTCGACGATGTCGCGGTCTTCATTGGTCACCAGCAATACGTACTTGACCGCATTGGTTCGGTAGCCGTAAGTGTCGAGGGCAAAATCGATCGCCTCGTATCCGTCTTCGATCGCGCCACTGGACTGCAAAGTGTTGGCAGCCACAGCATATTCGACCGAAGTTCCAAAGAGCGATCCGTTGGAACCCACCGGAATGGCTCGCGGGACCTGATTGAAATCCCCGTAGCCAACCAGACCAAAACGATTTCCACCCGAGGTACCGATGCCTGCCGACAGAAGGGCCGCATCAAGGTCGGCGATCAGGCCGATGGAGAACTGCTGAGCGAATCCCATCGACGCCGATTCGTCCATGATGACGATCACGTCAGCAAAGGGGACCGAAACCGATCCTGAGCAAAAGCCACTGTTGAGCGTATCGGTCTGGGGCTTGCCATCGGGGGTGAACCCCGCGCCCACCGAGCAGTCGTTGGTGGAGGTCAGGACAACCGGCGATCCTGCCGATCCGACGACGGCCACCGAGCCTCCGATCCGGTTGGAGATATCGAGCGGCACGCCGGTGGCGGTGAAGCCGGCCGAGTCTCCATCGAGCTTCACCACAAGGCTTTCCGAACCCTTGCTGATCAGCTTCAGTCCGCCATAGGCATGTTCATTCGATACCACCACCTCATCGCGCAGCACGTGCACGATGTCGCTGTCATCCCAGATCCCTTCGGTGGTCAGCGTCTGACCTCGAACCAGCATCCCGTTGAGGCCGTTGCGGTCGATGCGATTGCCCCGGACCAGTGGCCCCTGGTTGTCGATGAACGAGCCCACTTTGTCGGAAGGCCCGCTGGAGCGGCCAGGGTCGTCGACGAACTGCCAGTCGAGCGAATTGACGTCGATGTTGATGGCGGGACCCGCATTGCTGTCGATGCGGTTATCGACTAGGACAGGCTGCGATCCGCGGACGAAGATCGTCCCGGCGAAATTCGTCCCCTTCCCGGCTCGCGTCGTCGTCGCATTGCCGACCACGCCGTCGGCGTTGGATTCCAATCTCGAATTGGCGATGCGCGCGTCGGCCTGATGGACTTCGATCGGGTTGAAGGCAGCAAAGCCACCGTCGATGCGAGTCGTTCCCCCGGCGTGCGAGAGACGGACATGATCGACCGAAAGGCTGCTAGTATGACCTGCGAAAATGCCACCCCAGTCACCAGCCAGAGGACCACGAGATCCTGAACGACTTGCCGTATCAAACGTCCCGCCTGCACCATAACGGACGTCGTAGACGCTGGTCAGCACGATCGGGTTTTCTTCCGTGCCTTCCACGATCAACTGACTGCCCATCGTCGTCTCGATGCGCGCCCCTTGCAGCTTGACGATCAACCCTGGATCGATCCGGAGGCTGCCGTTGAGCTGGGCACGAAGGCGATCGGGCGTTTCGTTTAGCGGCGAACCACTGAACGACCCGTTGTCTGTGAATGTGGTGGAGGTGGCGTTCAGCTGAGCGGCTAGCACGTAGGGGCTGCCACCACCGATGGCACTTCGATAGAGTCGCCGACTGACGAAGGGAAGATCGGCGCGAACGGTCGGGAGACCAGATAGTTCGATGGAAGAACCTGCGGTGACCGTGAGCGTTCGAGTCGCCTCGGAGGCGCTGCTTTCGTTCCCCTGCGCGTCGACGTAGACCAGTTTGTAGTTGTAGGCTCCGGCTGCCAGCTGGCCGCCTGTGCGAGCGGTCAATTGGACGACGGAAGTGGGCGGCGCGTTGCTGTCGGCTACCGCGCCCCCTGCCGTGCCGGCGATCACCAGATTTTCGGTCACTACGTGGACGATATCGCGATCATCGAAGCGACCAGGAACCGTCAGCAGTTCGGTCGCAGTGCCTGCACCCGTTCGCAGTTTGACGAACAGGCCGTTGACCGAATTGTTCAAAAGCCGGTTGCCGTGAATGTCCGGTCCCACCCGCTCGAAGTCGGCGATAAACCCGCCCGCCGACTGGCTGACTGGATCCTGGAAATTCGACTCCCGGAAGCTGTTGGGGGTCGCTGCCATCGCCGCATCAGCGCTCAGGGTGATCTGGCTGTTGGCCACTGTGGGACGGCTGTCGATCATGTGGATCGGAGTGATCGATTGGGAAACCCCGTCGATCACCACCTGGCCGCCGCCGTACTTCATGTTCGCGTGGACGACGGAATTCAAAAAGACGCCCGCCCTCTCCAGATCCTTGCGGCTCTGGTCTTTCGAATCGATCGCATTGCGGAAATCGATTCCACCCCAATCCCCGCGCGCAGGTGCCGGTGGAGTACGGTCGAGGTTGACCCCTTTACCGATGGTGTCGTTGAGCGACGTGAAGTAAACCGAACCGGGAACAGCGTCTCCTGAGACGTCGTAGATCACATTGCCAGAAGTGTCCATGATCCGCGGTACGCCTAGCACCTGCAGTGCCCCAGCGCTGCGATCGACCGAAACTGATGTGCTGCCGACTCCAATGCGGGCTCGGCTGAGCTTCAGGATGGCTCCAGCATCGATCATCACCGTAACGTTCTTGGGAACATCGAAGGTGGAGCCATCGGCCTGGACCTGATTGAGCCGATTGAAGCCCAGTTCATAGGCGAGATTATCGGAGGTTGTCTCCAGCTTGCCGTCCGCACCCCCGTTGCCGACGATACGAACGACTGCACCCGAAGTGGATGCCTGCAACCCTTCGCGAATCGTCTTGAATGGAGCTGCCAACGAACCGTTGGAGGTGATCGCTTTGGATGCCTTGTCGACGAAAACCGTATTCGTCGGTCCGGTCGGAACAAACCAGAAATCGTAGGTCCCGCCGGGCCGTCCATCGGAATCTCCATCGATCTGGACTCGGGAGCCGTCGCCGTCGGCGGTGCTGTCAAACAAATAGGATGTTTCGGGTGGACGGAAATCGATGCGTACCTGGTACCGACCCTCGCTGCGCCCACCTAGCCCCGAATCTTCGATCGTCGGATCGTAAGCTTCATTCCCTTTGGCGCTGACGCCAAGGACATAGGACCCGGCAGCAACCTTCAATCGGATCAGCGAATCTTCACTGTAGTAGTCACCGTTGGAGGCGACCTCAGTGAAAGAACCGTTGGGGTTCAGCCGATAGAGTCGCAGATGGGTGTCCAGCAGGCTGACCTCCGAAAGCCGCTCGGAGAACGTCTCAATCTTTAGCTCCCCTGCCTCCGGCAACGTGAACCGATAGAGGTCGATGTCCTTGCTTTCGGGGCGGTGGACAAATTGACCATGGACGATGTCCTGGTTGCCAGGAAAAACCATCTCGGTGTCGATGCCCGGGTTGGTGATCGGCTGGCCGCTTTGAATCGTCAGTTGAGGCAGCTCTTCGGCGCGCCCCAGCCCCAGCTGCACTCCAATCCCCTGCATGAACGTTCGGAAAAGAGCCGATCCGAACTCGCTTTGGTCCGAACCGCTGAAGTCCTGAATATCGACGACCACCGCAGGTTGGCCATTGCTGACCAGGGGACCGGCCGCGTAGGTGGCACCACCCGGTCGATTGTCTGTACCACCGAAAACCGCGCGCATATCCCCCATGGCGATCGTGATGCCGTTGGTGTCCGTTTCGACAAACCGCACCCCCAAGTAGTTGGCATACAGCGACATGATCTCTCGAACACGCTGCTTCTGCGTTTCTGTGATCGCATTGAGCTGGATGCTACCGCCGGACCGGCCGAGCTGCCCTTGGAAGTTGTATTCGATCACCTCGATGCCGTCGCTGTCGACGCTCGACACGTGGCTCTGGTAGCGGTTGTCGCGATTGCCCGGTTCGTCGTTGGCCCCTGGGAAATCGAGCAGATACGGGGTGGTATTCTGGATCTCCGACTGGATGATGATCGCCTTGGGCTGGCCGGAGACTGGCTGGAACTGGCTGGTGATGTCGAGGGCCGAGTCCCATTGGCTGCCCGGATCGGCGGTAGCCGAAAGCTGTGCCGGGGCAGGCAGATTTTCTTCGTCAATCCCGATCCGCAGTCGGAGGGCTTCGATCGGAAGCGCGTTACCGTTTGTGTCGACCAACTGGTCCAAGTTCCGATTGAAGGTGAGGATCGCGCGATCCTGCGCAGCGCTGTATTCGACCTTGGCCGGATAAAAAACTAGGTCGTCATTCATCTGCACCGAGCCCCGCGTGTAGCGAAGCTGGTAGAAGCGTGGATTGATCGCGGCTGTCGGGTCGAGATCGTCGTCGTTGAAATAGACCTCGATCACGTTCCGCTTCTGGTCCAGCGAACCGTTGGCTAGTCGAACGACCGGCTGCGGCACGACCGCTTCGATGCGAGCCCCCAGGTCGAGTTCGAATTGGATCCCCTGGTCGTTTCCGCCGTTGAAGGGCTGGCCGAGCACATTTTTGAGCGCCAGTGGACCTCGCCCAAGAACGTCGATTCGGTAGATGTCATCAGGGAGGTCTTCCGCAAATCGGAAGACCACCTCGCGAGCCGAATCCCCAAAGCCGACGTAAGCCGGAGTGATCGGGATGTCGTTGGCCCCCGCAAGGACCAGTGGCGAGTAATTGATCGGCAATGCGCCGACTCGCGTTGTCGGAGAACCACTGACGAAACGAGCCAGCACCAGCGCCGACGCGGCGCTGGTGGAGTTGACGGCATCGATCACTTCCTGGGCTGTGGATGAGAACCTGGAATTGCTGTTCATCTCCACTTGGATCGTGGTGCCAGTCACCGACACAACCGGCGGCGAAGCGGCACCGAAGTCGCGCGAGCTGAATTCGATCTTGATGCCGCGACCCTGGGGGCCAGACTGCTGCGAAAGGAACTCCACCTGAATCGCCGTACCAGCGTTCATGTTGGTCGATACACGCGCCGCATTGGCTCCCGTCAATTTCAGCACCTGACCGGCTGGAACCGTGTCGGCGATGGCGACAAACGGAGAACCACGCAAACGACTGGCGATCACCAGCTTGCTGGCCACACCATCGGCATTGATGGTGTCGATCAGATCCTGAGCCGTCGTCTTCAGCCCTGGAGCCGTATTGACTTCTATGTTCAGACGCTGCCCCGAGACACTGATGCGAGGCAAACTGGTGTCACTGCGAGACGCCTGGGTGAAGCGGATCTCGACTCCATTGCCGCTGGTGCCTGGGTTGGCCGCCGCAAAGTCGACCACCACCGCCCCGCCTGTCCCCAGGTCGGTGCTCAAGTAGGCCCTTTCAAAAATCCCATCAGTCCCAGCACGACTGATCTGGATTCCAGAGAGCGTCCGTCCGTCGATGGCCGAAGCATCATCGAAACGGAAGACCAGTTCTCGCGGCGACACGTGAAGTACCGCTCCGTTTTCCAGCAGTTCCCCCTCGTTGGGCTGGACGCCGACCAACTGGGGGCCGACCGCCATCAACTGACGCCCTTCCAGGTTCTCCAGCAGCATGCGCCGGGAATTTGCCTGTTGCAACGCCTTGGACCTGCTCGCTTTGCGACGTGTCGCCATCGTGGTTTTACCCGAACAGAAACAGGAATGAATCTGAAACCGATGCGCTTCTTCCACCCGGCCTTGGAAGGCAAAATGCCCTAAGCCTGATAGACCGCGCCTGCCCCTTGGTCTTGAAAAAAGTGCCAAAAGGCAATCGACCGAGAATTTAGAGAAGATGGAAAACGCGGACTACACCAATCTCGCGATTGTAATTCCGCACCACCCCATTGCAACGTCGATGCCCAGCCCCCAAGGCCAAGGAAATCGTTTGCTAAGGGTTGGTTTCGATTCATTTTCACCAAATTGCCCAAGTCAACCTCTCGCCCAGCGACTCCATGGGGAGCTTCACTCACCGTGACGAACCCGCAAAGCCAGCCAGAACAGCATGTGGCTTTCGATTCGAACTCACCGTGAAAAGTTCCCGTCGCCCCGTCGGTGTTCCGCTCAGCAGGATCGATACCGGCCGTATGCCGGGGACACCTTGCCGAAACTGCCTGGAGTTCTGCTGACCTGCCTCCGACTCCGGGGGGAATCGCTATGGGACTCGGAATGCAGGCATTGGTACGTTGAGTCAAAAGCGGATGGAATCGCATGGCGGCCGGTTAGATGGCCTGATCGCATGGGGAAAAGCGACTCTGCCGCTCCCAAACACCAGGAAGCGAGCCATTCCGATGGAAAGCGATCGATCATCCGGCTCGATCCAACTGCCAGGCAATCTCCCTCGAATTTTTTCTCCGATCCCTTGCCGATCCGAGGGCTCGAGAGGACGATTGCTGGACCATCCATTCATCCATTTCTGGCCTTCGGGGGCTTGATCGGAGCCCAAGGAGTGCCGCAGCGGCAGCCGGCCCTCGGGGTCCGAGGAAACGGCGGGATCCTTCTTTTGGGGGTTTTGTTGATGTTCGATTCCCTTTCTCGTGGCCTGCAGTCTGCCTTTAAGACGCTTCAGGGCAAGGGCAAGCTGACCGAAGCGAACATGCGAGAGGGTTTGGCTCTGGTCGAATCTTCGTTGCTGGAGGCCGACGTCAGCTATGCTGTGGTCCAGCAGTTCATGAAGAGCGTCACCGAGCGGGCTGTGGGCCGAAGGGTCCTCCTTTCGCTTCGACCTTCCGAGGAACTGGTCAAGATCGTCTATGAAGAACTGGTTGGCTTGTTGGGGCCGGTCGATCAGAGCATTCCCGTCAAAAAGGGGCAACCTACGGTCCTGATGCTTTGCGGGCTTCAGGGGTCAGGCAAGACGACCACCTGCGGCAAGCTGGCCAAGTTGATTCAGGAGCAAAAATTGCGCCCGTTTCTGGTTGCTGCGGACCTGCAGAGGCCGGCTGCGATCGAGCAGTTGAGGGTGCTGGGATCCCAACTGGGGGTGCCTGTCTTTGCACCCCACGGCGCCGCCGATCCCGTACAGGTCTGCCGGGAAGGTATCGAGCAGGCGAAGCAGCAGCATGCCAATGTGGTGATCCTCGACACGGCAGGCCGATTGGCGATCGACCAGGAGTTGATGGAGCAGCTCAAGCAGATCGATCAGCAGGTTAAGCCCGACCAGATTTATCTGGTGGTCGACGGCATGACGGGACAGGATGCCGTCAACAGTGCTTCGGCATTTCACGCGGCCCTGGAGCTGGATGGGGCGATTCTTACCAAGCTGGATGGCGATGCACGTGGCGGGGCTTTGTTGAGCGTCAAGGCGGTGACGCAGGTGCCGATCAAATTCATCGGGACCGGGGAGCATCTGGATGCGCTGGAACCGTTTCGTCCCGAAGGAATGGCCAGCCGCATCTTGGAAATGGGCGACATGCTGGAAGTGGCGCGGGAAGCCCACCGGCTGATCGACGACCAGGAGCGGGAGCGACTGGAGGAGCGATTGCAGTCGGGAAAGTTCTCGCTGGAGGATTTCCGCGACATGATCCAGAAGATGCGAAAACCAGGACTCATGCAGAAAATGCTCGGTCTGATGCCTGGAATGGGTGCCATCAAAGATGCGCTAGCTCAGGCCGGCGATCAGGATGGCGAAATGGCAAGAATCTCGGGAATTATCGATTCGATGACTCCCGGCGAGCGGCGACAGCCCGAAATCATCGACATCCAGCGCCGTCATCGCATCGCCCGTGGTGCCGGGGTCCAGGCCGTCCAGGTTTCCGACCTCATCAAGCAGTTCCAGGTCATGGGGCCCCTCCTGCAACTGATGTCGACCGGCAAAATGACCGATCGACTCAAAGCCCTCCAGCAGATTCAAGGTGGAATGGCCGGAATGCCCGGAATGAGCCTCGAAAATATGAAGGTCAAGCAAAGCACAGGGAAACGCCTATCCCCCAAGGAGAGGGAGAGGCTGCAGAAGGAGCGGGAGCGAAAACTCCGGCAAATGAAGCGAAAAGGAAAATAATCCTCTTCGCACCCCCGAAAGATTTCCTATACTTTGGGACTCGATAGGTTCCCTGAATTTCACCAGGAGTGGTCGACTCGTGACAGTGCGTATTCGGATGAAGCGATTAGGGCGCAAGGGCCGTCCTTTCTATAGAGTCTGTGCGTTGGATGTTCGGACGCGTCGTGACGGACCGGTTCTCGAAGAACTGGGGCACTACGATCCGATGGTCAAGGAGACCGACGCGCGAGCGGTGCTCAATGGCGAGCGGATCGATTATTGGTTGAGCGTCGGTGCTCAGCCTAGCGAGCGGGTGGCGACGTTGATCAAGAAGTACGGCACCAACGGTACGCATCTGGAAGAGCAAAAGGCGGCTGTCGAGAGGCTCAAGAGGCCAACGCCTGCTGCTTCCTGATCGGTCGAGAGCTTGAGTGGCCAGTCTATATTCCTGTGGTCTGGCTTACTCCATTCCATTCTGCGGAACCCACGCGTCCAGCGAGCCTCACCTGAGGCGCGCGATATGAGACGGGTGGGTTTTTCTTTGCGAAGAATCGTCCTGGCGCTTCTGCGGGGCTCTGGCCATGCGGATCGACATCATCACACTGTTCCCCGAGATTTTTCGGGGATATCTGACCCAGAGCTTGTTGGCCAAGGCGATTGACGCAGGGTTGGTGGAATTAGTGGTGCACGATCTGAGGGAGTATTCGTGCGACCCGAAGCACCACAAAGTGGATGACCGCCCCTTCGGTGGTGGACCGGGGATGTTGATTCAGGTCGAGCCTGTCGTGCGCTGTGTGGAGGCGGTTCAGAGCCTCTTGTCGGAGCCCGGTTTGGTATGCCTTCTGACCCCTCAGGGGGAGCGACTGGATCAGCCGATGGTAGAGCGGCTTGGTTCCCTGCCGCGACTGATTCTTCTATGCGGTCGGTACGAAGGATTTGACCAGCGCGTCATCGATCTGCTGCAGCCTCTGGAATTGAGCATCGGAGACTATGTGCTCAACGGAGGCGAAGTGGCGGCGATGGTGGTGGTCGACGCAGCGATCCGAATGGTCCCTGGGGTGCTTGGAGACGAAGCAAGTAGTTGGGAGGATTCATTTTCTCGCGGACATCGCATCCTGGAGTTCCCTCAATACACTCGGCCACGCTCCTTTCGAGGATTGGAAGTACCCGAGGTGCTGCTCAGTGGCGACCACGGAAAAATCGCTCAGTGGCGTCACGAGGAAAGTCTCAGGCGTACCGCTCAGAGGCGTTCAGACCTTCTAGGGCCAGGAACTTCCACATCGCCCGGGACGGAAGGTTGAGTCGCAGTCAGGCAGCAACCTCTGCGCCCCTTCCCTGTGGCACCCTTTTTGAGGCATCTGCGAGCGGGGGACGTAAGTCCCTCAGGTATCGTGAGCCAGACAGTCAAGGGCGTGGAACAGTGGTCTGACGCCCACCGCTCGCCGAAGGATAATCGCCGCAGGATAAGTGGCAAAGGATTCTTGCCGAAGGATGCCTACGAGCATTGGGTGAGAAGTATTTGATTATTAACCCGTGGAAACGATCCTAAATCTATGGAAGGCATGTTCGTCAGGGCAGTCGTACTCGAATGGATCGCTGATGACAGAACCGACCTCCGACTATGAACGACTCGACGTATATCGTCTTTCGATTGACTACGTTGCCTTCTCGTATCAAGTTGCTCGATCGCTCCAAGGTGTCAACCGGCAAGTTCGCGATCCATGGCTTAGCGCGGCCCTATCGATTCCGTTGAATATTGCCGAGGGCGCCTGAAGACAAAGCCTCAAAGATAAAAGTCGGTTCTTCGAGATTGTACGGGGTTCCGCTCTCGAATGCGCGTCACGTCACGATGTGCTGCTTGTCTTCGATGCGATTACTGAGGATGCGAACCAAAGCTTGCAAATCTAAGTTGAAACGAATCGTATCGATGTTGACTCGACCGATCCAACGAACCGCCGGGGTTTGGGAGGATCGAATCGGGTACGAGCCCATTGTGGAATCCTTTCGAACAAAGCGATGCAACGCAGCGGAAATGGCGTTCTGATTTTTCGGTAATTTCGAGAACACCTGCGCCATTTCCGCCTCTGGATCACTACCGATGGATCGCTTTTTTCTTTCATGGATGGGGCTAAATAGGTGACGGATTGTGTGGAACGTCCCTTTCAAGGTCTCCCATTTGGAGTCCAGCGGAGCGAATCGGCCCTGGAGGGCCGACGATGGAAAGATTTCCCAGACACCAAAATTCCCTGAGCTTCCTCAGTTCCCGATGAATCAGGAGGAGGATGAAGCAGGTGGATCCTATAGAGGATTGGACTGCCAGCCCTTAGGGCTTAAGGGCCTAAAGATTGGCCTCGATCAACGGGGGAGTTCGTGACCCCGGCAATCGAGCGCCCAGGCTCTTCGGGCCTTCTTGCAGCAGGAAAATTGCCCTTTCTTTAGGGGGGGCTGGTGCCAAGCTTCTTCGTCCGGGAAACGGCCGAGCGGAAGCCTTTCGTTTGGGGCGATTCCCGCTCCAGGTCGTCGGATCGTAATTCCCAATAATGCTGGATAGACTCGAGAAAACGGTCATCAGAGGCCCACTGGGCTCGGGAAAAGAGGAAAAAATGCCCTTTTCAGATAGAGTGCAATCAGCGATATTCTAGGATCCCCTGGTCAGTCGACCGCTGAAAGAGCCTCCAGAATAGATGTTTGAATCATGAGCCAGAAAATCATCGCTCTCGCCGAGCAATCGTCTCTGAAAGCCAATGTTGACGCCTTCGAAGTTGGGGATGTCGTCGACGTCCACACCAAGATCCTCGAAGGGAACAAGGAGCGGATTCAGATTTTCAGCGGTACCGTCATCGCACGCAGCGGAAGTGGCACGCGCGAGATGTTCGTAGTGCGTCGCATCGTCGGTGGCGAGGGGGTGGAGCGGAAGTTTCCGCTTCATTCACCCCGAATCGACAAGATCGACGTGAAGAGAAAGAGTGTCGTGCGTCGTGCCAAGCTGTACTTCCTTCGTCAGCGCAGCGGCAAGTCGGTACGTCTCCGCGAGCGTCGCGTCTGATGGTGCTGGATTGGACTCGATGGCGTTGATCTGCGCCTGAACCGATCTGCAGCGGAATTGGACCAAATCCACCAAGGCTCCTAGGATTCCATCGAACGATGAGATTCCGGGAGCCTTTTTCTTGCGCGGAGTCGGTGGGATGGGTCTGTCCAGGTGGCGCGAGGGATGCCAAAGCGTGGCACGCGCAGCGATCTACAGCCTGATCGATCGTGCCCAGAGGTCACTTGGCGCAGGAATGTACCGGCCAGGAGGCACGGCGCTGGGAGCCAGAGGGGAGGCGATTGCCAGGCGTTACCTGCAGAGGCTGGGGTATCGCTGCCTAGAGGCGGGCTATCGCTCCTGGGTGGGCGAGATCGACTTGGTGATGCTCGACCGCAGACAGCTGGTTTTTGTCGAAGTGAAGACATGGCGAGCAGCAGAGGCGGGGGAAGGCCCTGCCGATTCGGTGGACCATCGCAAGCAGTGGCAATTGACTCGATGTGCTCAGGAATATCTGACGCGATACCGGCTTTGGAACCTGCCGGCTCGTTTCGATGTCGTCGCTATTGTGCTGGATCCAGGCCGATGTCATCCTGATTCGATCACGCACTACCGCAGCGCCTTTGAGTCCTGCGAGGATCGCAAAGCGTTTTGACCTGCGATGGTGGTGGCCTCACAGTGGCGGAGCACAGCACAGGTCGGGAGGCTCGCAAGCGCGTTCGCCAGTCTGACGACCGGCCGACAGCGCGATCGCGGCGAAGGTGCGGGCTCTGGGGCGAAATGATATTCTAACGCATGTTAGAATGTAGGGGGCCCGTCAGGCGTCTTTTGTCGTAGGGGAGATAGGGAAGGCTTGGCCGAAGCCACGCACGAAGAGTCCTTCGCGGGGTGCCAATTCCAGGAGGAGGAAGTCCCCTAGCCCACGGAGGATGCCGATGGTTGGTCCGAACTTCTGCTGCATCTGGTCCAGCAGTTGCTCCGCGCGGTCGGCGGGGCGATCGACTCGATGCACCACGCATCGAAAGCTGACCCTTTTGCGGGCAAATACATTGACGGCAGTCGATTCATCCTCCAAAAAGAGGACATGGCAGAGCCGGGAGTCGGCTAGGTGCTGCGTGTGTTTTGCCAGTTGGCTGACCAGGATGTAGAAACGTTCTTGGTGGTTGATGAACGGGGTGTAGCTTGCCTCTGGAAATTCGTCATGGGGGCTGCGTGTCGCCAGGATCAGCGTCTTGCGTGTGGCGATCAGGGAGACGATTTCCTGGTGCATGGCGGAATCAGTGCAGTACATAGAGGGTCACCTTGGGGAGCGATTGGGCGATAAAGAGCGACGAGAAGGACGTTGCAGCGAGCCAACCATGATGTCTCTTCGCACGTCTGTGGGCAATCGGTGATGGAGCCTGGGGAGTGGATGGTTTGAGGCGCCAACTGGTCGCATCACTGATATCGAGCCGGGTCGGCCGTCTGGTTTTCCGCGAAACCCTTTCGCCGCAAAAGGCAGGAATCGCAATGGCCGCAGGCCCATCCCTCATCCGACGGGTCGTAGCAACTGGATGTGTTCCCGTAATCGACTCCTAGAGCCAATCCTTGCCGTATGATTTCTCCCTTGGTCCATTGGATCAAGGGGACGTGAATCCGCAGTGTGCCGCCTCCTTGAGTCGTCGCCTTGAGCGCTAGGTTGGCCATTTTCTCGAACGCATCGATGTACTCCGGGCGGCAGTCTGGGTAGCCGCTGTAGTCCAGTGCGTTGACCCCCGCAAACAGATCGAATGCTCCCAAAACCTCGGCCCACCCCAGCGCGTAACTGAGAAAGAGGGTATTGCGAGCCGGAACGTAGGTGATCGGGATCTCCCGGCCGATCTGATCGGCCGACTGATGTTTGGGAACAGCCAGTCCCGGATCGGTCAGCGCCGAACCAGCCAGGACGCCTGGGGCGATATCGACCACCAGATGCTGGACGACCCCCTGTCGGCTGGCTTGCCAGGCAGCATGCGTGAGCTCCACGCCATGGCGCTGCCCATACCGAAAGCTGATGGCATAGCATGAAAACCCTTCGCGTCGAGCGATGGCCAGGGTGGTGGCTGAGTCGAGGCCACCGCTGAGCAGAACGACTGCTTTTCTGGATCCGAGCGCCATCCTGGGGGCCTCCGGGAATCGTGAATGGAACGGATGCAAATTCGAGCATCCCAAGGGGATGATCTTAACGGATCGACCGACCGATCGAAGCCCCGATTTCCTTGGTGACTGGTTATGCCGGTCCTCTGAGGGCCGGGTAGACCTTCGGGACCTGCGGTGGGGATCTGGGGAGAGGCGTGTCCTTGACCATCCATGGCATGGGGGCGAGAATAAGCGATTCGCAGAGAACCAACAGACCAGACGGCCTGAACTGCGGCACTGAGGGGAAAGGAGGCGCGCGATGAGCGTTGCCGACGGACGGAAGATAGGCGAGGACGCTTTGGGAGCGGCCAGCAAGCAGGTACCCGATCGCCAGGGACGCTTTGGGCCCTATGGAGGGCGATTTGTGCCCGAAACGCTGATGCGGGCACTGATGCAGTTGGAAGAGGAGTACCACAAGGCGCAGCAGGACGCAGGGTTTCGTGCCGAGCTGAATGAATTGCTCAAGCGATTTGTCGGCCGCCCTTCTCCGCTCTACCTGGCCAAACGGTTGACCGATTACGCCGGCGGCGCCCAGATCTGGCTGAAGCGTGAAGATCTCAATCACACTGGCGCGCACAAGATCAACAACACCCTCGGTCAGGCCCTGCTGACGCGAAGGATGGGCAAGAAGCGAGTGATTGCCGAGACGGGGGCGGGGCAGCATGGGGTAGCGACGGCCACGGCTTGCGCGCACTTCGGATTTCCATGCGTCGTCTACATGGGGGCTGAGGATGTGCGTCGGCAGAAACCAAACGTCTTCAGCATGCGTCTGATGGGGGCTACGGTGCATCCGGTGGAATCGGGGTCGCGGACGCTGCGCGATGCGGTCAATGAAGCGATGCGAGATTGGATGTCCAGCGTTGAGACGACGCATTACATTATCGGTTCGGTGATCGGACCGCATCCCTTCCCGATGATCGTGCGAGACTTTCAGTCGGTGATCGGTTGCGAGACCAAGGCGCAGTCGATCGAGGCGATTGGAAGGCTGCCCGATGCGGTGATCGCCTGTGTTGGCGGCGGCAGCAATGCGGCTGGGATGTTCTACCCGTTTGTCGAGGATCGTCAGGTAAGACTGGTCGGAGTGGAAGCCGGGGGACGCGGCAGCAAGCCGGGCGACCATGCATCGCCTCTTTCCTACGGATCGCCTGGAGTGCTCCACGGATCGTTCAGCTACGTCATGCAGGATGAGGACGGGCAGACTTCCGATGTGCATTCGATGAGCGCCGGACTGGATTATCCCGGTGTCGGCCCCGAGCACAGTTACTGGAAAGATACCCATCGCGTCGAATACACCGCATGCGAGGATCAGGATGCGCTGGCCGCCTTTGACCTGCTGGCGCGGCAGGAGGGAATTCTGGCGGCTCTGGAAACCAGTCATGCGATCGCCAAAGCGGTCGAGTTGGCGCGGACCATGTCGAAGGATCAGCACTTGGTGATCTGTTTGAGTGGCCGCGGTGATAAGGATGCCCTCGAACTGGCACGCCTGCGTGGCGAGACGTGGTGATCGACGATGCGGGGCCAAGGCTGAGCAGACCACCTCACCAGGTTGGATGCATCGCGGCGTTCGATCGGTGGTTGTGGCATCCAGCGCGAGCGGAAGTAGCAGAGGAGGCGGGTGGCAACGATGTCTGATGTCGATCGGCTGTTTGTGCGTTTGAAGGCCGAAGGCCGCAAGGGGTTTCTTCCCTTCATCACGGCTGGGGATCCCGATCTGGCTTTCACCGCAAGGCTTCTGAAGCGGTTGGAAGAACTCGGATGTTCCATGGCCGAACTGGGGATTCCCTACAGCGATCCCATCGCCGATGGACCGGTGATTCAGGCTTCGTATCAGCGCGCCCTCGGCAAGCACTTGAAATGGCGGTCGGTTGTCCAGATGCTGGAAGAAACCAAGCCACACCGAAGCATGCCGGTGGTGACGATGGTTTCCTATGCGATCATGTATCGGCATGGCCTGGAGCGTTTTGTCGACGAGGCACAAAAAGCGGGGGTGGCAGGGGCCATCGTCCCCGATCTGCTGGTGGAAGAAAGCGGCCCGCTGGCAAAGATCTGTCGAGATCGCGATTTCAGTTTGATCCAGTTGGTGACGCCGACGACTCCTGAAGAGAGAGCCTTGAGGATCGCAGAAAGTTCGTCAGGTTTTCTTTACTTTGTCTCCGTCAC
Organism: Pirellulaceae bacterium; assembly: GCA_044337705.1. Classification (GTDB taxonomy): domain Bacteria; phylum Planctomycetota; class Planctomycetia; order Pirellulales; family Pirellulaceae; genus JBEISR01. Next base: position 24,523 of record JBIINB010000009.1, on the reverse strand, counting down.
CGGAATTACCGGGGAACGAACTGAATTGCCCGAAGGCTTGGCTGACCGGGTGCAGTGGCTACGCAGCAAGACGCCACTACCGATCTGCATCGGCTTTGGAATCAGTCGACCCGAGCACGTGCGATTGCTGGCGCCGGTAGCCGATGGTCTGATCGTTGGATCGGCGATGGTGCGGCTGTTGGCCCAGCACGATGCCGACGGGCCGGACCGGGTTCTGGAGCGGGTCGACGGTCTGGTCAAAGAATTGATGGAGCCTTTGTCGAAAGCTGGGGAGTGATACCGAGCCGGGGAGCCGGCCGGAAAAAGAGATCGCCCTACCCCGGCGTGCAAGCAAATTTCTAACCGTGATGGGAGATCCAATGCGCCATTGGAAGACAAATCGAACGCTTCTCGGCCGATGGTTGCTGGGGAGCCTAGTGGCGGTGGTGGGCTGCGCCCCGGCGGCCAGCGAGAAAAAGTCGGCACCCGCAAGCTCCTCGGGTGATCCAGCCAAAGCAGCGTCAGCGGCTACCGCCAAGGCCCCTGCTCTCCTGGATGACTCCCAGGTCCTCACCGCTCTCCAGGCGATTCCTGGAATTGAGCTGACAAAAAACTCAACGGGGCAGGTCACCGCCGTCGATTTCTCGCGGTGCTCGGATGGTTGGACCACCCAGCTGGAATCGCTCACTAAGCTCCCCTCTCTGACAACCCTGTCGATCTCCGGCCCTTCGGTGTCCGATGAGGCGGTCCCGGCGATCACGAAGCTGGCGGGGCTGAGGAATCTTCGGATGGCGCAGTGCGCGGTGACCGATGCCGGTATCGCTCTGTTGGCCAAGCTACCCAAGCTGGAAGACATCAATCTCGATCGATGCAATATCACCGATGAATGCCTCAAAAGCCTCGCCGGGACGACAGCGCTCAAAAGGCTGCGAGCCCCCCGAACCAAGCTGACCGATGCCGGGCTGGCGCACCTGGCCGGCGCCACCGGCCTGGAACTGATCGATCTTTCCGATTGCCCGCTGGTCACCGACGCCGGCCTGGCGCACCTGACCGGCCTGACCAAACTGCGCAATATCAGTCTTTGGGGTAAGCAGATCACCGATGCCGGCATGGCCAGCCTCAAGGGGATGACCAACATGGTGGCCCTCAGTTTTCAGGATTGTGCGGTGACCGACGCGGGATTTGCAAATCTCAGCGGCATGACCAAGCTCCGGGAACTGGATGTGTTCCGTACTCAGGTGGGAGACGGCGCTCTGGCAGCACTTGCTGGAGCTTCGGGAATGCAGAAGATGAAGCTGCGAGATTCCAGTATCACCAGCAAAGGTCTGGTCGAGCATCTGAAGCATTTTCCTGAGCTGACGACGCTGGATCTTAGCGAGACAAAGACGGGGGATGAGGCGCTGTTGGCGATCGGTCAATTGAAGAAGCTGGAGGATCTGAATCTCTGGCATACCCGGATCACCGACTCCGGGCTGGCCCATCTTGTGGATCTGCCACTGAAGCGATTGAACCTGGATGATATTTACGATGTCACCGATGGATCGATCGAGCACATTTCCAAGATGAAGGGGCTGGAGTTTCTTCACCTCGGCAAGACCGGGGTGACCGACGAAGCGCTCCAAGGGCTGGTGGGGCTCAAGGAACTGCGGGAGCTCCGTTTGGACAATACGGTCGTCTCGAAAAAGGCCGTCGAGCAGTTGAAGGCGGCTTGCCCAAACCTGACGAAGGTCAGCTACTGATCCGACCGATCGCAAGCTTGGACGGACCGCTACAAATGGTCCGCTGAATCGAACGTTTGCGAAGCGGATGCAAGTTCGACGGCCGGCGGCTTGGTTTCAGAGGGTTGGAGTTGGCAAGGAAGGAGTCGCATGCCATGGGATCTCATTGGAATGCGACCGAAGCGCTCCCTCGATTCGGGCTCAGTCAGTTCCGCCCCGGCCAAGCCGAAGTGATCGACCATATCCTCGAAGGACATGACTGTCTTTGCGTCATGCCCACCGGGGGTGGAAAGAGTCTCTGCTACCAGCTGCCCGCCGTCTTGAGGCCAGGTCTGACCGTGGTCGTCTCCCCCCTGATCGCCCTGATGAAGGATCAGGTCGACGCATTGCAACGACGTTCCATCTCGGCGACCTTGATCAACAGCACACTGACGATGGGGGAGCAGACGGAGCGGTTGCAGGAGGTGGCGCGGGGAAAGTACTCGCTGGTCTATGTGGCGCCCGAACGTCTACGGAATCCAAGATTTCTGGAGGCCCTCCGAGCAACCCCTATCCAGCTATTGGCGATCGATGAGGCGCACTGCATCAGCGAGTGGGGGCACGATTTCCGGCCGGATTACTCCCGTATCGGTGCCTTTCGGCAATGGCTGGGAGGTGTGCAGACCGTCGCGCTGACCGCTACTGCCACCCCCCGAGTGCGTCAGGATATCGTCCAGCTACTTGGCCTCCAGCAACCCAAGCAGTTTATCACCGGATTTGCCAGAAAGAACTTACACTTCGGCGTCATTCCATGCCATTCCGACCGCGAGAAAGATCGGCAGTTGATCGAATTTCTCAAGACCGGACCGGGTGCGGGGATCATCTACGCAGCGACGCGAAAGCGGTGTGAGGAGTTGGTGGAGCGGCTGGGGCAGGAAGTCAAGCTGCCGGTGGCTGCCTACCATGCTGGGCTGGCCCCAGAGCAGCGAAGGTTTGTGCAGGATCGCTTCATGCGAGGGGAATATCCCGCAATCGTCGCCACCAATGCCTTTGGAATGGGGATCGATAAGTCCGATCTAAGGTTCGTCGTCCACTACAACCTGCCCGGAAGTCTGGAAGCGTACTATCAGGAGGCAGGGCGAGCCGGACGCGATGGCTTGGCATCGCAGTGTGTGCTGCTCTTTTCTGGACAGGATCGATATATCCAGGAATTCTTCATCGAGAATGCGTATCCGCCGCGCGAGATGGTCCAGCGGGTCTACGAGTACATTCAGGGGCTGGAAGCCGATCCCATCGAAATGACGCTGCAGGATATGCGGGATGCATTGCAGATCGAGATGACGGCCGAGTCGATTGGAACGGCGCTGCAGTGGATCTCAAGGTCGGGAGTGATCGAGCGGCTGGATTCAGGAGCCGGGCAGGCGATGGTGCGGATCTCCAGCGACCTCCCAACGCTGGTCGAGCTGTTGCCGAGAACTAGTCAGCGGCGTCGCAAGGTGCTTCGGGCGCTGGAGCAGATGGTAGGGGATCGCCGCTACGAATCGGTCTATTTTTCTCTGGGCACACTGTCCAACCGAACGGAGATCGAGCGGGATCCGCTGCAGGAGGTGTTGCGGTCGTTATCGCAACTGGAAGCGATCGAGTATGTCCCACCGTTTCGTGGCCGCGCGATCCATTTTCGGAAACGCGATATCCCTTTTGATCAGTTGAAGATCGACTTCCAGACGCTCGATGCTCGCAAAGCCGCTGACTACGACAAGTTGGACCAGACGATCGCTTACGCGCAAGGAAAGCTGTGTCGTCAGATGGCGGTCCTCCGCTACTTTGGTGATCCCGAGGCCAGGCCATGCGGATCGTGCGACCGTTGCCTCAATCAGAGCGGATGGTTCACCATCGATCCTGGGCCATCGCCAATTCGCCCAGATCTAGGTGCGGGAGATGCTGCCGTCGCCACCGCATCGGAGGCGGTGGCGACACAGCAGGAAGCCGCGATCGCACGATCGGTGCGCAAGGTCCTTCAGGCGGTGGGGCGGCTGCATGGAAGGCTTGGAAAGACCCTGGTGGCGCAGTTCCTTGCTGGATCAGAGAACGCCAAGATTCAGAGGCTGAGGCTTTCCAAGCTGGAAGGTTTTGGATTGCTGAAGGTGTGGAAGCAGGCGGAAGCCAATGGGCTGCTGGAGTCGCTGCTGTCGGCCGGAGTGCTGGAGCAGACGGAGCTGCAGAAACATCGACCACTGCTTGGGCTTTCCGCGTTGGGGAAAGAAGTCGCCGCAGGAAAGGAACTGCTTCCCAGTGGAATTCGTTGGCCGGGCGCTGTTGCGATGCGTTTGCGGAGCTTGGATGGGATGCCTCAGGGTGCTTCGGGGCAATTAGCCGTTGCAGCGAAGACGAAGGAGTCAACTGGAAGCGAGGGGCAGGATTTAACCGGACGAGCGAGCTTCAAGGGAGATGCCAGCGCGATGACCTCCATCCCAGTCGAAGCCAAGGAAGCGGCGCAAGAGGATTTGGTCGATAACGGGTTGCCGGAGAGCGATCACTGGGAGTGGACATGGCGACTGGCCAGTGCTGGATATAACTTGGCCGAATGTGCCGCATCGCGGCGAAAGACCTGGCGGGAAGTGTTGCGGGATCTGCGGCGGGCAGCCCAGCAGGGTCGGTCCCTGGAGATCGACCGGTTGCTGGAGCCGGACCTGTGCCAGTTGCTCCGTGGCAAATGGAGTCTGGAACGAGACCGTCAGTTGGGGCAACTCGACTACGGCCAGGAATTGATCGGGTTATGGCAGAGTCTCCAATCGAAGGGTCGCGGGGCCTGAGCTGCCGTGGGGAATACCTCGAATCTCCAAGGGCGATGAACAGGAATTAGCGACCATGAAGATCGCCCAGGTGCTGCTGCTCCCCGATTCGTTCGCGCGATACAAGGTAAGCTATGCCCTATATGGTGGTTTTGTCTGTGGTCATCCACCGCCGTCCTAGATTGACCCTGGATATTGAATTTCTGGTTCCAGCTAGCGGTCCGATTCCATGGACAGCGCCTCCATCGCCCGGCGTTTGGCGAAAGTGGAGGAACTCCACGCCTGCTGGAAGTTGCTCCGGAATGCCAATGGTGAACCGAGAAAGCCCAGCGACGCGATTCCTTCCGATACTCGGACGGACAAATGAAAGGGGACGGAGGTCAATTCGGAATCGCGAGGAACTCCTTGCTGGCTGGAAGTTTCTACGCAAGGGGCTAGGAGGAGTCGAACAATTCAATATCTGTGGTACCTTCCGATGTCCCTATTCCCTTAGATCCAGTAGCGAAATGATGGTTCACGCTGGCATGATGGAGGCTGTCAAAAGAGCGACGTTGGCTCGGCTGATTTCCGATCCGGAGTGGTTGCCATGATCTCTTTTTGGACTGCTGATCCTGACGAGCTGCCGGAAGAGTCGATCATTTTGCGGGGCAATCATCTGCAGTGCGAATTTGCGTTCTACATTCGCAATGGGACAGTGATCGCAACGGGACTCGATTTGATGATCGATGTGGATGGTATCGATCCCATCGGCAAACGCCTTGCGATACCGAGGGAGCAGATTCCCAGCGGCGCCAAATCGCCTCATCCGTTCTTCCGGTTATGGAAAGCAAAGCGGCATATCGTCGTCACCCAGCTTGATAATTGGAGGATGTTTTTCTTTTCCTATCTTTCCCACGAGGGGATTTTTCAAAGGGGGGATCGACTGGCCCTGGGCTTGATTGATGACGAGATCTTGGTGGCGAGAAACTGCACCAGCGAAAGAAGATTTGTTTTCAATGATCCAGCCTTTTTTGTGCGATTGCCCATCGACGATCGACGCTGGAAACCCTACTACACTTCGATCCTGCTCTTGGTGTCGGGCTTCTTTCTTTTCGGGCTCGTTCTCTTGGTACCGGGCGGGATGGTCAATGCCTGGAGTTTTCGCTCGCTGTGGATCGCCATCCTTGTCATAAGCTTCTTGCTGTTCATCCTTGGGCCGATCGCCATGTTGGTCTGGCAGATCAAGAGCGACTTGTCGCAGGTTGCTCAGGAACGCCGCGAGCAGATCGCACAGATGGGGTCGATCATAGAGAGGTTCTCGCGATAACCGGGGGACTTCGTCCCCCGGCATTCTAACGGCTCCTCTTAACGTCTCAGTTAGAGCCGATGACTCAAGGCCCGTTCCTATCTCCAGCCACACCGAACGAATCCCCTCGATCCCTTTTCTCCGCAATCCCGCTCCATGCTTCCAGCCGTGGCAATCCGGTCTGGCGGGCGGCATGTAGCCTAGCCACTGCGGCCACGACATCGGCCTGCCCGGCTCGCTCGGCGGGGATTCGTGAACGAAAGAGGCTGGTGCTGTGCGCCCACTGGAGGACGTCGGGCTCCTTGGCCAGCGCGGCCGATCCTTTGGCGCTCAGGACCATGAACCGTGGCCAATCGGCGCACGAGTCGGGGTATGGGTGAGGGATGCAGAGCCGATTTTTTTCGATATCCTCCTTGCGCGTCGCCTCCAGGTAGCCTGCAATCGCCGCGCCGAAGATCGGTCCGGTTGCCACCGACTGCAGCGTGATTGCCTCGGGTCCCCAGACCGGGATGGTGGGTGGATACCGAAGTCCCGGGGCGGCGCAGTGCACCACGACTGCCTGGCGATCGATCGCTGCGTCTCCCCGATCGCACACCATGCGACCGGGTGCGATGCGCCGGACGTGTCCCAATCGCACGACATGCTCGACGGTTCGCAGCCGATTCAGTTCCCAGCGGGCCAGCGTGGGGGTCTTGGCCATGGTTGGTGTGACGCTTTGATCGATCCGAAGCATGACACCCCGTTCTTCCATTCGGAGAAAAAGATCGTCGACAGAGTCAGCTTGCGCGGCTGACTCGAAGATATCTGCCACCATCCCCGTGTAGATGACCGGGTCGGGCTGCACGACCGCGCGATCGAACATCCAGGGATCGCGTGGGCGAACCCAGCAGATGGCATCGGGGGTGATACCCTGCCCGATCAGCCAGACGATGGCGTCCGTCGCTGTCTTGCCGGCGCCGACGATGACGAAATGGCTAGTCGATGGCGCGATATCTGGGAGTTGGTTGACTGGAATGACGCGAACTCCCTCGGCAGCTTCAAATGGGGTGGCGGTTCGCGCCGGGATGCTTGGGGAAAGGTACCTGGCGTCGACCACGCGGCATGTATCGGGCACCACAAACCGCTGGCCAGAATCCAGCGAAGTGAACTGCCCTTGGCCATGGTAGTCGCTGTGCGGATGGAAGGTGACTTTTCCGGAGGCGACTAGGCGATCCATGACGCGCGCGTAGTAGGCGACGATCTCGGGTGCTGCTGCCCGTTGGTGCAGGCCTGCTTCCGGCCCTTCACTTTGCAGCCGGCCGTCGCTCAGTGGCGTTGATGCCACTCCGTAGAATTGCGATGCTTGGTGAAGCCGGACAAACGGATAGGCATCCAGCCAATGGCCGCCAGGGGCATGGCGTCGGTCCAGTAGCGTGACACGGACATCGGCGTGTTCGATCAGCGCGTCGACAAACGCCATCCCTGCTGCACCCGCGCCGACAACCAGATAGTCGGTCTGAATCTGTCTCAATCGGTTCCCCCTTATTGTCCGGACCGGTACCCGATATCCGCCCTGCTTTGCCCTACTCGCCAAGGGCTGACAGCACGCATCGGATCGCTCTGGTTCTTTTCCCACCCCGTTCGCCTTGGGCAATGTACCGGGAATCAGGGTGTAAGCAACAAGGGAGACCGACCGGAGCCAAGGTGAGGGCGACGAAAATGAGAGGGGGCGATATGGAGTCGAACAGGAAGGCTTTTGGTGGAATTGGTTCCTCAGAAGCTGGATCGCATGGACATCCTCCTGAATGTTCAGTCCTCGATCAAATGGGCGCCACGGAGTCGCTTGGTCGGCTCATGACCAAGGACTGCCGGTGGGAGTGGAGCGGGAATGGGAGCCTTTGCATTTGTCACTAAGGAATCTTTGGGAAGGAGATTTTCCCGTCATAGTCGATCTGCACCATCACCCGCTCGATGGTGGCAGGGTCCGGTCGTTTCGTCTCGGGGTTGATCATGGACCGTATGAAGAAGACGTCCCAGGTTCCTTCTCCGCCTTCCGAGGTGGGGCCTCCCTTCAACATGGCAAAGGTGTTTCGGCCGTCCTCCTTTTTCCAGCCGAACTTCTCTGCTGCTGCCTTCCAGGCAATCTCTGAGATACCAAGTTCCTTGGCGATGGCGGAGTAGAACTGGTCGGGGTCCGGATACTCGCTTTTTGGTTTTACTTCGGTGAATTTCTTCTTGTATTTTTTTTCGAAGAAGGCCAGATCTTCTTCCTCGCGCGCTGCAGGCTGCATCTTCGATTCCAATTCCTTCTTGCGTCCGGCAAGCGCCTGCAGCACCTCCAGATACATCGCATCGTAAGCTGCTCGATTTCCCTCTCCTTCGGGCAGAGGTGGAATCGCCTCCTGAGCCAGAAGCAGTTCTTCACTGGTCAAACCTGGGGCCAGGATGGTTAGTGCGTCGGCACCATGGTGTCGAGGAGGCGTTGAGATCCCGGAGGTGCGAGAATAGATCCATCGACGATCTGTTGCGGCCAAAACCACCGCGCGCACGATCCGCTGACGCAGTTCCCCTTGGGTTTTGTCAGCCAGAAAGGCCAATCCACGATAGACACCATCATTCATCACAGCGTCGACGTCCTTGGATGCCTCCAACAATCGTTCAGCGACCTCTCCTACAGAAGATTCCGCTGGGATGACAGATGCGGAATGAACGAGGGCAATCGTCACCTGCCTGCGGCAGCGGGCCAGAGAGCTGCTTGGGTTCGCGGCTGTCTGTGTCTCAAATGGAATGTCCAGCAAGCTGCGGATCGCTTTTTCCTGCTTCGATTGCGGCAGATGCTTCAGCAGTTGGCTGGTCAGGTTTGCACCCCTCCGCTGCAGCTCACGGTCGCTGCTGCCAAGCAGCAGCAGGCTCTCTTCGAACGAGCCCTTCAGGAACTCACCAGCCGATCGATCGGCTGGTGTCGGTTCGCGTTCCAGCATCCAATCCTGTTGGGACCAGAAGGGGCTGCTGAAAAGCTCATGCTCCTGCAGTAGCGTGGCGACGGCCCGCACCGACCATTCACTGGTGTCCTGATGCTGGCTTTGCAGATTGGGCTGAAGTCCTTCCCAGAGCGACGGGAGATCTTCTGGCGCAAAGAGTTTCCGGGATGCCATTTTTTCGATCGCCAAGCAAGATTGGCTGCGGATGGTCCAATCGTTGGCTTGAAGCGCCGCGATGGCCAAGGGCATATCCTGGCGAGTGGCTGGAAACGACTGACCGGTTGCGAGGTTTTTCAGTCGCTCCTTGGATTCCTCAGTCAGTGGCTGGGCATCTGACAGTAAAGGATCCTGTTGCGGATCTGGGGTCGCGTCGTTGTTTCCCGTTTCGCTTTCAGAAGTGGCAGGAGTGGGCATGATGGGAGTGGCTGACGGGTTGGTCTTGGCGACGGCGGACGGTCCGACGAGGGCGGTTGTTGTGGCGAGCATTGCAAAGAGACTTGCTATCGATATCCGTCGCCAGGTGCTGGCTCGATTGCGATTGCGATCGGCTTGGAGGATCGAACGGATGCGGGTTTCGATCCTTTGAGTGCGACTCATGGCAAGAGCAACCCCTGCCTTCGGATAAGGGTGAGGCAGGTTGGCGGTGATGTCCAGCAATTCTTGCGCGTAGTCTTCGGGATGTGCGCCACTAGCCAGGACCCAGTCATCGCAGGCGACTTCCTGTTCTATCCGCAGGCGCCTTAAGCACCACCACGCCAACGGATGGAACCAGTAGAGGCATCGCGCCAGCTCCCCAGCCAATTGGGATACAAAATCCAATCGTCGCACGTGGGCAAGCTCATGCAGCAGCACCAGCCGCAGCCGTTCGGCAGACCAGGAGTTTGCTTCACCAGGCAGCGCGACGACCGGGCGCCACCACCCCCATGTCATGGGACTAAGCGGATCGCGCGATACCAGCCCCTTTACGGGCTGGCCAATCCCCAGCTCATGGGAAAGCTCCTTAAGCATCGATTCCAGTTGCCCACGGGCCGGATCTGTATGGCGAGCGATCGAGCGCAAGCGTGCGAACCCAAACCAAAGTCTTGCCAATCCCAGAGATACGCCTGCCAACCACAGAGTTCCTAGAATCGGCTGAATCGACTTGGAGCGAAAGAAACCAGAGGGCTGAACGCGAATGGGAGCAGCGGAGGGAATTTCCGGCGACGCGTCCAGCGCAACCTGCGAAGGAGCATGCGAGATGGAGGATAAATCGTTCTTGCCAGTTTTGCGATTCAGTTGCGGAACTGAATCGCCTTGCGCCATCCAGTCGGTCCACGCAGGCCAAACGCGGTACTTGGGAACACTAAAGTAGAGGATAGGAAGCACCAGTGAACCGGCCAACGCAGCGTTCCAAAGCAGGTGCCTTTGCGCCGCAGAGGCTCGGGGCCAAGCCATCGACAAGCCGATCGCAAGAACAAACAACACGGTCGATCGGATGGCCAACTCTGGTCCCGCCTCTGCAACTTGCCCGAGGAATTCAATCATGAGCCGTTTTCCTTTCGTGCCTTGCGGGCCTTTTGGATGAGATCGACCAGTCGCTTGAGTTGGGCTTCGTCGAGCTGTGCGGCGGATTCCCCCAGATGCGCGGCGACGGCATGTTCCAAAGAGCCACCGAAGAAGACATCGAGCACACGTCGAAAAGCGCCCGTTCCGGCACGCTGTCGTGGACGACTGGGCCGATAGACGTAGGTCCGCCCGTCCTCCTTGTGCACTAGGTGCCCTTTTTCCTCCAGGATGCGAAGGAACGTTCGGACGGCGGTTTTACTCGGAGCATCGGGAAGATGAGCCATGACCTGAGCGGCCGAAGCCTGTCCCAGAGCGTAAACGACATCAAGAATCTGGCGTTCGCGACGGCTTAGCTGGGGTTCGTCGGGAGTGGGCATCGTTGAGGCCATGAAGGGGGCGGTCTGAGACTGCTAAAAATTTAGCCATCGCTTGAAGATCCGGCAAGCTACAGCGGCTAAATTTTTAGCGCAAATATCGCGATCGGAATGGGTATCGACTTTCCGGGCTGGCCAATAGTCCTCCCCTGCTCTGCATTCAGCTGTCCGAGCAGGACATGGACCAGTGGTCCAGGTGGGACTGAGCGACCGTGGCGGGGCAGCTCCAGACTAGAAAGAACATCGCCTCGCGCGCCCATCGATTGGCCGGATGCTGAGCCAGAAAGCCTTCTCCTTTGGCCGCCACCAAGGCGGCTTGGGTGACGCGAAGCACCAATTCATTGGCGCCGCTTCGCAAGGTCGACGGGGTGGCGTGGGACTGAATGCCCAGCGCAGAATCGACCAGCTGCTGGTGCAGCTGATCGATCTGCTTTTGGAATTGCATTGCAGAATCGGCCAGATTCGGTCGTTGGGAAGAAGCCTCCTGCAGGAATCGGCAGGCTCGGTCGGCAAGTCCAAGAGCGAGCACGCTGGTTGAGAGGTTGCCTGCCGAATTGTCGCCGCCAGGGGGCAGACGCAGTCGGAATGCGTCGGGAATTGATGCATCGCTCAGTTCCACCTTCCCTGTATGGCTACCCTGAAGCGCCAGAAGCGATTCGGGCGTGTGGCAAGCGATGTGAGGGTGCGGAAGTGGAATGGCGAAGAAATGGGACTGTCCAGCAGGGTCGATGGCTCCGACCACGAGGATCTGAGCATGGTGGGCACCGGTGACCCAGGGGCAATAGCCATCGAGGTGCCAAATGCCGTTGCTAGCCTGTTTCGCACGGAGCGCCGGCCCTGCCAGGTGCTGGCGACTGGTGGTCAGGTGGCTGATGCCAACTGTGGCGAACACGCTGCCGTCGGCTAGGTGAGGCAGCCACTGGGATAGCTCGTCTGAACCGCCCTGCGCGATCCGCTTCACCGCGGCGACTCGCTGCGTCAGGATGAAGGCGGTCTGCAGGGAGCGACCGGCTAGCCATCGATACCCGTGCAGTACCTCTTCCTGTGGCCACCCGTAGCCCCCATGCACTTCCGAAAGAAACCATCGATGGACCCCGTGTTGTCCGCATGCGGATAGTTCGCGGGACGGCCACTGCGTCTCCGCCGAGGCAGCAGGGCCATCGAGAGCCGCTGCCAGGGCATTGCCATGCTGGAAGGGGGGATTCTCCTCCAGCGTTGCCAGACCAGCCGTCAGCCACTCAGAGAAGTTTTTCGGTGGAGGTGCGGCGGGCTTCATCTGCGGGAACCGCTTTCTTTTATTTCACCCGTGGAATCGAGCTTCCGTTGCTGGCTTCGGGATGGTTGATGGTCCATCCGGCAGATGCAATCGTCAGCCAACTGACAATCAGCAGCATTCCGCCCAGGGGGGCAAGGTGAGCTAGTTGCTTGATCCCCAGAATGCTAAGTCCGTACAGCGACCCGCAGAAGCAGAGCATTCCCAGGAGCATGATTCCGATGGCGAAGCGAAAGCGCCGGGATGTGACAGGGGTGGCAAGAGCTGCAAGGGCCAGGCAGGCGAGGGTGTGCAGCAGGTGGTACTGCACGGCGGTTCGGAATTGATCGAGTCGTTTCTGGAGGACGGCGTCCTCCAGGCCAAGGCTGGCCAGATAGCCTGGCAGTGCGTGGGCGCCGAAGGCTCCCATGGCAACTCCTAAAGCCCCCAGCAGTCCAAAGACCATCAGGAATTTTCGCGATGCGATCATCGTGGAAACCCTCAAGTGGCCTGGGTGTCTGTGAAAGGTTCCTCCAACCAGTGACGAACGCTGGCCATCAAGCGGTCGATCGCCAAGGGTTTGCGGAGGTAGTCGTCGACGCCGAGCATTTCGGCGTAGGCTTTGTGCCGTTCCCCTTCGTTGGCGGTCATCATGATGATCCGCATCGGCGGCAAAGAGGCACGGTGCAACGATTCCAGCACCAGAAATCCACTCCGTTTGGGCATCATCATGTCCAGCAGCATCAGATCTGGCTGTACCTGTTCGGCCATCGCCAGCCCCTGATTGCCGTCACGGGCCACCAGCACTTCGTACCCTTGCTCTTCCAAGGCATAGCGAACCGCCTCGATGATCTCAAAATCGTCATCGACGATCAGCACTCGTGGGGGCCGGTTATCTCGTTTCCAGGCGGGGGCAGTGTCCATTGCGGTTCTCTGCGGTGGGAAACTTTGAATCGAACTGCGATTCATTTTATGCGGCCAGTTGCGATCCAGCGAGTCGCCTTTTGGTGAAAGGGAGTTGCGGGCGGGGAAGAATGCTAATTTCCAAAGATTGCGGAAGCGGTTATCCTGACGGAATGGAACAAGAAAATTTGGAAGAGCAGATTGTCGCACTGGTCAGTGCACCTGGTTATCGTCCCTTGAAGCCTCGCGGCCTGCTGAAGGAGCTACGGCTGGATGATTCGAGGTATAGAGAATTGAGGCGGATGGTCAAGCGTCTGGTGCGAGCTGGCAGACTTCGATTTGCAGCCAATCATTTGCTACTGCCACCGCTTGCCAGTGTAACGATCCAGGCCGGTGTGCCGATCCAGGCCGAGTCCGCAGCGGAGGCGGCACCATCCAAAGCGAAGCAGCCGCCTGGGCCCCCTTCTCCGCAGGCAAGTAGAACCGTCACAAAGAGCGACTCTGCATCGGCTAGTCGCAGTCCCCTGCTCTCTTCCTTTGAGCCGCTGGAAGAAGTCGATGGCATGGGTATGAGCGATGCAGCACTAAGCCTGTCGCGTCCAGCCCGTCGCGATGGCCAGCAGGTCGCCGAGGGGATTTTTCGATCGACGCAATCGGGATTCGGTTTCTTTCGGCCGGATGGGGTCTCTCAGCGAGAGGAAGATCTTTTCGTCCCACCTTCTGCGACCGGAGGCGCGATCGATCGAGACCGTGTTCGCGTGCGGATCAGTCGGGGCAGGCAGGGAAAGTTGGAGGCGAGAGTGCTGGAGGTGCTCCAGCGGCATCGACGCCAGTTTTCCGGCACCTATCTGGTCCAGGAGGGGAAGGCGTTGGTTTGGTTGGATGGTGTCCCACTGGCTCAACCGGTAAGGCTGGGGGATGTGCGAGGGATACCGCTGGCCCCTGAGGACAAGATCATCGTCGAGGTGGTTCGTTTCCCGGAAGGGGATCAGCCAGGCGAAGCGGTGCTGCTGGAGGTGATTGGCAGCGCGCGCAATCCAATGGTCGATACGCGAGCGATTGAATTCCAATTCGGTTTGCCGGGGGAGTTTCCCCCCGAGGTGATCGAACAGTCGCGGGATGTATCCGATCGCTTTCAGGAGGATACGATTCCGGAAGATCGTCGAGACCTCACACATCTACCGACGCTGACCATCGATCCGATCGATGCAAGGGATTTCGATGATGCGATTTCGCTGAACGTCAACGAAGTTGGGCACTGGGAGTTATGGGTTCATATCGCCGATGTGTCGGCATTCGTTCAAGAGGGAACGGCGCTGGACGAAGAGGCGAGGGAACGAGCTACCAGCATCTACCTGCCCGACCGTGTGATTCCAATGATTCCTGAGGTGATCAGCAATCATGTCGCCAGTCTTCAACCGGATCGCAACCGATGGGCGATCAGTGTCCTGATGGAATGGACTACCGACGGGGTTCTGGTTCACTGGGAGGTGCATCGGTCGGTGATTCGCAACCAATTGCGGCTTCATTACGAACAGGTGGATCAGTTCCTGAAGTCCCCGGACTCCTTTCGAGGCAAGATTCCTGATGTGATGCATGAGATGCTGAGCCAGATGGATCGGTTGGCGATGCTATTGCGCGGGCGGCGTCTGGAGGGCGGTGCGATCGAATTGTCGCTGCCCGAGGTGAAGATCGATCTGGATCGTGGCGGAAAGGTCAAGGGAGCGCATCTGGAGATTCAGACCGAGAGCCACCAGATCATCGAAGAGTTCATGCTGGCCACCAACGAGACGATTGCTGCGTGGATGGACCGCGACCAAGTGCCGTTTGTACGGCGCGTCCATGGGGCTCCCAAACCGATCGCACTTCGGAAGATGACGGAGTTTGTCCGAGACCTGGGAGTCGAATGCGGTTCACTAGCCGATCGCTTTGAGCTACAGCGCGTGCTGCAGACGGTGCGAGGTATGGGGATTGAATACGCAGTCCATTACAGCACCCTGAAGAGCCTAGCCAAGGCGGTTTACCAGGTGGAGCCGGATCGTCACTACGCACTCAACAAGGAGCACTACTGTCACTTCACCAGTCCGATTCGAAGGTATCCTGATCTGACGGTGCATCGGCTGGTGATGGAGCGACTGGCGAAGCGCACCGGGCGAGGCGATCGGATGCAACTGGAGGCATTGGCGGACCACTGCAGCCAGCGCGAGCAGCGAGCGGAAGCTGCCGAGCGGGAGTTGGTGAAGGTGAAACTGCTGCACTACATGAGCCGGCGGGTTGGGGAGAGTTTTGAGGGGTTGGTGACCGGGGTGAAGGCCGATGGGCTTTGGATTCGCGGGATCGAGATACCGGCCGAAGGATTCCTGCCCGTTCAGAGACTGCCTCAGGATCAGTACCGCTGGGAGCGGCATGGAATGCGGCTGGAAGGATACCGCAGTGGCAACTGCTTCCAATTGGGGGATCCTCTTCGCGTCCAGGTGCATCAGGTCGATCTGGTCCGGCGTCAATTGGTGTGGGGGTATCTGGAACGGCTTTCCTCAGGAGTTGCCCAAGGTCAAAACCGTAGAAGTGAAGCCGGCCATTCGGCCCGCAGTTCGGCTGGAGGGGGGAAAAAGCGAGGCGACGCCAGAGGGGGCCGTGGCAGGCAGATTCGTCGCAAGGGCAAGGCGAGACGCTTTGGAGAAAATCTTGATTCCTGATGCCGGCGATGGGCTGGCCAACAGTTGCAATTGATCTACAATCCGACGAAGTGGTTGGGTCTCGCGCTTTTGAGCGACCCGATCGCTCCCCAGATCCCTTCTAAAGGATCTGATGATTGATCCTTGCCAATTTGGAACCAGACCCGGAATTGCGTCGCAATGCCCGGATCGTTGACACACACCGCACCGGGCGTTCGCTTGGGCGGAGGGAGTCCCGTTTTGCGTCGCAGCAATTGTTGGACATACGCCCAATCGGCGACCTGTGCTCAGGTTTCTCACGGTCAACTCTGGTCCCATCGAAATTTTCGCGTGGCTTCCGAATGGCCTATTGGCTGGATCGGACAGCGGGCTGATCGCAGCCTCCTTAGCAGTCTGGCCAGTTCCTCTGGCGCGGGGAACAAGATCACATTGTCGATGTCGAAGGCCCATCCAGGGCGAACAGCTCCGGATGTTCTGTCGATAGGCATGTCGAACTCCATCGGCGAAAGGAGTGCAGGATGAGCGAAGAGACCAGGGTTACGCCTCTCCATGCCTGGCATGTGGCGCATGGCGGACGGATGGCTCCGTTTGCCGGCTATCAGATGCCGATTCAGTACACGACGATCGTGGAAGAGCATGAAGCAGTGCGGGCGCGGGCTGGTCTGTTTGATATCTCCCATATGGGGCGACTGCGATTCGATGGGCCGCGAGCCGACCAGTGGTTGAGCCGACTGCTGACCCGGCGAGTGCTGGATATGAAGGTCGGCCAGGTGCGCTACAGCCTGATGTGTCGAGAGGATGGAGGAGTCCTCGATGACGTGCTGGTTTATTGTCTGGAGAGTCCTGGGGGCACCGTCTATTTTCTTCTGGTGGTCAATGCCGGCAACCGCGACAAGATTGTGCGGTGGATTGGGGATCATCGGGAGGGGTTTGAGGATGTGCAGTTCCACGATGTCACAGAGCAGACTGCGATGATCGCTGTGCAGGGGCCCTTGGCGCGATCGATCTGCAAGCCGCTGTTGCCCCCAGGCGTCCAGACCCTGGGGAATTATCGAGGTTGCGTGACGGAGCATTACGGCAAGCCGGTCATTGTCTCCCGGACCGGATACACGGGTGAGGATGGACTAGAGTGGATCGTGCGCGAAGAGGATGCGGTGAGAATCTGGGAGAACCTCTTGCTGGCAGGCCGGAACGTGCCGCTTCAAGTGGCTGGCCTGGGGGCTCGCGATACGCTGAGGCTGGAGGCGGCGATGCCTCTTTATGGGCATGAGCTTTCCGAGGAGATTCTGCCGATCGAAGCCGGGCTTGATTTTGCTGTGCAGATCGAGGGGCGTCAGTGGATCGGTCGCGACGCGATCGTTGCTGCTGCGGCGGCCGGCGTGCGACGCAAGCGGATCGGACTGACGCTGGAAGGGAAGCGTGCGGCCAGGCAGGATGCAACGGTGCTGGATGAGTCGGGGAAAGCGGTAGGGGTGGTCACCAGCGGAAGTTTTTCCCCCACGCTGCAAAAGCCAATCGCAATGGCCTACGTCGATGCCAGGGTTGCAGATGACCCTTCCGCCAAATATCAGGTCGATATCCGTGGCACCGTTTTGAACGCGGTGAGGACGCCGCTTCCTTTTTATCATCGGGTCTCCTGAGTGCATTGTGGCAGGCAGCCATTCCTATTTTTCAGTCGAAGGTGAATCAAGATGACACGTGATCCAGCAGCACTGAGATACCTTGCAAGTCATGAGTGGGTGGAGGCGCCCGATTCGGTCAATGCCGGGGTTGTCGCCATCGGTATCTCGGCGTTTGCGGTCGAGCAATTGACCGACTTGGTCTATATGGCTTTGCCAACCGTGGGGAGAGAAGTCAAGCGCGGCGATGAGGTTGGGGAGGTGGAGTCGGTCAAAGCGGTCAGCACTATCTACAGTCCGGTCAGCGGTAAGATTGTGGAAGTCAACAGCCAACTGGCGGACCAGCTAGATCAGTTGAAAGACGATCCTTACGGGAAGGGCTGGCTGGTGAAGATCCGGATGAGCGATCCAAAGGAGTGGGACGGATTGTTGGAAGCGGGGCAGTATCAGGCCCAGTGCGATCAATCCCATTGAGCCTCCAGGAAGGCGCTACGCAGAACTGGGAGACGGCCGAGCGGGCAGGCCGTGAATCCTTTCGATGAACAGCGGTCCTTGTTAAGGAAAGCTGTGCCCCGCACGACGCTCTTTCACAATCGAGAAGGCCTTTTCTGGACCGGCTGGCGCGTTCGCCGGGCGCGTGTCCCCAGGGAGAGACAGGAGCTGAGCATGTCCTATTTGTACGCGACCGAAGCGGACCGACGCGCGATGCTGGAAGCGATCGGCGTAGATTCGATCCAGCAATTGATCGACGATCAGGTTCCCAAGGAACTGCAGATGAACCGGCCCTTGGATATCGCTCCAGGAGTCGGGGAGTTGGAGCTGACGCGATGGATGCGGAAGTTAGCTGCAAGGAACCAGGGGGCCGAATCGATGGTCTGTTTTCTGGGGGGGGGAGCCTACGATCACTTCATTCCAGCGGCGGTCGATCAGATCGCTGCCCGCGGCGAGTGGTACACATCGTACACACCGTATCAAGCGGAAGTCAGTCAGGGCAATCTGCAGGCGATGTTCGAATACGAATCGCTGGTGTGCGAACTGACGGGGATGGATGTTTCCAACGCCAGCGTCTATGAAGGGGCGACGGCCGCGGTGGAAGCCGCACTGATGTGCCTGTCTCTGGACGCCAATCGCCGTCGCGTCGTCGTTTCCGAAGGTCTGCATCCCCACACGCGTCAGGCTCTTCAGACCTATCTGCAGTGGATCGATGGGACCTTGGTGGTCGTTCCGGTGCACAACGGGCTGACCGACATGGCAAGCTGGGAAAAGGCGATCGATGACAAGACAGCATGTGTCCTGGTAAGCCAGCCCAATTATCTGGGTTCGCTGGAACCGGTCGATCGGCTCGTCGCCCCAGCGAAAAAGGTGGGAGCCCAGGTGATCGCTGCTGTCGATCCTATCAGCCTTGGAGTGTTGAAGCGGCCTGGCGACTGGGGTGCAGATCTGGTGGTGGCAGAAGGTCAGCCCCTTGGGAATCCTCTGGCCTATGGTGGTCCTTATCTGGGGATTCTCGCCTGTCGCGATGCGTTGGTGCGAAGGCTTCCCGGAAGAATCGCCGGTCAGACGGAGGATCGGCACGGCAATCGATGCTGGGTGCTGACGCTTCAGACCCGAGAGCAGCACATTCGGCGGGAAAAAGCGACCAGCAATATCTGCACCAATCAAGGGCTGCTGGCTCTTCGGGCCACCATCTATCTGTCACTTCAGGGCCCCCAGGGGCTTCGTGCGACTGCACTGCAATGCGGCGAAAAGGGAGAGTATCTGAAGTCGCGAATTCGTTCGTCGCGGAGAGTCGAATTGGCATGGGAAGCACCGACATGGAGGGAGTGCGTGGTGAGAGATCGCAAGGGGCAGGTGGAGTCGCTTTTGGCTCAGCTGCGCGAACGCGGGATGCTTGGGGGGATTCCACTGGCCGATTGGGATTCCAAATGGAATGATTGTTTTTTGGTGGCGGTCACCGAAAAACGGACCAAGCAAGAGATCGATGCTCTGGTCGATGCAATCGACCAAGTCAGTTGAACAATCCATCCAAGGAGCCACTAGCATGCGTAATGTGCAATCGACTCTGCTGCTTTCCGAACTTAGCAAAACAGGCCGATCTTCCGTCCAGCTTCCTCCACTGGATGTGCCGGAAGGTACGTGGGCCGGGCAAGTGCCTGCCGGTCTTCTGGCCGAGCATCCTCCGGCCCTGCCGGAACTAGCCGAAGGGGATGTGGTCCGCCACTTCACCAATCTCTCGACACTGAACATGTCGGTGGACACGCACTTCTACCCCTTGGGGTCGTGCACAATGAAGTACAACCCCAAGCGAAACGAGCGTCTGGCGAGCATGCCGGGGATGATCGATCTGCACCCAATGCAGCCCGACCAGACCGTCCAGGGACTGCTGGAATTGATGTACCAGTTGCAGAAGGATCTGGCGGAAATCTCCGGGCTTCCAGGAGTCAGTCTTCAGCCGGCAGCCGGTGCCCATGGGGAGCTGACGGCTCTGATGGTGGCGGCCGCCTGGTTTCGCAAGAAAGGTGAGAAACGTCGGCAGGTCCTCACCCTCGACTCGGCTCACGGCACCAACCCCGCAAGCGCCAAGATGGCAGGGTGGGATACGGTGACCGTCAAGAGCGGGCCCAATGGACTGGCCGACCTGGAAGATCTGCGGTCCAAGATCAGCAGCGACACCGCGGTGCTGATGATCACCAATCCCAACACGCTGGGGCTGTTCGAAAAGCAGATTGCAACGATCTGCCAGTGGGTGCACGACGCTGGAGGTTTGGTTTATCTCGATGGCGCCAACATGAATGCCATCTTGGGGATCGCACGCCCGGGAGACTTCGGTGCCGACATGATGCATTACAACCCGCATAAAACCTTCAGCGGCCCCCACGGTGGCGGAGGTCCCGGTGCGGGGCCAATCTGCGTGAGGGATTTTCTGGAGCCGTTTCTACCGGCACCGGTCGTTGCTTTCCGCGATGGCAGCTATTGCCTAGATAGCGATCGCCCCTGGAGCATCGGACGGGTACGAAGCTTTTTCGGCAACACAGGAGTGCTCGTTCGGGCTTACTGCTACATCAAGACGCTTGGGGGGCCCGGCCTCCGCGAGGCAAGCGAAGTTGCTGTGCTCAACGCGAATTACCTGCTGGCCAGGTTGAGTGAACTGCTGCAAGTGCCACACGGCAATCGCTGTATGCACGAATTTGTCGCCTCCGCCAGCGAAGTGAAAAAGAAGCGAGGAGTCAGCGCAATGGACCTGGCCAAACGGATGCTGGACTTCGGGTTTCACGCACCGACCGTTTATTTCCCGCTGACGGTCCCCGAGGCGCTGATGATGGAGCCGACGGAGACTGAAAGCAAGGAGACACTGGACGCGTTTGTCGAAGCATGGCGATCGATCCTGGAAGAGCCTGCGGTACGCCTGCATGAGGCCCCGCATTCGACCCGAGTCAGTCGACCCGATGACGTCCTGGCAGCCCGACATCCGAGGACCCGATGGACGGCGTTCTGATTCCCTTTGCCTGGGGAAATGGTGAGGAAAACATGGCCCGCGACCAGCGTATGGCAACGGTCGCGGGTCGGTGCTATCGTGCCGCACTAAGGGTCTATGGATGGAATGAACCAACTTTATCGCTTGGCCATTTCCAGCAAGAAGCCGACATTCCGGATCGGCTGAAAGCGGTGCCTCGGATTCGGCGGCCCACCGGGGGTGGTGCGATCGTTCACCATCGCGAGGTCACCTATGCATTGGCAATACCTGTCGACCCAGAGAGGAACGTCAAGGGAGAGGAAGGCCGCCTCTACGAGGTGGTCCATCAGGCTGTGGAGCGTGGATTGAGAAAACTGGGTTGGCCGGCGCAGCAGGCAGGTGCTTCGTCCGGGACCCGGCCCAACTCTTCAGGGCACCCTTTCCTATGCTTTGAACGGCGATATCCTGTCGACCTAGTTCTAGGGGAATCCAAGGTTCTTGGTTCAGCCCAGCGACGACTCGCTTCCTGTGTCCTGCAGCATGGCAGTCTGCTACTGGCAAAAAGCGATCGGTTGGCACCTCATTTGGAGGGGGTGTGCGACTTTCCTGGAAGGTTGTCAGTGGAACAGTCCGACTCGATGTTTGGTGGGGCATCAGAGCCTCAATGGAGTGCTGCAACGACAGCCGAAGCAAGCATGCTGGAGAGTTGGGGGGCGTGGATGGCTTGGGTAATTCGCGGCGCAATCTCAGAGTCGCTTGGGATGGAATGGAGTGAGGCGTCCGGCTTGAATTGGCTAGTGATAGACAGCTGAAGGAGCTGCGTTGGAAGCTCTTGATTTTGCAAAGGCCTCTCAGCGATCATTTCCATTTGTATCGGGAAGGGAGTAGGATATGAAGAAATGCAACGAGTACCCAATGGGTGAATGACAGGCCCAGTCGTGGCGGATTGCACGAGGATGCGTTTGGGTGTCACAGGACGGAATGGGTTCGATATATCGTCCCTGATTTGGGGACGTTCGGGCAGCCTGCAATAGGACGGGGCGACGAACATGCAGTTGAAGTTGAAGGTGCTGGCCGGGGCGCACGAGGGAAAAGAGATCCCGATTCAGAGCGAGAAGTTTCTGATCGGGCGCAGCGATTCTTGTCAGTTGCGGCCTAAGAGTGAGTCGGTGAGCCGTAGGCACTGCGCATTGATTCAGAAGGACGGTCGGTTGCTCTTGATCGACTTGAAGAGTCGCAACGGGACGCTTGTCAATGGCAAGGCGGTGCAGCCAGATCGCGCAAAGATTTTGAAATCAGGCGATCGAATCCAGGTGGGTCAGCTGGAATTCGAGTTGGTCATGGAGATGGAACTGGGAGGCGCCCGGAAGCCGGAGGTCCGCAGTGTTGAGGATGTGATTGAGCGGACGATGGAGCAATCGAACGAGAATCGTTCGGTGGAGATCGATATCAGTTCCTGGTTGGAAGAAGCGGATCAGGTCGATCGCGGCGCGGTGCCATCCAATTTCGAAACTCGCCAGCTGGTGCTCGATGATACCGGTTCGATTGGCAAGAAGGATTCCGAGGAATCTAATGACGCGGGTGACGAGGAGACCAAGGGAGCCAAAGCCATGGCGCCAGGCAAGTTGCCAAAGGTTAACAAGGGGCCTACTTCCAAGAATTCACGAGATGCGGCTCAGGAGACACTGAAGAAGTATTTCGGCGGGCGCGGTTGATAACCCATAGGGTCTCACCAGATCTCTTCATGACAGGCTAGTCTCCAGACATGGTCCCTGGTGCCTCTTGGAACAAGAGGATGAATCAGGAGCCTCTGGGGTGATCCGCTGGCTGCACGTTGGTCAGCAAGTGGGCAGGGACAAGCCCGGGGGGAACTGATGATGCGAAATCATAACCCAATTCTCGATCTCCTTCCTTACGTCATTGGCTCGGTGTTTCTACCGAGCTGTATTTTTTCCTGTCAGTTCCTCTGGTCTCAGCAGACGACGATCATTCTGAACAACGGCATGCGTCTTGGGCCAGGCCGAACTGGAGAGACATCCGGTTTGGATCAGAGCGCATTCTCGCCACAGCGCGTGGCTGGAGCGGAGCCGAAGGCCAAGCCGATCACCCTGCTGGACGATCAGCTGCGTTTGACATTCTTCCACACTCGCACCATCGCCAATGAGTCGGTAGGTGGTGGAGAGCCGTTGACGATTATTCTTCCCAATGCCGCGCGCCGCGCGACCAAAGGAAAGATCATGGCGGGGCTGCTGCGCACGTTGCAGGTATCGCCGTTCGATGATTTTGGCAGGAGGATTTACACTGTCACGACCCCAAGTGGTCCCTTGACTATTCTTCAGGGGATCACCGAAGTGACGGCACAGTCGGTGCGGGTCGAAAGCCTGCAGACGGACAACGCAGTCATCTGGGACATGCGCCTGGCCCTCTCGTCGATCCCGTCCGATCGGCTCAGACAGATCCTGATCACCAACATCGATCGGCGCGATCCCCAGCAATGGTTGGACGTCGTCAATTTGCTGAGGGAGTCGACTCGCTACAGCGATGCCAAGGAAGTGTTGCTGGAGGCGATGCAGACGCTTCCGGAATTGGAAGTCCATCGGGATCAGGTTGGGTTGCTGGATCAGCAACTGGCCGATCAGTTGTTCGATGAAGTGCAGTTGCGGCGGCAGTCGGGGCAGGAGCAGTTGGCGGAAGCCCTTCTTCGGGGGTTCGACCCAAGGACGCTGGCGGATGAGACCAAATTGAAGATTGAGCGGAGGATCTTGGAATCGCAGGCGCTGGAGGAACAGGATCGGCAGACCATTGGGGCGATCTCCGACGATATCAAGAAGTTGGAGGATCCCCAGGTTCAGGCTTCCTTGGAGGGTTGGGTCGGGGAGGTATCTGACCACCTGAACTCCGCGACTCGCGACCGACTTGCCGATTACTTGCGACTTCGAGACGATGCAACGTTATCGGCGGAACAGCGGCTTGCCTTGGCTGTGGGCGGTTGGGTCCTGGGAGCCGGGGCGGGGATCGAGGACCTGGGATTGGCTTGTAGTTTGTTGGAGGCACGGCCTTTGGTTTCGAAATACCTGCAGAGTGGATTGGGCGAGCAGGAGCGAGCTGATGTGCTGGCGAGCATTCGGAAGTTGGAGGCTGGTGTACCGCGTTACATCGCTCCCATGCTGGCCCTCTTGCTGCCTCCAGATCCGCTTCCCGAACCATTGGAGGAGCATCCGCTTCGACATGCCGTGACCGTCAAGACATCGCTGTTCTCAGATGAGCAGTCGCCTGAATACCTGATACAGCTTCCGCCAGCTTATGATCCCTATCGCTCCTATCCCTGTATCCTGGCGATTCATGGGCAGTTCACCGATGCTTCGGCAGAGCTGGATTGGTGGGGAGGAAGATACTCACCGGAATGGAAAATGGCGATTGGAGAAGCGGCCAGGCATGGATTCATCGTGGTCGCTCCTCAATGGAGGCGGGACGATCAGTTTGAGTACGAGGCGACCGAGGAGGAACACGCCAAGTTTCTGGTCTGTCTGAGAGACGCGATGCGAAGGAGCAGCATCGACGCAGACCGCATTTTTGTCGCAGGTCACCACATGGGCGGCGAAGCCGCCTGGGATCTGGCGTTGGCCCATCCAGATCTTTGGGCAGGAGCCGTCGTGGTGGCCGCCAATAAGAATCCATTCATCCAGCACTACGCGACGCGAAATGCGCGCTACGTGCCGCTCTATTATGTGACAGGAAGCATTGATGGAGTGCCTGCTCCCTTGGCTCGCAACGGCGACGTCCTGGACCAGTATGTTCAGTCGTCGCGAAACGACTTCCTAATGACTCTCTACACAGGTCGGGGGCGCGATCATTTTCAGGAGGAACTGCCTCGTATCATGGAATGGCTGAAGGTAGCCAGCCATGTGCGACCTGCGGCCCCTGAAGAGTTGACTCTAAAGACGGCGCGCCCGGGGGATCGATTTTTCTGGTGGCTGGAAACGGGCGA
>JBIINB010000069.1:0-24102 GCA_044337705.1 Pirellulaceae bacterium | reverse complement strand
TCTCGCGGTGCAGCGAATCGACGATCCGTAGCAATTCTTGTGGATTCATGCGTCCAGACTATGAAAACGTTTCCGACGAGGACTTCCGAGCTCCCCCCGCCCGGGAGGGAGTTCCAGCCGCTTGGCCAGCGTTCGGGAATCCTGCAAAGTTAATGGGCATTTGAGGAATTGTCAACTATTGCCCTTGGCCGCAAGCGGGATCGGCGGCCGCTCACGGGGACCTTCCAGCCTTCCTGATCGGCGAGGCTATGGTGGCGGAGCGAAGCGGTTGACTGAAAACTGGCAGTCATCGCCCAGGAAGGACCACCGACCCCCGGAAAACCCTCGGTTTTCAGCCGGTTTCCGGACGATGTCCGACCCCTCGTCTCAGCCTGGCGAGGGTCCAGGCGGAGGTCTGCAGGGTTCGGGGGATTGCCGACAAGCCACTTCGCAGAAACTGCGGCCATGGCACGATCGGCATCGACCAGCGGAGCTGCAGATCGTGTACCCCATGAGGCCAGTCGGTCAGGCGACGGTTCATCCTGCCGTTCAGACGGGCCTTGCGAACCGCCGGGATCCAGGGAGTTGGAAGCTGCGAGGGGACCCCGCCTAGCCCTGCTAGCGCCCCGCTGACCGACCCGAGGATCGCACTGGGTCCCCCCAGATGGATGGCCGAGTGAACGGTGCGTGGCAAATCGCCCCGATGCTTGAGCCAGGAGGCGATCGCCATCAATCCGATCGCGATCCCATCGACTGGTACTTCCTCGTGCCAGCCGAGAGATCGAGCGATATTGCAGGGGCTGTCCCCGCGCTGGACGCCAGGGGACCATGCACCCATCCAGGCTTCCGAAGAAGTGCGCCGCAGCAGTTTTTCCGCAAGCTGGCAGACGGAAGAAATCAGCGTCTGGTTCTGGTCATGCTGCATCGCCAGAAGACAGACCTCGGACAGCAGGACGGCGGCCAGGATCGTCCGCCGGTCGCCACCAGCGGTTGCAGCCATGGCGTGAGCCCACTGGGTGCCATCGATGCCGCTACCCTGGGCCACGCTGGCCAGCAGAACGCATTGGGGGAGAATGGCCAGGGGCTGCCTCTGAATTGCAGTTTGGCCTGCGGGGCTGGTTTTGCCCCAGCTTCTTACACGCTGGCCGGCCACCGAAGGAGCGGCCAGGCGGAGCCACCTGAAGTTCCGTGAGTACCTATGTTCGAATCGCCTCCCATCGGCTTGCGATTCCAACATCGCGTCGTAAAGAGCTGTGGACAAAGCGGGTTGCAGGCATTGAAGTCCAGAGGCTGGAATCTGCCACGATCCTTCAGTGCTTCGTCCGAAAAGGGAGAGGGCCAATCGTCGTGAAAGCCCATTCCTGGGCAAGCCGAACCACTCGCCACAGACCGATCCCAGCAAGCCCCCCTGGATTGCGCCAGCCCGCTGCCGACTTGTGACGACGCGGTCCCATCGCTGATGAAATTCATGGGCAGAGTCCATTCGCCATGAGACCCCCGAATCGCTGACCGGCACCGGAAAGGGGGGCGAGCTACTCGGATGCGCAGGGCGATCCGTGGGATGGTGGCCTTCCAACGCCATGCGATTGACAGCCCTTCGAAGACAAGTGCGGCGGGACCTCACGGGGTAGCGGAAGGGGTGGCTTGCGCCGAAACCCCTGGAAAACTCATCCGCTCACACCCCATGCCAAGGAGTTACCTGTCGGCTCTTCCCCTTTTCACTTAGCGGATTTTGCACGAAGGCGGCTTGAAAAATTCCCCGACGAATCGCAGAGAAGGTTTCCCGATCGCCAATCAGCAGGTCGCTCACGGCGACAACTGACGGCCACATTCGACGGAATCGGAAAAGTCTTTCTTATCGGACACGGCAGCGGAATCGAAGGATTCCTCCTTCACCTGCGGGAAGGTCTTCCTTCAGACGCCAGCGTAAAGTGTGGGAACCGGCTTCGTTTTCCAAGGTATCAAATTCCACTGGAATGCTTGCCTGCTGACTCCCTTCGATCCACTCCAGTCGGGGAGGAAGCGAATCGAGGACCACAACCTGACGAGCTGCTTTGGTGCCGACGTTGTCGATACGAATGGTGAAATGCACCTCATCACCCGGTGCTGCCATCGCTTCGGAAGCAACCTTGCAGATGCGAATCCATGGCTCCCCTTCAACTGCGAAGGTTGTCGTCGCCGTCTGGGTCAGGTGGTCCAATTCGATCGCCTGCTGTTGATCGATCATCACCAGAAGCGGCTCTTCCGACGCCCAGGCCTGCGCCGCCAGGGCGCCACGCTGCAATCGCGGGCCGTCTGTTTCGATCTGCTTGCCGGTGCGAATCAGCTGAAGGTCTTCAAAGGGAAGCAGCGCATCGACGATCAGTACCACCGGCAAAACTCGGTCCACTGGAACGCCGCGATTGCGATCCCGGTAGGCCTCCACCGGCAACACCCCGTCTTCCGCCACCGCTCGAAGTGGCTGACGCATGGCGGGAGCCGGAAGCCGCTCCCGAAGCGAGGAAGCGTTTTCCGGCAGCAGGGCGGCCTGTGCCGCAACGCGATGATCCTGCTGCTGAGGACCATCGATCCGCCGCACCGCAGCAAAGCGCGGAGCATAAATCGCCGCGCGACATGCCGGCTCCACCAGAATACAGCCGCCATCGGCCTGGTAGTACGCGACAGTGTCTTCCGGTTGCAATCCCGCCACCCGCTCCCCTTCCTGGATGACCACCTTTGGCCAGCGATCGCCGCCGTCGAAAATGTACTCCTGCGGATCCCGCATCAAGACCGGCGCCGCCAAGGGCTGGCAGATATCCCCCTGCGGACCGGTCGGTCCACAGACCGATCCCATAGTTGGCATCAAGGTGCCAGCCCCATGCGACGCGCATAGCCGACCCAGGATCGGACGATACACTCCGTCGTGCCGAGGCCCACAACATCCGCAGGCTTCGTGAGCCACCGGTTGGGGCGCGGCAACCGGATAGACCGACCCTGCTGTTGGAATCGCCGTCGCGTTCTCATATGCCACGGGAGCGATCGGTGCGGAGGTCATCGCCCGATCCACCACCACGCCTTGGGGCACGCTTCCCACGGAGCTGGCATATGTAGTCGCTGACGATTGGCCGACGGACACGCCGGCCGGCTGTGCCATGCCGACGGGAGACATTCCGCGCCCCTGAGGGCCTCCCTGGCACCCCGTCAGGCCCATCGAACAAAGACCGGTGGCGATCGCCATCCAAGCCATCTTGGCCGATCGCTCCTGCCGACTCCGACCCTGCATCGTTGTGCTCGCTTTGTTGCCCATCAGCCTACCTTAGCCTTCTATGCGTTGCGAGGCAGCGCCCTGGGGAATCGGAATCGCACGCGGAACATCGCTCCCCTGGGTGCTCGCACCCCCGATGGCTTCCTCTGCAGTCGGAAGATCGCTGGGGGAAGCCGCTGGCGATGGAGCTGGAACGATTTCCATCCGCGGCCAGCGCCCTTGCTCCACCAGTTCCGCTTTGTTGGGGATCGACTTGATGGCAAGCCATGGTGGCGAACCAAAAAGAAACTCCGGCTCCAAAGCCAGATCGTTGGTGGGAACTCGCGATCCAATCCTCAAGATCGCCACCGGTCGGCCCATCTGATCGGCCACCGACAACGCATCTTCTCCGAACCCAATGTCATGCACCCGCTGCGTCCTCGGGCCATCCTGCACCGGCTCGGCATACTCCGAGTCCTCCAGGTAAATCACCCGGGTCACTAATTCCCCCTCCAAAGCCCGCTCCAAATCCTCCGGATCGATCGCGATCGGAATCGGGAACCGGTGCTCTCGCTCGGGAAGTGCATAGAGCCGATCGATCACCTCGATCGTCGGATAGAGCGCCACGGAGCGATCATCCCCCCAACCGGTAACCATCAGGCGATAAACTGCCCCCACCAGAAACGCCCCTCGCCATGGTCCCTGGCACCCGTCAGGGAACTGGCCGTCGCAGGCGACGGAAATCCTCGCGGGCCCTGGAGCCGTCACTTCCACCGGCTGAAAATAACCACGCAGCTGGGGCTTTTGCTGCACCTGATGTCCGCCGATCAATCCAGGAGCCATTCCGTCGTGGCGCAACCCATAGCGTGGAGCGGATGGGTTGGAGATGCCCTGAGCGAAAGTCAGAGAGTAGGCTGTCGACAGCCAAGCGATCGCGATCGCCATCTGGCCTAGCCATCCCCTTGGACACCGAAACCTCGCCCGCCCCAAGCCAGAGCCATCGGCTCTCGGGCATATCGCGGAAGCACTCGGGCAGCATGAGACGCCGCTGTTCATGGAGGCCATCCTTGGTCTTTCCGCTTCACCCGCGCTACCAGGTCCAGAACCAACCTCCTGCGTTGCAATAACGCAGGAGGTTGCCACACTGTCAGGTCGTCCACCACCCTCCCATCCATGGGACAGGCGGAAGCGATCGATCAACGAATCTCCGTCGGTGGGCAGTAGGCTTCGCCACCACCCGCATTGGCACCGTAGGTTGCTGGAGCTCCACCATACTGCTCCCCGGACCCAACCGCCTGGCTGTGATGCAGATGGAGAGGGCGACCGGTGGGATACCCAGGATGAATGTTCTGCTCCCTCAGATGCATCCGGCTGGGTGGCTCAGGATAGCTCTGTCCCGGAATCGACCGAACGTGCATCTTCATCTTTTCTACCGGGTCTGGAATATGCATGTGCGTATGGTTCTTCATCACATGCTGCTGCAAGCCCGCAGGAACTCCCAATGGAATATGCGGCGGACCGGGCAATCCAATTGGCGTACCGCTGTGTGTCAATCCATACTGAGGGGCTGTGACTCCAGCAACCATGTTGGGAGGATTCCCGTAAGGATTCGCCGGTGTCCCATAAGGCAACAGGCCGCCGCCACCCATGCACGAACCACCCGGACCGCAGGCTCCAGCTCCACCCATCCCGGCCCCTGGACCACAGGGCATGCCGTCGGGCCCAATCCCCTGCATCCCGCCCGGACCATAGCCACCAGGACCATAGCCACCAGGACCATAGCCACCAGGGCCATAGAATCCAGCGCCCGCTACCGACGGGCCAGACATCTCGACATCTTTGTTTCCAAGGCGAATGATCGCCAGGATGGAACCTCGTCGATCTGCCTCGACGATGGGATCCAAGCCCGGTTCAAGCCGCGTGCTGACCAGCGTGTCGATCCCAGCCAAGGCATCCCCTTGAAATGCCGGGTCGGGAAGATAGATCACCTTGGTCACGAAGTTCCCGCTGATCGCCTGCTCGAAGTCTTCCTCCGTAAACTGGATTGGAATGGCATTGTGAGCCAAGTAGGCGCCAGTTCGCGCGGTGCCCGGAGCGATCTCCAAAGTCGGATAGAGCTCAACTCCTTCGCGTCCCTGAATGTTGGTCAGCTTCAAGCGGTAGATCCCGCCTGGACCAAACTCCAGACGAGCCGGAGCCACCAGAGGATCGCTCTGAAAGGTGTTGTCGCCAATGCTGTCATACTGCAGCTGCATCGACTGCGGGCGGTCGAAGAGGACCTGAACGGGAGGCCCCGCGAGCATCCCCATCCCGCCAGCCCCGCCCCCCGCAGGAAGCGTCTCGGGCATCAGCACGCCGGGACCTGGTCCACCGACCATGGGGCCAGGCTCCATCAGCCGCTGGGCAGGGGGTAGATTGTGCCGAATCCCCATCCCCGGGTCGCCGGCATCCACGGTGTCGGCTGTGGCCAGTAGTCCGCTGGCGGCCGCCGACACCCACATGAACTTTCGCAGTCTCATCCTTGATTCCCCCATGGATCCTTGTTGGGTATGCCGCCTGGCCATCCGACTCGATCGCAAGCCATCTTGCCTTCGCGGTTCCGTGAACTCCTTCGGTCCAATCTTTCGGGTCCGACTCGGTTCCCCGGACCGCTCCTTTCGCTCTGGACTCCACCACTGGCAGATCCCTAGAATCGCTCCCAATGCGTTGGCCGAAAGGTCCTTTGAGGATCTTTCCTTCCAACCATTTTCCGATGATTCCAGTGGATTCAACCCTCCCCTCACAGGGACGGAAGGCTTCGTCTCCTTCTGTATGTTCGGTCCGGCACCGATCCATTCTTTGACAAAATCGCTACAACCCTCGCATGACGTTGACGATTCTTCGCTCCCGACCACCCAAAACCTACCCCGAAAGGGTGCAAAGTCGACGCAATCGCGTTGTCTTCGCAGTCCCCTGCCTGCTCCTGGCCCTTTTCCTGCTTTCACCAATTTTCCCAACCGCCCCAAATCCCAAGCGACTATGGGCCTCCTCCCCATCGCAGAACGGGGTCCCGGAGGATGGTTCGCTCGGGCCGGGTGGGGTTTCAGCGCCGCAGCTTCTTCTGCTGGCGGTGCGCCAGAGTGTTTGGGGAGCCGGTTTCTTCTGCAAGGTTCGGCAGCAAACCGACCAGTTCGGGGAATCGATCGTCACTCAGGGGACCTACTATCACGCGGGACGCGGGAGTGGAAAGTTCCGCTCCCACTGCCGGCAAACGATCGGCTCGGCCGTCCAGGAGATCCAGCAGGTAAGCGATGGGCGGTTGCTTTGGACGAGCCTCGGACGAGGTCAGGCGCTTCGTGGCGTGATGCTCGATCAAGTCCGCGCCGGCTTGGGGCGCGAGGTGGTGCGGGATCGGGAGCGGCCGGAATCCTCACTTGCTATCGCCATCGGCGGGGTGCCCGAGGTTTTACGTTCTCTCTACATGCAGTATGCATGGCGGCAGGTCTGGAGTGGCCAACTGGTATCGAGGCTGGACGCTTCGGACTCCAAAGAGACACCGGTCAAGGTCTGGCAGCTTCTGGGATCCCTGCATCCCGCTCAGTCCGGCCCACCACCGATTGCGGCGGTCGACGGCCAACTGGCTCCCACGGTTGCCTTCCTTCCAACCGATATCCGGCTGACGTTGTCGCGAGAGGAGTCGTCCTGGCTGCAGCCGATTCGCATCGAGTACTACCAGCGCACAAGTACTGTCACACAAAGCGCGTCGCTGCAACTGCTCTCCACGCTGGAGTACTACCAGATCGAACCGTTGGAAGGGGAGCCAGAGGAGTGGTTCATCGTCGATCCCCCATCGACGATTCAAGGCAAGAAGGACGAAACGAGCCTCTATCTGCCCCTCCAACCCGCTTCCTCATCGCCGGGTAGCTCATGAGATGCCGCGTACTTTCTTCTGCATGCTGGCCTACGATGGCTCACGCTATGGCGGTTGGCAGATCCAACCCAATTCCATCAGCATCCAGCAAAAGCTGGAAGATGCACTGACGGCGATCGAAGGAGTCCGCGTCAAAACAGTCGCCAGCGGAAGGACGGATGCGGGAGTACATGCCATGGGGCAGGTAGCCAGCTTCTCGCTGGAACAATGGCGAGCACCGGCCGATCGCCTTGTCCCTGCCATCAATCGTCGGCTCCCGGAAGACATCGTCGTCCGCTCCTGCAGAGACACCGTCCCCGGTTTCCACGCCCTGCGGGACGCGGTGCGGAAACGGTACCGCTATACGATCCTTGCCAGCCCTGTATCGGATCCTCTGCGTCGCCACGTACAATGGCACCTTCCCTTACCCATCCAGCCCCAGAGGATGCAGGAAGCCTGCCGGTTTCTGATCGGTGAGAAGGATTTCGCGAGCTTTCAGAAGCTGGGGTCGCCGCGTCGATCGACCGTGCGCATCGTGCACGATCTGACTCTTCAGGTGTTGCCCGCACCAGACGGCAAGCGGCTGGAGATCGAGGTCGAGGCGAACGGATTTCTCTACAACATGGTGCGCAACATCGTGGGCGCTCTGGTGGCTGTTGGCACAGGCCGCTTCCCGCCGGAATGGATGGAGCAGGCGCTCCATCGCCGCGATCGCGGCGCACCGGCAACTACCGCCCCGGCGCATGGACTTTGCCTGCTTCGGGTCGATTACCCTCCAGATGTCTTTCTCGCGGATCCCATCGCGACAGTTCCCTGACGCACCCTTCCATGTTCCACCATCGGGCATGGGAATCGCCGGGACTTTCGCGCCGAACGCAATCGGGCTAGGATGCCAGGAAGTCTCATGGCTGCTTTCCGGATGACCTGAGGAGTCTTTCGCATGATCCGATTGTCCCATTTGGTTTTGGTAAGCTTTACCGCGACGCTTATGTCCGGATCGATCGTTGCCCGGTATTCCAGTGCGGACGATCCCCGCATGGGCAGCGATGCCAAGACGATCCAGGGCAAAGTGATCAAGGTCACCGATGGCGATTCCATCGTGATCCAGGACGACAAGGAGCAGTCGATCGAAGTGCAGTTGGAGGGGATCGACGCGCCGGAATTCCAGCAGCCCTTCGGGAAGGAAGCCAAGGAACTTCTCTCCGAAAAGCTGCTCAAGAAGGATGTCTCGATCCAGTGGGAAAAGGAAGATAACTACAAGCGAAAACTGGGCTGGATCTTCCATGAAGACCGCAACATCAATCTCTGGATGATCGAGAAGGGGGCTGCATGGCATTACGCGCAGTACAACAAGGAAGAGTCCTTCTCCAATGCCCAGCAGGCGGCCAAGAAGGCCAAGCTAGGCTTGTGGGAAGACCCTATGCCGCAGGCGCCCTGGGACTATCGCCGCGCCAATCGATCGAATAAGTAAGCCAGTCGCTTTTTCCTGCAGGAATCAATACAACCTTCTTCTGCGAACAGACGCCGCTCTGCCGCAGCAGGGCTCTACTGAATGTCGCTTTTGAGCAGCTGTCGGATCCAACGCTGCACCATCTGCGGCTCCTGCCACTGCCGCTCCATCGCCTGCGACTCCAGACGCTGAATCTCCTCTCGCAGCGTCCGGATGCTTTTGTCCAACTGCTCAGCCTCCTTTCCAACATCGCCGTTGGAAGTTTGTTGCCGTTCCAGTTGATCCAACTGCTCCCGTTTGTCATCGATGATCCACCAACTGGCCTGCTGCTGAAGAAACACCATCTGCTCCACCGCCGCCTTGAGCCGCTCCAGAAGCCGCTGTCGCTGCTGCAACTGGACCTCTGGGGTCAACAACCACTGGTCTGCGATCTCCTGCGCCTCTTCCATTCGCAGGCGCGATTGCTGAGAGATTTCCACCAGCCGCTCCTTGTTCCCCAATCCCTGAGGTTCTACAAAGCGAGGCTCTGGATCCTTGCGGTCCAAGTCGCGTGCCGGCTCCCAGTCGGCAGTCCCGTATCTCTCCAAATAACGTTGCTGACGCTGCTCCAGTTTGCGACGCAGTACTTCCACCGTTGGATGGGCGCTTCCCATCCTCTCCCCCAGCATCGCTGCAGAAGCTCTCATCGAAACGATCTCATCCCGCCACTCGACCCGCTCCAAATCGAGCTGTTCGGGAGCGACCCACCCCAGAGCCTCACTCCCCAGACCCGCTTCGATCTCCATCCGCAACTGGCGCACCCGTGGGTGCTCGACTCCAAACCACTGGCTCCATAAAGCCAGCTCCCTCTGCTTCTGTTGCCACCGCACCTCTGCAGGATCTCGCTTGCCAGCAATTCGGGAGCTCAACTGGTCCCATCGGGCCTGGGCCTGGCGGACATACGGATGCCTGGGGCCGTAGTACTTCCTTCGAATAGAAAGTTCCTCGGCCGCCTCCCGCAACTCCGCATCCTCCATCGCAGCAGAGGACGAATCGGCGGAGATCGCAAGGCGGTTTTGAAGATTGCGAATCGCAGGATGATTTGGCCCCACCAAACTCCTCAGTGCCATCCACTTGTCGGCCAGCTCCTGCGATCCTCGAAGCACCCCCTTTTGGGCCTCAGTCAATAGCGGATCCTCCTCGAACCCTGTTGATTGAGCCAGCGAAGGACGAGGGAGCAACAATGCGAGCGACAGCAGGAGCAGTTGCACTCGATGGCGGCGAAAAAAACGAGCCAACTCGCTCTGTGGGATCATGTTCCGATCGATGTCAGTCGCCATAGCCGATGTATCCGATCCAGCACCAGTCCCTTGGTCGGCATCGCTCGCCGCAATGCGAGCGACAGTCATGGAGGCATTGGGAAGGCCAACCGCTTGAGGCTTCTGCCGACGAACCGCTCCCTACCGCTTGATCCTACAGGCGGATGGTCCGCAGGGCCAGTCGTCGAAAGTACTCATCCAACGACTCGGTGGAGGCAATCGGCTCGTCCTTCGAGAGTTCCGCTATCGGACCGGTCGTCCCCGGGCGACTGGAAAACTGAGAGCTTCCTGAAGAATCCACCACTGGATCGAAAGGACGCAGCACGGTGTAGACCCGATCGGTGAGTCGCCCCTGGAGAGTCGGTGAGCCGGTACTGATCCCGCTCGCTGCCCCCCCCACTCCCGAAACACTCCATCCCAATCCTCCGGCTCCAAATCCCTCTCCCTCCGCCGCATCTCCTTCGGCAGGGATGGTGATCAGACGAAGTACGACGGCCGAACTGACCAGATTCTGAGCGATCGCCATATCGACCGCGGTGACTCGTCGATCCTTGTTGAGGTCTCGCACGTTGGTCACGGAAGTCAGCGAAGGAGAGACGGCATTCCGCACGTCTGCCATATCGAGCGCTGTGACGCGCAGAAAATCCGAGGCAACGTTTGGATGGGTGACGTCAGCAACTGCACTGCCGATGTAGAAAACCTGCCGGTCCAGCAGCCCTGTGACCGCATTGTTCTGAACAATCACCTGCAACCAAGTATTCTTGATCGTCCCGTTGGTCCACTGCAGTCGCACCCGCGCCGCCGTCGTCGCATCGCCCGGTATCACGGTGATCGAAGATGGATTGGGAGCGTTTGCCCAGGTGCTGGGAGTGTCAGTCGTACCGACACGAAAACTGAACTCCGTCGCCGTCAGCTCGTTGGACGCAAGTCCAGGAATGTCCAAAACAAGCCCGGTGATCCCATGCACGTAGGGCACCACATTGGCATGGGTCATCTTGATCGGCGCAGGTCCGCTCTCCACCACCTGGCGACTTGGATCCATCGCATTGACATAGCTGCCCCCCGGCGCCGTCTCAAACCCCGATTGCGAGTAATAGACGATAGGGGTCAAGACCTTGGGGATAGCATCCATCACAAACGAAATAGTCGATACCCCACCGTGGACATCGGTGGCCGTGATCACCACCGGCTCGGAGTAGTAAGCCTGAGAAGGAGTCATCGACCAGGTCCAGGTACCGTTGGAATTCTTGATCACCGAACCTAAAGATGCGCTCAGTGTCACGTCATCCCCGTCGGCATCAGACCAGGTACCTGAATTGCTCAATACCGTCAGCACGTTGCCAGATACAGCCCCGTTAGAAGCCGTCAGGACAGGAAGCGATCCTGCAGTGACTGAGATCGAATCGATACCGACCCATTCATCTTCGACCGCAGTATCGACCGTCAGTATGCGAAGCTGCAATTTTGACTGATTGTTGACCGCAATCGGCAAAGTAGCCGAAACCAAAGTTTCCATCGTGGCTCCAGGACCTGCGGTTGCGTCCGCCACATAGGCCGCAGGTACGTTCGTGAACGCCCCCGCTTCGCCAATGCGGTATTGGAGTGCGACAGCCTGTGGGGCATTCCGCGAACTGGAATCGATATCCCGGACTCGATACGAAACGACGACGTTCCCCGATCCTGTGGTATTCAGTCGAACCAGCAGATAAGGCGCGTCCGCGTTCGTGCTGCCTCGCAATGCCACCACCGGATCGGCGATCTCGAATTCCGCGACGCCACCAGTGATCAAGGTGTTGGGACTGGTCTGGTTGGCGAGCAGATGAACAACCGGTGCAGCATCGTTGCCGAGTACCGTCGCCGGATCGGCTCCAGTGCTCGCCATGCCGTCACCCCGATATCCAATGATGGATGGAACCGATGCCCATTGATCATTGACGGTAATCAGCGAACTGTTCGTCCAGTCTTGAAGCAATGCACCACCGCTCAGCAAGTGATAGGAAGCATCGAACACCGTCCTCGATTCCAACCCTTCGTAGAGAGCCTTCCGCTGCACCATCGCCAACTGCTTCCGCGATCTTTGCCGTCGGGCACCACCCGTACGAAGCATTGCAAAAGCCTCAGAAAGCGAACGCAACAGCGGCTCGTTGGGCCATCGAAACCAGAGGCTACCAGTTCGTATGTTCATCATCCAATGGCTCCTGCTCTTCACGTCTCGATGATGGAGGGAAAAATCAGCACCCTCTCGAGCATCCCACCCATTGCATTTTCAGTCGCCGGAATACCCCGGCTAAAAACTTCCCAACCGACGATTCTACTGGAGTCAACTCCCGGTGATGACAATCCCACGGAGCGACTAAGTCGGATCCAACGCCCTGCGGAAGGCTCTGGATGCCGGCTGCCAAGCCTCCAGGGGATGGCGTCAGTACACCCACAACAACTCAGTTTCCCCCGAGCCGTCGAAGGAGGACACAGGCTGCCAAATGCCCGCAATTAGTTCGACGGGACCCTCGCCCCTCCTAAATAGTAGTGTGCACCAAGCGGGAAGTCGAATCCGGCATTTTTTCTAACTCCTTGGAAAGTTAGCAAATCTGCCACGGGCGGGGGGCTATGTTTCGTGGTCGCTCGAACGCCAACTGGCCAAGAATCGCGCGGGCGAGGATCATGATCGCTTCGGCTTGATCTCTCCTGATTCCATGCTGCCAACTTCCCCTCCCAATTGGAACTCAAAGGACCTATCGATGCGCATCGCTCATCTGATCACGCGCATGATTGTTGGCGGCGCCCAGGAAAACACTCTTTACAACTGTCTGGATCTGCAGGAGCAATTCGACGACCAGGTGGTTCTCATCACAGGTCCTACCCAGGGGCCGGAGGGGCGATTGCTGGAGCAGGGCAGGGGGCGAGGACTACAGGTGATCGAAATCCCCACCCTCCGTCGATCGATCCATCCGATCCGGGATGCCCTCGCTTATCGGCATCTGAAGCGCGTTCTGAAGGAGTTTCAACCTGAGGTCGTTCATACACATAGCGCCAAAGCAGGGATGCTGGGCCGAGCGGCTGCATGGTCGCTGCCGGATCGCAGGAGACTTCTTTCGGACGATTCGCGTCGACCGCCTCGCCATCAGCGCCCACCTTTGGTGATCCACACCGTTCATGGTGCTCCTTTTCATCCGTATCAGTCGTCAGCCTCGAGGAACTTTTTCATCGCGTGCGAACGCTGGGCTGCCAGACGCTGCCACCATATGATCTGCGTCGCCGACGCCATGACCGATGCGCTGGTTCAAGCCAACGTCGCGCCCGCTTCCTCGTTCACAACAATCTACAGCGGGATGGAGATCGAGCCATTTCTGGAGGCAAAGCCCCATCGCGAAGCGATGAGGAGGCGTCTGGGATTCCATCCGCAGGATATCGTCGTCGGCAAAGTCGCTCGACTGTTTCACCTGAAAGGCCACTCCCTGCTGATCGAAGCCGCACGCATCGCCGTGCAAAGTCAGCCGCAGCTGAAGTTCCTTTTGATGGGGGACGGGATTTTGAAGTCGGAACTTGAGAAGCAGATCGATGCTGCCGGACTGAAAGACCATTTTCAATTCGCAGGTCTAGTCCCTCCCCAGCAGATGCCGCACTATCTGAGCTCCTGTGATCTCCTGGCCCACTGCAGCCTTCGTGAGGGCCTGGCACGTGCCCTCCCTCAGGCACTCCTGTGCGGCATCCCGGCAATCAGCTTTGATATCGATGGCGCACGCGAAGTCGTCTTCGATCGTGTTACCGGCAGATTGATCGCGCCTCAAGATGTTCCGGGACTTGCCGAAGCGATGGTGGAACTGGCCCAACGACCTGACTTGCGGGAAGCCTGGGGTAACGAGGGAAAAAAACGATGCGCCCGGCAATTCGACCACCGGCAGATGACGGCCCAAATCCGCAACCTCTATCGGCAATGGCTCGATCGCCTGGCCGATCCTACTGCCTTCACACCCCTCCGGAAGTGACGGACCTTGCCAACCACGGCTCCCCTTCCTTTTATGGGAGTCTCTCTTGGCCTATGATGACCCATAGGTGGAAGCCGGGACGGACAGGCCGAAGCCACTTCCAACCTCCTGGAGCTCATGCCGCATGACGAAGGTCCCCAATTTCCTGGGCCCCTACCGACTGGCCCGACTGATCCGCATGGGAAGTACCTGCCAGGTATGGGAAGCGATCGAATCGACCAGCGGCAAACGCTACGCGCTGAAAGTGCTCCGCATGGACCAGCGGACCAACAAGGAGGAAATCGCAGCCCTGAAGCATGAATTTGAAGTCGCCAGCTCACTGGCGCACAAGAACCTGATCAAGATCCATCAATTCGTCACCGACGCCGAAACCCCCTTCCTGGTGCTCGAACTGTTCAGCGAATTGAACATGAAGCAGGCCCTCCGCCGCGGCCCCGATTCCCTCGCCTTCATGCTCGATAAAATTCTTGAACAGTGCGTCGAATCGCTCTATTACCTCCACAGCAAAGGTTACGTCCACTGCGACGTCAAACCCGATAACTTCCTGGTCAGCCGGGATGGCGAAGTGAAACTGATCGACTTCACGATCTCGCAGAAAATCACCAGTGGACTGGGCAAGCTGTTTCGGCGTCGCTCCAAAGCAATCCAGGGAACTCGAAGCTACATGTCCCCCGAACAGATCCGCGGAGAATCGCTCGACGCCCGCGCCGACATCTACAGCCTGGGGTGCGTCCTCTTCGAACTGGTCGTCGGCAAACCTCCCTTCACCGGAGAAAGCCCCAACGATCTGCTGAACAAACACCTCTCCGCCTCGATCCCCAATCCCATCGTCGGCAACGACAATGTCACCCCTGAGTACGCTAACATCGTCCGGTCCATGATGGCCAAGCGACCCGATCAGCGACCCCAGTCGATGTGGGATGTTCTGAAACTGGTGCGCGCCACCAAGGTATTCAAAAAACCCCCTCGGATTCCCGACCGTTCCATCTTCGACGAGTTCCCAACCGGCGGCCGGGTCGAAGCTCCACTGACCGCTCAGCAACAGGCCGAAGCTCAGAAAGCAGCATCCCAGCAACCCCCCAACCAGTCCTGATCGATTGTTCCATCGCACCCAGAACTCACTTTTGGTAAAACCCGGGCTGTCTTTGGTCCGATTCCTCGACACTTGAGGCGTTTTAAGGATGGAAGTCCAAGCTCCTCCGGGATTCGAATTCGAACTCCCGATGCTCCAAATCGAAAAGCAAATCGAACTGCTGGAACAGTCCGCACCCACCCCCGAAGTCCAGGATGCGATTCGCCAACTGCAAAAGCAGTGGAATGAAGCCACCTCGCAGATCTATGGGAACCTGTCCCCCTGGCAGATCGTGCAGGTCAGTCGCCACCGCGACCGGCCCTACACCCGAGACTATCTCGATCTGGCCTTCGATGATTTCATCGAGCTGCATGGTGACAAGTTCTTCGGCGACGATCGCGCGATCCTTACCGGGTTCGCAAAATTGGGAAGGCATAAGGTCATGGTGGTCGGACACCAGAAAGGAAGGACCTACAAGGAACGAGCCGCATGCCACTTTGGTTGCGCTCATCCGGAAGGCTATCGCAAGGCGATGATCAAGATGAAGCTGGCGGAAAAGTATGGCATGCCCATCGTCTGCTTCATCGATACTCCCGGTGCCTATCCTGGGGTGGGCGCTGAAGAGCGGGGCCAGGCGCAAGTGATTGCCGAAAGCATGTTTCTGATGAGCCGCCTGAAGACGCCGATCATCTGTGTCGTCATCGGTGAAGGTGGATCGGGCGGGGCTCTCGGCATCGGAGTCGGCGACCGGATCGCCATTCTCCAGTACGCCTATTATTCCGTGATCTCCCCGGAAGGCTGCGCGGGGATCCTCTGGAAAAGCCACCAGCACGCACCCAAAGCCGCCGATGCCCTCCGTTTCACCTCCAAACATTTGGCGCAACTGAAAGTTGTTGACGATGTTCTCGAGGAACCGCTCGGAGGCGCCCACCGCGATCATCACCAGATGGCCTCGCGACTGAAAACCTACCTCTCCCGCTCCCTCGATCAGCTTCGACGAACTCCTATCGATCAACTGGTTGAAAAACGCTACGAGAAATTCCGCGACCTGGGTGCCTACCTGGAACGGCTTGAAGATGGACAACTCACCCCCGCCGGCTCCCCCATCATTTCGGAAATCTGACTCCCTGCCGCCAGCCTCCAGGTTCGCACCTCACCCGGGCTTCATCCTCCGACAGGTCTCTTTTCACTTGCTTCAAGCTGAGCAACCCATGCACTCCCCAGCGCGACCTCAACCGACTCGATTCGTTTTCTTCCTTCTGGCTTTGACGCTCCTAGTCCACCATCCGGCCGCTGCTCAGTCGCAGCCCGATGCCGTGAAAGTCCCTTTTCAGCGCATCGAAATGGAGACCTACCAAAACTTCCTCAAGAACTGGGACGATGCCAGAAATCCAGTCCTTGTGGCATTCGTCGAGTCTCCACAGCAATATGAAAACCTCTTTAACGCAGCAGCCTTTCAGGGCAACAGAAAACCCTTCGCTCCCCCTAAGGAGCTCTTCCAGAAAGAGAATATCGTCGTGGTGGGCCGCGTCATCCCAGCCAGCGGCGACCGAAGCAAGATCATGCAGGTCCTGTCTCTGGTTCGACGAGGAAATACACTGGAGCTGTCCTACAGCTTCCAGCCGCCGCAAGAACCTGCCAGCTCCCAGGAGAAAAACTGGCTGCAGCTTCGCATCCCCAAAGGAGCCGCCGATGCCGTGCGCTTCCTGGAAAATGACAAACAGGTCGCGGAGCTCGATCTGAAGCAAGGCCAGTGGGCCATCCCCATTCCTCCCAGGGACTGATCCCCCCGAAGGTCCCATGCCGCTGCGTTAATCGATTGGCAAGCCGCTGGCTTCTGTGAAGCGATCCAGCAACGATCGCATCGCTGTGTAATGAACCGCCTGGACGAACTCGCGAGGGCCCGCCAGTTCGATCGCCCGCTGTGCCTCTGCATCGGTAAGCTGGACTGGGGAAGCCGCCAACTTCTTGGCCACCGTCAGCAACGCACGGTCTCTGGACGTCAGATTCCTCTCCGAATCGACCGATTCAAAGCGTTCCAGTTCCGCGATTTGCTCTGCGCTTTGTCCCAGCGATTCAAGGCGACTTTGCGCCTCAGACAGCCCATACCAGGCACAGTTCTGACGCGCGATCACCCACGCCAGGCGGGCCCGAGTCAAATCACTCAAATCCAACTGCCGCTCGGCCGCCAGCAAGGCAGCTACCTGCCGTTTGCCTGCGACCGGGAAATTCGCCAAGAGCCGCATCCAGTTGGGTACCTTCTCCGGAATCTCCAGATCTCCCAATACCGCTCGCGTCTGGTCGACCGAAGCAAGCGGAAACCGAGCCTTCCGGTCCCTGGCCGATCGCAATCCCTCCCCTACCGATAGTGTTGCAACTTCGGCATCCTGCCTTCCTCGCGTCTCCACCACCTCGGACGAAGCATCCTGCAGATCCGCTGCCAACAAGACTGATTTCTTCTTCGCCAAAATAGAATTGGTTGCCGTCAGATAGCTATGCTCCTCGGTATTTGATGCGCCGAAGTTGCCGCCCGTCTTCGACTGAGGCACGCCAACTCCCTCCTTCCAGCGATTGATGGCGTTGTTGCCGGCCACCGACAAGACCATCTCCAGAATCTGCAGATCGGTGAAATCCTTCCGGCACGCTTCGATGTCCGAGTCGACAAGACGATGTGGCTCCCGAGTCAACCGCCTGGCCAGACCAAATGCCGCTTGCTCCGAAGGGGGAAACTGCGACCAGTCGAGATCCAGCGCAGCGATCTGATCGTCGGTCATCCCGACCGCCAGCAACTTCGACTCCTGATGCCCCAGGCAGTACTGGCAATTGTTGACGCGCGAGGCGATCCAGAAGAGTCTTGTTTTGAACCCGTAATCAAGAGTCAGGGCAGGATCGGGCTCCCGAACCGAACGACTGTCGCTCCCTTGCCTCGCTTGGGGTGGTATCCCACCGAAGTTCAGGTAACTGCGGGCGCCCGAGCTGCCGGGAAGAAACAGCCGGTTCAGTCGCGATTCGTAGGTAAGACCCCGCGCATCATTCTGCGATCGCTCTTCATCGGTGACCGGTGGAAGTTCCACACGCTCTCGCCGATCCTTCATCTCCTCCAGCAATCTCTTGATCGACTCCCGATCGACCGGTGTCGGCCGCGGCTTGCTGGCGAGTTCTTCCTGCCGCCTGGGCTTCATGTTGTAGTATTGAAAGAAAGGATTGCCCGTCTCCAGCGTCAGCTGAAAACCGTTGCTGATCCGTGTCATGTAATTGTACCGACTGATATTGAGCAGCATGAAAAACGTGCGTTGGTCCCCGAATCCAATGCGAAGTGCATCCACCTGCTCCCTGGTAATGGATCGAGGAGAACGTGTCATCTGACGGGCTAGGTCGAGCGCCTTCTGTTCGGCCTGGCTGAATCCTGACCAATCATTTCCAGCCAGCTGTCGACTCAGTTCGGCAATCTTCTCCTTGCTCAGTCCCGTCACCTCCCAGTTCATCTCGCAGTGTCCCATGCAATAAGGACACTTGACGGCATCGGTCACCATCCAGAAAAGGCAATTTCCGAAAGGACGATCCCAGTTCTGAGAGATCTCCAAACCCGCTGCGCGAAGATAGATCTCAAAGGGTACCGCCAACTCATGCGCATAGCCGAACGAAACCTTGTACCAGACGATGTCACTGGCTGACGGCATCAGACCCGCGGGCAGCTTGGCCGAAAACTCCTGCCAATCGGGTACCCTCAGCCGCGTCTTCCTAGCACGCTGCGTCTGCAACCGTTCCTGCAATCGCTCATAAGGTAGCCAGGTGTGCTGCTCCTCTTCCACGATAATGTCCTGGGGCTCCGTGTCCGGGCTGCCCACCTGAGGCGGTGTTGTATTCGCTGGTGCCTGTGCTGCACGCACCAGCGACTCGGGAGAAAACTCCACCGCCACCGGTGCCATCGGCTCCCCTTCCTCAGTCTCAATCCCAAGGCAGATCAAGAGCCGATCCTGGAAATTTGCATACGCCTGATGCAGTACCATCGCAGCCACTGTCCTATCATCAAACAACCGCACCAGCTCGGAAAATTGCTCATCCGTCACGGCGTCGGAATCGAGCGTCATCCCGTGTGCGAACTCGATCGCCGCCCGCTCCCCCCCGTTCCAGACCGATCGATCCCCCTCCTTGAATGCTTTCCATTTGGAAGGCTCCACCCCAGCCCGCTTTGCATCCAGCGATGCAATCTCCATCGCATACTGACTGCCATTCGCCTTGGCCGTCGTCCATCGCATCGCCGCTCGCAGTTTGCCATCGACCGGTCCAAGCACCCGATGGGCATAGTCGAGCTGCAGGAAAGCGGCTGCCGTCTTGGGCATCTCCCGAGCGACCATGCGGATCCAGGAGGGCAGGGGAGGCTTCGCCCCATCGACTGACTGCGGCAACCTCTCCCAGCAAGTTTCGCTGGAAGGAGGCAATGGCCATCCCATCCTGGTGGTCCTCGCTTGCTGCCCCGATGCCAGCGGTATCACCAACAGCATCCATCCGAAGATCAGCAAACTTGCAGCGAACCGTTTTTGCACCGGAACCATAGACCACCTAGCCAATCCGTCACCTGACGCGACAAATAGGAAAAATAGAAAAGTTTTGGATGGAATCGCCGCCACCAACTTAGAGTACCGGGCGTTCAAGTCGGCTGAACAGCAAAGGCAGTTGTCTCACGTCATGTTGGCACAGAGGGACGAAGTCCTATCAATCACACCTTATGATCACATGGCCCCTGTGGGAGACGTTTGGGTATCGCAATCAAACTTCAAAAAAGTCAGAATCGATTTCTTTCACTTCATAGGTGCTGCGCACCTGAACTCCTACGTTGTATTGATACATCAGATCAACCAGTCGCTGGCCATCGATCAGAATAAGAGTATGATGAGCTTCCTGGGCTTTTTTAATGGCGCGATCATCGAAGCTGCTTGTTGTGACAAAAACACCTTTCGTGGTATCGCCGCTCATCGCACCGATGAAATTACGTATCTCAAGCTCTCGTACTTTGCTTCCGGTGTACCGCTTTGCCTGGATATAGATTTTTTCTAGACCAAGCTTGTCCTCATTGATGATTCCGTCGATTCCACCATCGCCGGATTTCGATGTCTCTTGGAAATCGCCATATCCCATTCTCTTGAGGAGAATCAGAATGATTTTTTCAAAATAATAGGGGTCAATTTCGGTTAGTTTCTCTAGCAGATCACGCTTCGATTGAGATTCCAGTTCCGAGAAGCCTTCATCGATCATGTCTT
This sequence comes from Pirellulaceae bacterium, assembly GCA_044337705.1. Lineage (GTDB taxonomy): Bacteria > Planctomycetota > Planctomycetia > Pirellulales > Pirellulaceae > JBEISR01. Next base: position 3,944 of record JBIINB010000069.1, on the reverse strand, counting down.
GTGGTGACTGCGTCGTAGCTGCCGCTATTCCTTCGGTTTTCTGTTTCTCCTCTCTGTAAAAGCCGATCACATCGGACTGGAGGTCAGCAAGAGTAATTCCTTGGAGAGCGGCTTTCTTTCCAGCTTCTGTAATTTGCACCAGACCGCGCTTCGGGTAGGCAACCAGCCCTCCCTTTTTCAAATATGTTTTTCCCCAAGCGATTCGGTTTTCAAGTAGTAGTTCGCCGCTTTTCGTTTTTTGCGTACGAAGTTCATCTGGCAAATCCGCATAGAAATCGGTGCTTACCCGTTGGATCAGATCCCGATGCGAAAGTGCAGCGCCGTCGCTCAATGTCTTCAGGATGGGAAGGAAAGTTTCGTTGAATTTAGGGAGTTGCATTCTTTGGGATCCTCGAGGCCAGGGGAGATCAGGCCGACTGGAATGGAAAGCATGTTCGAACCAACCGCTTTACCGGGAACTCAATTCTATCGATACGGTGTAGGAGCTTGGGGGACCGGAAACTAAACATCAGGAAACCGAATGATGAGGTGCTTGCGGCATTTAAGTGACAGCCTTGCAGTCTCATATCGAGTTAGCCGAAGTAGAACAGGATTGGCAAGCGATAGTTTGTGCTCCATCTGGGATTATTGTGGGTGGAGATCGAGTCCACCGCAGTAGAAGTAGATGGCTGTTTTGAAGTTCTCGCGATTGCGATAGCCTCCAAAATCGCCGTTTGATCGACATGATCTTGCGATGGATTCCCTCGGCCACTGCATTGGGGATGCCGTGGACTCAGTAGCTGACCACATTGGCCAAGCGCTCCCGGATTGTCGTGGCCACCTTCTTCATCGGAGTCAGCGTGGTGTGGATCACTCGACGGTACCAGTCCCGGAAGAATGCCGTTGCTGACTTCGCAGCGGGATCAGCCCTGAGGTCTCGTAGCAACTGATTGAAGGCCCAGGCTTTCCTGTTCTCCAGGTGCTCGCTGTAGGCCTTCTTAAATCGTTCTCGCTGCTTTTCCGTCAGACGCTCTTGTCTGGTCAGCCACAGGTATCGGGGGCAGGCAGGCGATTGTCGCCCTCTCTGGCCAGTCTCCGGTGTTCGGCGCGACGCACCTTGTTCACTGCCCCACTTGCCAGTTGCATGATGTGGAAAGGATCATGGGCAATCTTGTTTTCAGCCAGAGGAATGTTCTGCTTGGCGCTTCGGACGCAGCCATCGCTCATGTCCATGGCAATGGCCTCGACGGTGCCGCGTTGCTCCTGCGAAAGCTCGGAAAAACAGCCGTCTGCGCTTTCTTGGCTGTTGCCGTCGGAAATAGCTTCCACCGTGCTGCGATCCAGATCGTACAGCAGTGTGATGTAGTTGTGCCCCTTCCTGAAGGCCTTCTCATCGATGCCAATTCTGGGCATTGGCTCGTCGGCCTTTCTGGCCTTCTCTCGTCTGACGGCTCTTTTGGGAATGTGCCACGTTTCGTCCCTCCGGGTTCTCAGGATTCCCTGGGCCCCTTCGACGGTCTGGGTTGCCTGCAGAGCATCGATTGCAAATCGCTCGAAGAAGATCGTGAAACGACTACTCTTTTCGGCCCAAGGCAAAATCGCTTGTTTGACTCCATGCTCTGGGCAATGGATTCGAGGCGGACGGGCATGAAGGATCGTGCGGAACTGCATGGTATCCAGGTGTCGCCAGCCGCGGGACGGGGCGTGATCGTAGATAACGCATTGCTTACCGCACTCAGGGCAGCAGAAGTGAGTTCCCTCTGGGGCCTACACGTAGACATCGACCTCTTGGGCCTGTATATCCAGCTTCACATTAGCCACGAACCAAGGCTCTGGAATGCCTAGGATAGGGCGATAGAAATCGGTCTCTTGAATCGGTTGTCTCTTTTGCAGAGAAATCTAAATGGCCCGCAAAATTATCGGATGGACCGCCAAGATCGGTTTTGAGCATGCGAACGGACTTCCTTATGCGAGCCTGGCGGCTCGGGATCGCCAAGGAATATCCATTGGTCGGAGAGCCGTTTGTCGGAATGCTCAGATGGACGATTCCGGAAGTCGCGAAAGCCTACTTTTGTGGCTCAGATCCGACCTAGCTTCATGGCACCACGCGGTGCGGATCGTAGTTGTCCTAGATGTCCGGATCGAGGAGCTGTTGGTTGAAGAGCCAATAACTATCCGAGGCCCTATGAGTCGTTGGGATTCCCTTGGATTGCAAGTCGCGATGATCCTAGCGGCGAACCTGATCCACTGTCTCGCTGGAGACCGATTCCACTTCCCTTTGCCCTGTTGGTTGGCGAAATTTTTCCAACGGAAAATGCAAGAGGCGATGGGGCCTTCAGGTGTCCACTTCAACACACAATGGCCATCCAAGTCAGTCATGATGCAATCGTACTCATGGATTTCGTTGCAATTGCTCGCGGCAGCGGCAAAATGAAGAACTTCGTCAAGTTGCCGCCTTCAAGGCCCACGATCGACGGCGCACTAAGCGATCTTTTGAATGGCGCCCCAGCCAAGGCCCAGTAACTCACCCATTTTTTCACGCTGGACCCGGATTGGACTGAAATAACGCACATAGATCAAGAAGCAAGCCTGCGGCGGTTCCGCAGGCTAATCGCTGACCGTGGGATAATAAGTCATGTTGAGTATGCCAGCCAGGAAGTAGATCAGGGGTGGGGCAAGAATCAATCTCGTCGGAGTCGGCCGGATGGCGGGTGGAGCAGGGGGGCTTTAGGGCGAGAAAAGAAACGCTGTTTTCGAACCACGCAAAACCGGACTGCCGAGACCAGGGCTGGCGATCAATATGCACTACGCCGGACCGATATGCTCACTAGTGGTAGATGCAGCGCGGTTCCAACCGCACGGCACTGATTGCAGCGCTCCAAGAGCGCCTTGGAAGCCAATTGACAGAAGGCACCGGGGAGAAATGAGACGTAATTGATCGAATGCCGCTTGAGCGACTGCCCCCTTCGTCCTAGCGATCCACCAACCGTTCGCCAGAACACGCGATCTTACGAACGCTCGATGAACCCGGCCTAAACCCCCACACCTTTGAGTCCGATAATGTTTATTATGTTCTGTTTTTGGGGTGATTTTGCTTGGGTTTTCAGGGTTTGGGGTGGCTGGGTGTTGATCGGTCGTTGGGGGTTGCGGTTACTTGTTATCGCATGGCGTGTGCCTGATCTTTCGGGATCGGCGACTCTCGGTCTCCGCCTGAGATCGTAGGATTCAAAGGCTTCTATTACCTTGATCCGGCCCCATTTTGTGCGCTAGTTTAGCGGGCCTGGTTGGGCTGGTCCTTGCGGACGTTCTGCCGGCGAACGGTTCATCGGCAGGGTGAGCGACGTAAAGTCGTGGCAAACTAGGCCCCTGCTCCTGGGGAGCACGGGAAAAGAGTGTCCGTAGAGCTTTGGGGATGGGTAGGTTCCGAATCCGTATCCGTGTTCGCCCTCGCAGAAGACGAGGCTTCCACAAAAGCTTCCTTGGCGGTCTGTGGTTTTGGAAATGCCTGATTCGTTCGGGCGCCGGCAAGTGGCATCTAGAAGCAGCTAAACCGGAGCTCGCGGGGCAAATCGTCTTTAACGACAGAATCGCAGCAAGCGACAAATTCCGCAGGGTTTTCCTGGTATTCTCGAGCCCCCCATTTGTCTCAAAGTAGTTTATCGATGCACATTTCGTATTTGGCACCTAATTGACACATCCCAATACTTTTCTTATTCCTTAAAGGCTTCCTGTACTGTCTGGGTTCCCTGAGTATCCTAGTTTATTTTCTTTGGGGCTTCGAGCGGCATCCCTGTACCCCCCCCAAGGATCGCGCGCTTAGTCGTTATCGTGCTTTTCAGTCAATCCTCCCCAATCGGTGCCAATCCTCCCCAATCGGTGCCACCCACGAATGGCACTGTAGAGTTGATCTAAGTCGTTTTATTCGAATGAGTTATCGTTGTTTGCTAGCCTCATTCGGAGGATTT
>JBIINB010000179.1:0-7910 GCA_044337705.1 Pirellulaceae bacterium | reverse complement strand
TACTGGCCTGATTCCCGTTCATTCCAAAGTTCCAGCTGTGCCAGCACCTGGTTGGTGAAGCTGCTGCTCATGACAAAGCTTGGGTGGCCGGTGGCGCAGCCCAAGTTGAGCAGACGTCCTTCGGCCAGGATCAGGACGCTCTTCTTGGTGTCCTTGAAGTACCACTGGTCGTACTGCGGTTTGACCACACGGCGTTCGGCCTTACCGGCTTTTTCCATTTTCTGGAGCCCGGCCATATCGATTTCGTTGTCGAAGTGGCCGATGTTGCCGATGATCGCCTTGTCCTTCATCTTCCGCATGTGTTCGACGGTGATGACATCCTTGTTGCCGGTCGCGGTGACATAGATGTCCGCGATATCGAGAACATCTTCAATCGGCTTAACTTCGTATCCTTCCATCGCGGCTTGAAGAGCGCAGATCGGATCGATTTCAGCGACGATCACGCGACAGCCTTGGCCGCGAAGCGATTGGCAGGAGCCCTTCCCTACTTCGCCGAAGCCGGCGACCACTGCGACCTTACCGCCGAGCATGACGTCCGAAGCGCGGTTGAGACCGTCGATCAGCGAGTGACGGCAACCGTAGATGTTGTCGAACTTGCTCTTGGTGACTGAGTCATTGACGTTGATAGCAGGAAAGAGTAGCTGGCCCTTTTTCTGCATCTCGTAGAGGCGATGGACGCCGGTGGTGGTCTCTTCGGAAACTCCCTGAATCCGTTTGGCCATCCGCGTGTACTTCTTTGGATCGCTCTTGAGATCCTTTCGGAGCAGGTCGAGAATCACGCCCCATTCCTCCGGTTCGGTGTTGGCGTTGAAGTTCGGCACCTTGCCCGCCTTCTCGTATTCGACTCCCTTGTGGATCAGCAGCGTCGCGTCGCCACCATCGTCGACGATCAGGTCGGGGCCTTCCCCGTCAGGCCAGACCAGAGCTTGGTCGGTGCACCACCAGTATTCTTCCAGCGTTTCGCCCTTCCATGCGAACACCGGCGTGCCTTTTGGATTGTCCAGGGTTCCGCCACGACCTACCACGACGGCTGCCGCTGCTGTGTCCTGGGTAGAAAAGATGTTGCAGCTGACCCAGCGAACATCGGCACCCAGGTCGACCAGGGTTTCGATCAAAACAGCCGTCTGCACCGTCATGTGCAGCGAACCCATGATGCGGGCACCCTTGAGCGGCTTTTTCTTGCCGTACTGCTTGCGGAGCGCCATCAGGCCGGGCATCTCATCTTCGGCCAGTTCGATCTCTTTACGCCCAAGCGTTGCGAGGGCTTCGGCTTCTTCTCGCTTTCCTTCGGCCAAAAGATCGGTTGCCTTCACGCGGTAGGGGACTCGCAAGGTTGCAGGGTCGACATCTGCCCCTTTCTTCGTTGCGGTCTTCGTTGTCTTGCTCATCGTTCGTCTGTCATCCTTTCGAAAAAAGAGTTTTGCATCGTCCCTATGGCCGATGCTCGAAATCGCATCTGATAAATTCCTGGAACTTCTCAATGCGCGGTGCAGACCGCTGTCATCACGAAAAGTCCCGGGGTTTTGTCTTTGGGCTCGGATGGGAGCGGTTGCCATCGCTGGGGTCTCCAGCCACTTTCCAGCAACCAATCCCGAATTTGCTTCTCCTGGAACCCAAGCCACGTGTGTCCCAGTTGCTCTCGGTACTCGCTACGGCGGTGCGACCGCATATCCGCGATCACCAATTTTCCGCCTGGCTGGGTCGCTCTTGCCACCTCCCGAAACACCCGTTCGGGCTCCTCCACGTAGGGAAGCACCAGCGTCATGATTGCCAGATGAAAGGTTTGTTTCTCCACTGGGAGATTGGTCAGTTCGCCATGGCGCAGATCTACGGTTGTAATTCCTTTCAGCCGTTTTCTTGCTGCTTGGAGCATAGCGGCGGAGGAGTCAACGGCAATTACTTTCCGAGCCCAGGGGGCAATCATCTGACTTAGCACTCCAGTACCGCATCCCAGATCACCCACCACACTATCCCCTGGCATCATGGCTGCCAGGGCCCATCCATCCAGGCGGCCGCCGTACAGATCGCTCCGAAGCCGATCCCAATCTTTGACGGCAGAGGAAAAAAATGTCTGACTTCTCGATCGTCGCGCCAGCAAAGCCTCTGCTAGGCGGTCATCATCCTGGCGCCATTGGTCGCTGTGGATTCCTTGCTCCCGAACCAAATTCCAAAGTCGCCTTTGGCCTGGATCGAGATCTGCCAGTCGCATCCTGTACCAGTGGCTGGTTCCGTCTCGACGAGCGCTGATCCAATCATCGTCTACCAAAAGCTTCAAATGCCGACTGATGGTACTTTGGGGGGTTTGGAGGATCGAGCACAATTCGGCTACGGTTAGATCTTGCTTTTCCAGGAGGCGCAGCAATCGGACGCGTGTCATATCCGACAGGCTTTGCATCCAAAGCATGACGGCGGCGGATTGGTCAGTGGTGTTCATGGCGATCTTCTATCCATTCATCCGGATGAATTAACAGGTTATGGTAGTCCTCCTCTCCCCAAAAGCCAGGGGCCAACATGGAATTTGCTCAGGTATCCGCCTTGGTGCCCCTCCTCAATGTGGCCAGAATCCTGGAAGATACGTTGACCCGCGAAAGATGCGGGACTAACCTCCCGCCATTCCAGGGCGCCCGCTAGCTGCTAAGGATGGTTTGCGGGCGTGGAGCGGGGCTATTCTGTCTAGGCTTTTTGAGGCTAGGGCGGTTGAGGGCGGGTGGAAGCGATGTGGGCAGGGATTTCAGGGACGACGACTTCCGTGGCAGGGGCTTAGGACGCATCGTCATCGGGCGTTGGTGTTGAAGCGGATTGCAAAGGGATTGCACGAATGGATAAGCTGGAAAAAATCTGGGAAAATACCAGCAGCGCTCTGCAGGGAATGCTTTCAGGAATCGAACGCGGCATCACCGGTATTTTCGGTTCCTCAAACGCACGCCAGATCAAACGCCACCAGAGCAAAATTGCGCAGATCAACGCTCTGGAAACCAAGCTGGAGTCGCTTTCGGACACTGAGCTTCGGGATATGACGGCGGTCTTGCGAAAGCGGCTGGCCAGTGGCGAAACGCTGGATGACATTCTTGTCGATGCGTTTGCGGTCTGCCGGGAAGGTGGCAAGCGATTCCTGAAAATGCGTCACTATGACGTGCAGCTGATCGGTGGCATGGTGCTGCACGGCGGCAACATCGCAGAAATGGTCACTGGCGAAGGCAAGACTCTGGTCGCCACGCTGCCTACATACCTGAATGCCTTGGGTGGCAAGGTCCACGTCGTCACCGTCAACGACTACCTGGCTCGTCGAGACATGGAATGGATGGGGCCGCTTTACATGGGGTTGGGGCTGACCGTCGGAAGCATTCAGTCGCAGATGAGCAATGACGCTAGGCAGAAATCGTATGCCTGCGATATCACCTATGGAACGAACAACGAATTCGGGTTCGACTACCTGCGCGATAACATGCGTCAAGCGCGGCTTGGCGATCATCGATTCCCTCTGCAGATGCAGCAGGTTCAGGGGCCACTCGATTATGCCGTGATCGACGAAGTCGATAACATTCTGATCGACGAAGCCCGCACGCCGTTGATCATCTCCGGTCCCGCGCATCAGGATGTGAAGAAATACACCGAAGCCGATCGGATCGCCAGGAGCTTGAAGGTCGAGCAGCATTTCACGGTCAATGAGAAAGACCACACGGTGAACCTGACCGACGAAGGGGTTCGAATGGCCGAAAAGCTGGCGGGTGTAGAAAGTTTCTACACCGCCGGCAACATGGAATGGCCGCACATGATCGACAACGCCCTCAAAGCACATTATCTCTACAAGCGCGACGTCAACTACGTCGTCAAAGAAGGTGCGATCGTTATCGTCGACGAATTCACTGGCCGCCTCATGGAAGGGCGGCAGTGGAGCGACGGATTGCATCAATCGGTCGAAGCGAAGGAAGGGGTGCGGATCAAGGAGGAAACTCAGACGCTCGCAACGATCACCCTGCAGAATTTCTTCAAGCTCTACAAAAAACTTTCCGGGATGACCGGGACAGCGATGACGGAGGCCAATGAGTTCTACAAGATCTATGGACTCGATGTGGTCGCTATCCCCACCAACCGCTCCATGCAGAGGATCGAATTCCCAGACATGATCTTCCTGACGGAGAAGGAGAAGTACCAGGCGGTGGCCGACGAGATCGAGTCGGTCAGCAAATGGGATTCGATCCAGACGAAGGATGGTAAATTCCATGACGGCGAGATCGTATCGGATTCCGACACCGCAATCCGCTGGAAGGAAAAGGGACAGAAGGATGTGCAGGAGATCCCCAAGGGCAATATCAAAACGTCCTATCGACGCGGTCGGCCTGTCCTGGTCGGGACGGTATCGATCGAGAAGAGTGAGCGATTGAGCAAGCTTCTTGAGCAGCGGGGAATTCCTCACCAGGTGCTCAATGCGAAGAATCACGAACGCGAGGCAGAGATCATCGCGCAGGCGGGGCGAGTTGGTGCGGTGACCATTGCAACCAACATGGCAGGCCGTGGCACCGACATCATTCTGGGAGGCAATCCCGAAACGATGGCCTGGGCACGGCTACAGCACACCTACCCGACTCGGCTGGATGTGCCTCGCGATGTGTGGGACAGCCTTGTGCACGAGATCGAGCAGAAGGAGCGGATGAAGGAGCAAGGAGAGTTCGTTCGGTCGATCGGCGGACTTTACGTGGTGGGTACCGAGCGGCATGAGTCGCGGCGAATCGATCTGCAGCTTCGCGGTCGATGTGGTCGCCAGGGAGACCCAGGGACCAGTCGATTCTTCCTGTCGTTGGAAGATGACCTGATGCGTATTTTCGCCGGGGACTGGGTCCGCAACATGATGGGCAAACTGGGGATGGGAGACGGGGAGCCGATCGAGAGTTCCTTTGTTAGCAAACGCATCTCCGCCGCACAGAAGAAGGTCGAAGAACGACACTTCGATATCCGAAAGAATCTGCTGGAATTCGACGAGGTGATGGATCAGCAGAGGAAACGAGTCTACTCCTACAGGCAGCGGATCCTGGATGGTACTTCCTGCCGTGAGATTGTTCTGGAACAGATTCGCGATCAGATCCACCACAACGTCGATCAATTCACCGACCCGATGTTCGGCCCCGAATCGTTTGCCCGCTGGGCCGGACCGCGTCTGGGTTGCCAATTGGATGCCAAAGACTTCCGAACCACCGACGCCGAAGCGGCGATCTACTACGCGAAGGACATGGCCGAGCGGGCTGCTGAAACGCAGATCCTAGATTCGATAGACGAAAATCTTCCATCCGAGGAAGAGGAGTCGGAATGGAACTGGGAAGCGCTGGTCAATTTTGCCAACAGCCGCTTCGGAACCCAAGTGCGTACCTCCGAACTGAAAAAGGTGGGCCGCGATCGGGTTGATGAGTTTCTGCTGGAACGAGTCCGCGAAAAGATGGGTGATGTCGACCTCCTCTCCGGGGCTCCACTGCTGCAGGAAGCGTATGGCATGAAGATGCTCTGCGAGTGGATGGCGAATAAATTTGGGATTCAGATCGCCCCGTCGCAGTGCGCTGACAAGGAGCCGAAGGAACTCAAGGAGATGCTCTACCGGAGCGCCGAAGAAGCTTACCGCGCGCGGGAGGTTTCCTATCCGGTGATGGCTGGACTGATGAATTTCCGGGTTCCCGGCCAGAATCAGGAGACGACGACGATTCGAGCCCCTGAGTTTTTCGACTGGGCGGCCAATCGTTTCGCCGATCCGTCGCTTCGGATAAGCGAGATCCCGTCGGAACTTAGCCTGGATGGGGTCCACGCGGCCAGCGAACGGTGCGAACAGCGTTCGAAGGAAGTGTCAAAGGAGTCGCACGACGTAGTTGCCAGGCTGTTTTCTGGGGCTAAGCCGGGTACGAAAGTCTCCCAATTGCCGCAGTCCCAAACTGCCGTGGAGGCCTTTCTTCAGTGGATGCAAAGCAGCCAGTTGGATCTTCCCGAGGGAGATCGTTGGCTTGGCTATGACGAGCAGGAAGTGCGGAGGATGGTGCGGGAGTCGATTGATGAGCGGTACTATCCTGAGATTCGACGGATGGAACGTCAGGTGCTGCTCAATATCGTCGATGGTGCTTGGAAGGATCACCTTCTGGCGATGGACCATTTGCGTTCGGCGATCTCCCTGAAGAGCTACGCGCAGATGGATCCCAAGGTGGAGTACAAACGCGAAGGGATGCGGATGTACAACCAGATGTGGTTCTCGATTGGGGAGCAGATGACCGACATCATCTTCCGGATGGAAGGGTTGTCAGAGGATTTTGTCGGCAGCACCTTTGTGGAAACTTCTGCAAGGCACGACGCCCCGCAATCGACAGCCGATTTGGCACGCCAAGTCGCTCAGGCGGAAGCCGCTGCTGCGCGCGGACAGACTGCACCCGCCGCTCCATCGTCGGCACAAGCCTCTGATCCGCCCATTCGCCTGGACCCGATCCGCAACATGGATCAGCGGGTGGGGCGGAACGACCCCTGCCCTTGCGGATCTGGCAAGAAGTACAAGAACTGCTGTCTGCGGAATCCTTAATACTACCGCATTTCCATGAGTTTAGCGGTGGAGTCTGTGTTGTGTTCCGAGCCTAACCAAAATCGCTGCGGCTCGGTCGGCGCTCAAAATGTTGAGATTCTCTCCCAAGAGCCTGATGGCCGGGGTGGTAGCCAGCGAGGTCGGTCGAATATTCGATCCTTTCCGGTACTGTTGCTAGTCCGCCTGAATACTGACTTCCGGTCTTGATGTGGAACCCGAGTGCGAACTCGAACGGACGAAATCCAGTCCTGGCGGGCGAGGTGTTCAGGCATCGGTATCCTCGCCGATGATTTGATCTTGCGAACTGCAATCTTCGGCGTATGGGTAGCATAGGGTGCCTCTTCTTCAATACCTCGGTCATCGCCATGAAGAGTAGGATTCCTAGTCCCGTACCTTGGCAAATGCAAGCTAGATGGAGGTTCGAATTTTTTCGATGCGTGTTATTTGTCATGGAGTTCTGGTATGACTCGGCAAGATGTCAACGCCAAGTGGAGGATTGTACAACTTTCGCTGGTCCACCTTTTTATTGAGTCAGAGCAGGTGGAAGTAGCGATGGATGATTGTTCGTCGACGGTTCTGACTGATCTGCCCTATCCCGATCTAAATATGGCAATTATGTCGACAGCGAGACGGCGCCCCGAGGTACTGCAGAGGATTCTTGACCGATGCCGTGGGAAGAAGTCGCCCTGCCTAATTGTCTCGAATTGGAACGACCTCGATCATTTGTCCGGACAACTGCAACCGGTTTGCCGGATTCCATTGATGAGACTCGAGACTTCACAGGGTGCAGTAACAGGCGAACAGTTGCAATGTTGCCAAGCCGCCGACGATCGGGAGGTTGCGGCTGCAAACGAAACGGTTTCTTCCGCTTTTGAAATCCCAATGGAAGCAATCAACGCGGCTTTTGGCAGAACTGTACCTGAATGCCCAGGGTTACGCGTTTATGTGGCATATCAATCAGGCCGCATCGTCAGCTCCCTGAGAATCAGCAGGATCGGAGAGACGGCAGTCCTGTGGTGCATGGCGACTATGAGCCATCTTCAGCGGCAAGGAATTGGCCAGCAATTGTTGCACTCTACGATCGCTTCTGAGCTGCAGACAGGAGCCAGAGAAATCCTGCTGCTTGCTACGTCCGCCGGGATACCGCTTTACAACAGAGTCGGCTTCATCACCCTGAGCGAAGCATCGGCATTTCTCTTGCCGGGGGTATCTCGTTCCTTGTCATGAAAATTTACGTTCGCTTCATTCCCGGGCATGAATTCAGTGACCTGCCCCCAATTTCTGTCCAGGTGTTATGAGAGTAAGGGTTGGGAATGGATTAGCGGCTCGCTGTGCTGCTGGAGTGGAGGCGTAGCCGAAACGG